>JANONW010000195.1:0-4191 GCA_031421065.1 Prolixibacteraceae bacterium
AATTATGTATGGAGTGAGTATGCTGTAAAGTTCAACCAGACACATTTACAAACTGGAACAATTAAACAGGAAAGTATCATTCGCTGCGATAAATTGATCACCATCAGTCCACAGCGAATTTCACTCAAAAAAGTTGCAGCGTTAAAGAAAACAAAAATTGCTGAAGTTCTCCGGAAATTGCCCCGAATCAGTGTCAATGGAATGATGGAAACTATTCACGAAAAACAAGAATTCATTCCTGGCAAATCCCGTGTCAATTACGCCGGACGTGTCTTCGATGAAAAAGAAATCATCAATGCAGTGGAAGCTTCCCTCGATTTTTGGCTAACAGAAGGTCGTTTCTCTGAAGAATTTGCTGAAAAGATAGCCGAATTTCTGGGCATAGAACATGTGCTGCTCACCAACTCAGGCTCCTCGGCCAATCTGCTTGCATTCGCAGCATTGACTTCTGAAAAGCTGGGAGAAAAGAGACTAAAACCAGGCGACGAAGTAATTTCAGTTGCCGCTGGTTTCCCCGCCACGGTTACACCAATCATTCAATATGGTCTGATCCCTGTATTTGTAGATGTTGAAATCCCAACCTACAATATAAATATTGAAATGATGCGTAAAGCCATAACGCCAAAAACCAGGTGTATTTTTATTGCACATACATTGGGAAATCCCTTCAATATTGATGCTGTAATGCAATTAGCCAATGAAAATAATCTATGGGTAATTGAAGACAATTGCGATGCTTTTGGAAGTGCATATAAAGGAAAGAAAACCGGCACTTATGGTCATCTTTCAACCATCTCATTTTACCCGGCTCACCATATCACAACAGGTGAGGGTGGTGCCATCTGTACGAACGACCCTCAACTGGCCAGCCTGGTCCGCGCATTTCGCGATTGGGGCCGTGATTGTTATTGCGCCGGAGGAGAAAACAACACCAGTGGCAAACGCTTTTCTCAGCAGTTCGGAAACCTTCCTTTTGGCTTTGACCACAAATATGTCTATTCTGAAATTGGATACAATTTAAAAATTACTGATATCCAGGCAGCTATAGGTGCAGCACAGATTGAAAAGCTTCCTGAGTTTTGCGAAAAAAGAAAGACGAATTTCCACGAATGGACGCGAATTTTCACGAAATATCCTGAGTATTTTATTCTTCCCGAAGCCACCGAAGGAGCCGATCCGGCATGGTTTGCGTTTATTGTTACCCTGAAAGATTCTTCTCCTTTCAAACGAGATGAACTAACGGGTCACCTCAATGCCAAATTGATTGAAACCCGGAACCTATTTGCAGGTAACATCACCAAACAGCCCGGCTTTATAAACCAAAACTGGCGCATAGCTGATCATCTCGAAAACACAGACTATATCATGAACAATACTTTCTTTCTGGGTACTTATCCAGGATTGACAAAGGACATGTTTGATTATTCGGAAGGCGTGCTTGAGGAATTTATAACAGGTTATTTATAATATGAATATTAATATCCGGCAACTGTTACAACAGGGAGAAGGAATTTCGGTTGAGTTCAAGAAAGCCGAAAATAAGCTTCCTGAAACGCTGTTCGAAACCATCTGCGCTTTTCTGAACCGCAATGGGGGAATAGTGTTGCTGGGTGTTGCCGACGATAAAACCGTTGAAGGAATCAAGCCTGATATTGCTGATGGTTTGGTTAAGAATCTTGCCAATCTGAGCAATAATCCCCAAAAATTATCTCCTTCTTTTTTGCTTGAATCAAAGCTTATAAACTATGAGGGCAAGTGGCTCATTTATATTTTTGTCCCGGTTTCCTCGCAGGTGCATCGATGCAATGGCAAGGTTTTCGATCGGAGTGCCGATGGTGATTTCGAGCTAAAATCAGATGATCAGGTTAAAAACATGTATATCCGGAAAAATACTTTTTACTCCGAAAATACAATATATCCTTTTCTTTCCGAATCAGATTTTGTAAAGGGTCTATTGCAGAGGGTCAGGAAAATTATTAAAATAAACCGCCCTGATCATCCTTGGAATGAACTTTCCGATAAGGATTTCTTTAGTACATCCGGGTTGTTTCGCAAAGATCTGACGACCGGAAATGAAGGTTTTACATTAGCTGCCCTGCTTTTGCTTGGCAAAAATGAAGCAATTCAAAGTGCCTTACCTCATTACAAAACAGACGCTTTGGTTCGAAAGCTGAATTTAGACAGGTACGATGATCGTGAAAATATTCGTTGCAACCTTGTTGAAGCTTACGATAAACTCATGGATTTTGTAACTAAGCATTTACCCGACAAATTTTATATGGAAGGCGATCAGCGTATTTCATTACGGGAAAAAATCTTTCGCGAAATTATTGCCAATATGCTTATTCACCGTGAATATACTAATGCATTCCCTTCAACTTTCATAATTTACGAAAACAGGGTTGAAACTAAAAATGCAAATAAACCTCATTTATTCGGACAATTATTCCCTGACACCTTTCAACCTTTCCCTAAAAACCCCTACCTGGCACAACTATTTACACAAATGGGCCGTTCCGAAGAACTGGGCACCGGTTTGCGCAACGTATTTAAATATTCGAAAGCTTACTCAGGAAGCGATAATGTTATTTTTATTGAGGAAGATATTTTTATGGTTGAGTTACCATTGATTAGTAATGACACCGGTAATGACACCGGTAATGACACCGATAGGAGCAGGAAAATAATGGATCTGATGAAACAGAACTCAAAAATCACAGTTTTGGATATAGCCAGGAATTTAGCGTTGTCGAAAAGCACTATTCTTAGAGAAATTAAAGACTTAAAAGAAAAAAGCAAACTTAAACGAATTGGTAAGGAAAAAGACGGTTATTGGGAAATGCCCGAAAATCAATAAAATTAGGCGCTAATGGCGATCACAAAGAAATATAAGACTGAAATTGTTTCTATACTAAATAAAATTGATGGCGTTTATACCATTGAATTTCGTTCATTAGATAAACCATTTAAGTATTCTCCCGGACAATTCCTGCACCTTGCCATCGACGAATACGACCCCGCCGGCCAATGGCCCGAATCACGTTGCTTCAGCATGCAATCTGCCCCAGGTGAAGATTTAATTAGAATTACCTATGCCGCTAAAGGACAATTCACGAGTCGTATGCAACAGGAATTGAAACCCGGCAAGCTGGTTACATTGAAACTCCCTTATGGAGAGCTGTTTACGCAGCCGCATAACAAAACAAATACCGTATTTATTGCCGGAGGAACAGGCATTACCCCATTCCTTTCGCTATTTACACACGAATCATTCAACGAATACATCAACCCACATATCTATCTCGGGTTCCGGTCAAACGAATACAATATCTATCAGGAAGAACTTGACCGGATGAAAACAATTCGTGACATTCGTCATAATTCGTGTAATTCGTAAAAATTCGTGCAATTCGTGCAATTCGTATTTTATTGTAATTCGCCTAAAATAATCAGTATGAGTTGTTTTTATTTTAATTTTGTTTGTCAGATAATTAAAAATACAATACAAGATGATTGAAAAAATTCGATTCGATAATTTCACGGCATTTGACTCGCTGGATATAAATACAACTAAAGGCATAAACATATTTATTGGTGAGAATGGAACAGGTAAAACGCATATTCTTAAAGCTATATATTCAGCCTGCCACATTACCAAAAGCAAAAAAAGTTTGGCCCACAAGATAAATGATGTATTTTATCCGGCAGGCAAACAAATCGGACGTTTGGTGAAGCGGACCAAAGGTAGCACAGGCGGTTGGTTCGAAGTAAAACGTAGATTGAGTACCGGACAGGAGGCTACAATTAAACTATCGCTCACCAACCACAATACAACTCCCGAGCAGACTAAAATTACAGGTTCCACAAAACTTTGGATGGAAGAACCTTTCGACTCGGTGTTTATTCCTGTAAAGGATATGATGGCCAATGCTCCAGGGTTTCGCTCAATGTTTGCGTTACGTAACCTGCACTTCGAAGAGGTTTATCTCGACATTATTGACCATGCTTTTCTACCTTCAATCAGAGGGCCAATTGATAGTGATCGGGCAAACCTTCTTGAAATATTGCAAAAGGCCATGGAAGGGAAAGTGATTGAGAAAAATGAAGAGTTTTTCCTGAAGAATAAACAAGGCGAATTGGAATTTACACTCCTGGCCGAAGGGCATCGTAAACTTGGGTTGCTTTGGTTGC
>JANONW010000196.1:0-43009 GCA_031421065.1 Prolixibacteraceae bacterium
AAACCGCAGAATTAATAACATGGAAACTATGAAAAAGGAAGTGCAAGCCTGGCAAACATATCGAAATAATAAGGAGGCTAAAATAAAATGGCAATTTACTTGTGAGGATGCAAGGATAAAATTATTGAAACTTTATCAGTCAATTAATGTGTGACATGACACTAGAGGATCGCATACAGGGGAAACTTGATCAAGGGCGAAGTTCCTGTTCCATCGCCAAAGAGGAAGGGATTTCAGAAGGCAGCATCCGGTATGCGATAAATCATGGGCGGCTAAAAAAAAGTCCAAACCTGAAATAAATGCAGCGAAAAACCCGCAGCCAGCGAAGCTTTGAAGATAACACCGATGTAACTCTGCGACTCTGCGAAATGGGAACCGAGTTGAACGGCCACTGGTTCAGGGAAATCCGAAAGCTGTCAGAAACTGGGCACCAGACATCGATATTAACAACACATCCAAGTTTGTCGCTGCCTGAAACAGCAGTAAAAATGTTCTCACGGTGGTCACAGGAAAACTACACCTAGGGCAAACCAGGCAGTAAAAGAATTATGTTCACTCTTAAACCAAACCGAAACCCATTTTCCGCTCACAAATTTAAGGCTGATTTACCAAACAGTTGCGCTTTAATCTGCGATAGTATTGGAGGCCTGAAGTTACAGAACAAAAGAAAAGCCGGATAATTGCTTAACCGGCTTTTCTTATAAAATGTTAGGGCCTAAAACTTGTACCCTAAGGTAAATATTGCGCTGTTTTGATTGGTCTCATATTTGGCCATATCGATGGCCCCCGCATAAAGTTTGGAATACTCGCTGCTCATTACTTTTTTGTAGGTGGCATCAAAGAAGAAACTTCCTTGTCTAAAACCGAAGCCACCAGCGATGGTTGAATAATTCGAATCGCTGTTTAGATTTTTTTCACTCAGGTAACTCGATTTATATACGCTCGGGAAATTTTCGTAACCGGCTCTCAAGCTAAAATTCTTATTTACACGGTATTCTCCTCCGATGTGCAGGTTGCCTGTTGTTTTGTAGGCATTGCCAATGGCTTTGTTTTCATCGATATAGTTATAACTACCCCCTCCATTTTTCAACTTCGATGATGAATAATTAACCAACTCATAATCAACGCTTATCAATCCTGATTTTCCGATTACATAAGCACCACTAAAAATGGCCCTCATCGGAGATTCAATTTCATAATCGTAAACACCGGCTTTGTCCGGATAGGCAGAATAATTTTCAGTTACTCCGTCGTAAGTAATCGACGATTCCATACCGCTATCATATACATCGTTGAATTTGTAAAAAGTGGGTGTATGTATGGCTACTCCCAACCTTAGTTCATCGATGGGTTTAAAAATCGCACCCAGCTTAAAATTAAATCCATTGCCGGTTGTTTTTAAATAGGTATTGAAATTAAAATCGTTGAAGTACGGAATATTGTTTTTTGCATCCCATTCATACAAATCAGCATTTTCCTTAAAATATACATCCTGAATTCCAAGGGTTGCCCCTACGTAAAACTTGTGATTAAAATTGGCAGCTACCGACAATACATATTCATTGATATAACCTCTTCTGTCTATTGATTTACGCTGGGATTGGCCGTAACCATTGTCTGTTATATCATTGAAATACTCTTTGTTTTGATCATCATAATTCAACAAATAGGCATCCCATGCCAGTCTTTCATAATAGGCATCAAGATTGTCTGAGTTGAGCCCTGAACTATTTGCATTCTCGGTAAAGTAAGATAAAAGCGAATGATTGGCATTTGAACCTTCTGCCAGGCTATTCATAGAAAAACTGCCCAACTTGTTGTATCCCAAGCCAAAACTGATGCTAACCAATCCAGATTCGCTGGTTTCACCGGTTTTGAATGTAGTTACGTACCCAATGTTGTCGAGGCCGATGTTGTATTTCGAATCACCTACCGTATTTCCACGGAAAGTACCGTCAATACTGGTTTTTCCAAAGGAAGGAGTAATGGTAAATTCTCCCCTACGATAAACTGCCGCACCTGCGGGGTTGATCCCCAGTGAAGTAAAATCGCCGCCCAAAGCGCCAAAAGCATTTCCCATGGCCGATGAGCGTGCAGTACCGCTTGTATGGTAGGTGGAATAACGTAAGGCATCTGTCAAATCCTGAGCAAAAGCACCACAGGCGATCAGCAAAATACTGATTGTATATACTAATTTTTTCATGATCTCGGTATTTAATGGTTGTTTGTATTCAATTCTGATATTGTCAAGTTTTTTATCTTCTGTGACCTGAACCACCACCTGAACTACTTCCGGAGCTACTACCTGAAGAACTTCCGCTGGAAGCAGGAGCGCTGTAACTTCTTGAAGGAGCACTGTAGCTCGGACTTGAACTTCCTGAAGAAGGACTGCTGTATGTAGATGAACTCCTGCTTGGTGATGAGCTGGAACCACTTGAATAAGTAGAACTTGAACGATATGTCTGTCTTACAGTTGAAGAACTTCTTGGGGCACTGTAAGTTTCAGTTCCGGTACCTGCACTTTTAACAGCCGGACTTGTGGAACTTCTGACAGTCGTGCTCGGACGTGTATAGCTGTTATTGTTGTAATTCGACTGGTTCACAATTCTCGGTTTGTTGTAGCTTGGCGTATATTGTCCTTGCTGAACAGCCCGGTTTTGATCGTATGTTCTTCCGGTTGTGGAAGGTTCATAAGATCTTCTTACATTTCCCTGATTGTCGGTGGCAGGACGTGCAACCTGAGTTCGCGTGCCATTTTCATTCTGAACCTGAGTTCCGCCAGTGGTGGTAACCCGTCTTCCGTCAACAGTCGTGATTGTTCTTCTGTTATTTACTATCGTTGCACTTTTAGTATCCTGGGTTCCACTTGCCGGATTTATTGAACGGCTTCTGGTATGACCATTTTCAACCCAGGTATTGGAATTTGCTCCATTTGTTGGTAATTTTTGTTCTGAAGAATTCCCTTTAATTGCTCCATTAAAGTTGGAACCTCTTGTACCACTGATTGTATTGTTATTTTGATTTCTTCCGCCAGGTACATTCATATCGGTTGCCCTTCTTCTGGCCACCTGATGGTTGCTTGAGAAACCCCCACCGCTACCGTAGTAGCCGCTGTAATAACCATTATAATATCCATTGTAGTAGCCTCCGTAATAGGAATTGTAAAACCCTCCGTAACCTCCGCCCCAGTATCCGCCAAATCCGAATGAGAATGGAGAATAATATCCATAAGAGCTGTAGGGATAGCCCCAACCGCCATAATGCCAGGGATCCC
Organism: Prolixibacteraceae bacterium; assembly: GCA_031421065.1. Lineage (GTDB taxonomy): Bacteria > Bacteroidota > Bacteroidia > Bacteroidales > Prolixibacteraceae > Aquipluma. The sequence goes on from JANONW010000196.1 coordinate 3,275, forward strand.
ATCCCAGGTGAGAATAAAACGGATAATAGGAACCATAGTTCCAACTATCATAAAAGAACGGGCTATAGTAATATGGACGATGAAACCTGTTAATACGGTATGCAAAATCAATGTCGTTATCGTAACCGTCGTAATAGTTGTTTATCACGTATTTTACATCGTCATCGTTGTAATAAACAGTTGTATCAGAACCCATCAGTTCTTGCTGATCCATGTCATAAGCCTGATAGCTTGAATTCTGGTTATCTTCGTCCGGTTGATAAATGTAATTGTTCAGGGTCGAAGTACCATCGACATTTTTTTCCATCTGGCTCATCACAATTCTTTGATTCGTGGCATCACTTTTGTTTGTTACGGCAGACTTTTCAGTTCTGTCCTGAACCATTGTGACGGGCGGTACATCCGCGGGAGAGAAATAGATATCATCATCGTAAGTTTTAGTCATGTATGTTCCCGTGGTACATGCACTGACTAATATTGCAACAACTGCGATGTATGGAAGTTTGGTTTTCATAGCATACCCTACTTTATAATGAATGATTAATTTACTTTCTTTGTGGCCTATAAAACTAATAGGAAAAAACGCAAATACCATACCAAAAGTAAAGAAATGGCAAAAGAATTGACTCCCCGAAGCGAAAATTATTCACAGTGGTACAACGACCTGGTTGTTAAGGCTGATCTCGCCGAAAATTCAGCAGTAAGGGGCTGCATGGTTATTAAACCTTATGGCTATGCAATTTGGGAAAAAATGCAGGCCGAACTGGACCGGATGTTTAAGGAAACCGGCCATTTGAACGCTTATTTTCCTTTGTTTATACCTAAATCATTTTTTAGCAAAGAAGCCAGCCATGTGGAAGGTTTTGCCAAAGAATGTGCAGTAGTTACCCATTACCGGTTGATGAACGATCCAAATGGAAAAGGAATTATCGTTGATCCGGACGCAAAACTGGAAGAAGAACTGATCGTCAGGCCAACTTCGGAAACAATTATCTGGAGTACCTATAAAAACTGGATACAATCGTACCGTGATCTGCCGATTCTTTGCAATCAGTGGGCCAATGTAGTTCGCTGGGAAATGCGCCCACGACTGTTTCTTCGCACCACCGAGTTTTTGTGGCAGGAAGGGCACACCGCGCACGCAACCAGTCAGGAAGCAATTGCGGAAACCGAACAAATGGTGAACGTGTATGCTACTTTTGCTGAGAAATACATGGCGCTTCCGGTAATAAAAGGTTCGAAATCGGCCAACGAACGCTTTGCCGGCGCACTCGAAACTTACACCATCGAGGCGTTGATGCAGGACGGAAAGGCTTTGCAGTCGGGAACTTCGCACTACCTTGGACAAAATTTCGCAAAAGCCTTTGATGTTAAATTTGCATCCAAAGAAGGAAATGTTGAATTTGTTTGGGGTTCGTCCTGGGGCGTTTCGACCCGCCTGATGGGCGCTTTAATCATGGCACATTCTGACGACAACGGATTGGTACTTCCACCAAAATTAGCTCCATTCCAGATAGTTATTGTTCCTATTTATAAAAACGACGAGCAGCTTTCTGCGATTTCAGAAAAAGTGAACAGCATCGTAACCAAATTGCGGGGCATCGGCATTTCAGTAAAATACGACAACAACGACAATAAAAAGCCGGGTTGGAAATTTGCCGAATATGAATTGAAAGGTGTTCCTGTGCGCATCGCTATCGGACCGCGCGACCTCGAAAACGGAACCGTCGAAGTTGCCCGTCGCGACACATTGGAGAAACAAGTTGTGTCGATGGAAAATATAGAATTGTACGTTCAGCAATTGTTGAACGACATTCAGGAAAATATTTTCAACAAAGCAATCATTTTCCGAAAGGAAATGACCACTCCGGTTGAAACTTATGACGAGTTTAAAGAAGTTCTTCAGAACAAGGGCGGATTTATTCTGGCCCACTGGGACGGAACTTCTGAAACAGAACAGATGATCAAGGATGAAACCAAAGCAACCATTCGCTGTATCCCGTTTGATCAGGTTCCGGAAGAAGGAACTTGTATGTATTCAGGAAAACCATCGAAAGGCCGGGTAATATTTGCATTGTCGTATTAAAATATCGAAATTCGGATAACAGAAAAGCAGTCAAAGTTGGCTGCTTTTCTTATTTTTATCAAAACTTTAACACGTCAACTATGACTGAAGAGAATAATAATGCCAACCAGATGGACAGGCTGATCTCAAAAACAAACCTCAAACAGGAAGTCTATCGAAATACCGTGGCTATGTTTGCCGTATTGAAAGAAGTTCTGAGAGAATTGGCCGAAGAATACCGTGAATTGTTAAAAGATAAAGTTGACGAAAATGTATTGCCGTTTTTTCAGGAAAAAGGACTTTTTGAAGCTGAATTCAAGCTTGGGGGCGATGTGCTTATTTTTAGCATGCACTCCAACGTGTTTGTTTTTAACCGTGGGCATCCGATCTGGAAACTGGAATATATAAAGGCCAATCCGATGAATTCGTATTGTGGTGTGTTTAGTATTTATAATTTTTTAGCCGACTCGTTTAGATACAATCGTTCTCAGGACTTGGGCTATCTGATTGCACGCATTTTTGTGAACAGTGAAAACCATTTTTTTGTTGAAGGCAAACGGCAATCCAACGAAATTGTGAAAGACTTCGGAACCGATGAACTTTCCAAAGCTTACCTGAAGGATATCATTGAAACTGCTGTTCAGTATGCCATTGATTTTGACTTGCTGGTGCCGCCATACGATGACGTGAAAATTGCCACAGTTGAGCAAATGCAGGTAGAAATAAATCATTCCAGGATACAGACAGGCAAGCGGCTGGGCTTTAAATTTAATTCAGACGACATTTAATATATACAGAAATGGAACAAGTTATTGAACGATTTTTACGATATGCACGGGTGTTTACTACTTCCGATCCCGAAAGCGCCACATTCCCGAGTACCGACAGGCAATTGGTTTTTGCCGATCAACTGGCCGGTGAGTTACGCGAAATAGGGTTACAGGATATTACCCGCGACCAGTATGGTTATGTGACTGCGACATTGCCATCGAATGATAGCAGTGCACGGCAAGTGGTCGGCTTTGTTTCGCACATGGATACCAGCCCCGACTTTTCAGGAGAAAATGTTAACCCTCGATTGGTAAAAAATTACCAGGGACAGGATTTAGTGCTCGACGAAGAGCAGAAGATTATTTTAAGCCCGGCTGACTTTCCTGAATTGTTAAAATACATCGGACAGGATTTGATAACCACCGATGGGAAAACCCTGCTGGGCGCCGATGATAAAGCCGGAATTGCGGAGATTGTGACTGCAATGGATTTTTTAATCCGTCATCCGGAAATTAAACACGGAAAAATTCGGATTTGCTTTACTCCTGACGAGGAAGTTGGAAAAGGAACCAAATATTTTGATGTGAAACAGTTCGGCGCTGATTTCGCATATACGCTGGATGGAGGAGAAATTGGCGAGCTGGAATACGAAAATTTCAATGCTGCCAGTGCAAAAATCTGGGTGAAAGGTCGGAGCGTTCATCCCGGATCGGCAAAAAATACGATGGTCAACTCCATGTTGGTGGCCACGCAGATTATACATGCACTCCCACCCACGCAACGGCCTGAGCACACCGAAAAATACGAAGGGTTTTTTCACCTTACAGGATTTTCCGGCGATGTTTCAAACACCAAAATCGAATACATCATCCGCGACCACGACCTGGCAAAATTCGAAGCCAGAAAAAATCTGTTGCGCGAAATTTGCGGCCTGATCAACCTTCAGTACGGACAAGGAACGGTTACCCTCGAAATGGCCGACCAGTATTTTAACATGAAACAAAAGGTTGAGCCGGTGAAATTCATTGTCGATCTGGCTGAAAAAGCGATGAACGACGTGGGTGTCACACCAAAAATAATCGCCATTCGCGGGGGAACCGATGGGGCACAACTTTCGTGGAAAGGATTGCCATGCCCAAATATTTTCGCCGGAGGGCATAATTTTCACGGGCCGTATGAATTTGTTCCGGTGCAATCGATGCAAAAAGCAGTGGAGGTAATTGTGCGGATTGCAGAGCTGGTGGCGAAACAGTAGTGAAATGGCCAGTCGCAGTGATCAGATGGATAATGTCATTGATGGTCATTAATTGTCATTTGTTTTCACGTTGTTTAACTGAAACTTATATTCGTCATGGTTGAGCAATTTTTAAAATTCATTCACGAAGAAAACCTTTTTCATTCGTCGCAGCGCATCCTGTTGGCGGTGAGTGGCGGGGCCGATTCGATGCTGATGTTGCATTTGTTTGTGAACAACGGGTTTCCGGTGGCAGTGGCGCATTGCAATTTTGGTTTGCGTGGGCGTGAATCGGATGGCGATGAGCAGTTTGTGGTGGATTATTGCGACCTGCACAATATTGCCTGTTACACCAAACATTTCAAAACTTCAGAATTTGCTTTGGAGGAAGGGATTTCGATTGAAATGGCTGCCCGAGATCTTCGGTACGACTGGTTTAACCAATTGCTCGATCAACACGGATATGATTATATGGCAACTGCCCATCATCAGGACGATGTGATCGAAACTTTCCTGATCAACCTTTCGCGTGGAAGCGGGATAAAGGGCTTAAGCGGTATTCAGCCAAAATCAAGCCGTATTATTCGACCGATGCTTTTTACCAACCATTCTGAAATTCAGGAATATTGCCAGCGAATGGACATCGCTTACCGAACCGATTCGAGCAATCTGGAAACTGTTTACAAACGAAACCTGATCCGGCATCAAATTTTGCCATTAATGAAAGAAGTGAATCCGGCATTCAGGAGAAATGTACTGAAAACAATCGGGAACCTGCACGAAACCGGACAACTTTTTCAGCAACGAATGAGCGAAATCAAGGCAATGGTTTATTCTGAAGACGAACAGGGAGCCATGATTCACATCGACAAGCTGATAAATATGAGTCCGCTTCGTACAATCTTATTTGAGCTGATTCGACCATTTGGCTTTCAGGCTGAGCAAACTGACGACATTATTGATTCGCTTAACAAAGCATCGGGCAAAAAATTCTTTTCTGAAAATTACCGTTTGGTGAAGGACCGCGAATATTTGTTGATTTCAACCCGCCACCAAAAACATAATAAGGTATTTTATATTGAGGAGGATTGCACGAAAATGAATATTCCGGTACAACTGACAATTGAAAAGCTGGAGCGGACCAGGGATTTCAGGTTTTCAACACTTCCAAATGTAGTTGACCTCGATCTCGAAAAGCTTATTTTTCCGCTCATCTTGCGACACTGGCAAGAGGGCGAATATTTTCAACCTTTGGGCATGACCGGACTGAAAAAATTAAGCGATTTCTTTATTGACGAGAAGTACTCCATTCCGGAGAAAGAAAATGCATGGATACTGGCCAGTAGCAATCATTTGGTCTGGATCGTCGGAACGCGGCTGGACGACCGGTATAAAATAACGGCTAAAACAAAAAAGATAGTGCGGATAAAATTGTTAAGCTAAAGTTTGGTAGCAAATTGATTTAAACGCTAAAGTATCTGCGCAGTATTTTAATATCCATTAATATTAACCCACATTGCAGCTATCCATCCATAACAATCTGACATTGTGGATTTTCATTTTTTAAAATTTCGCCAGTGTGCCACACAGATTTTTTTCGGGGCAATGGTATTTCATGATATTTTAGCATGCTGCAAATTTGCCTGACATCATGAGTTGTCACTCTTTGCGGCATTCAAAAGCCATGCATCTTCTGCAGGCTGGTGTGAATCTGATATATATTAGGGGCCTTTTAGGACATGTGTCAGTTCAGACTGCCGATGTTTATGCCCGTGCTGATTCCCGACAGAAACGTGAGGCATTTGAAAAGGCCTATATTGACATTAATCCCTGTGCAGCAAAATTAAAATCATGGGAAAAGGATGGCAATCTATTAGAATGGCTTAAAAACCTAAAGAAGTAGCAAAGTATTTATGCAAAGCGGTATTGTAAAGTAAACGGTCTAATAAATTGATTACGTGCATACTGTTCGATGCCACTTTGCATAATCTTTATCTTTCCATAAAACGTGTATTCGATTTCGCGGATCAGGTTGTATATCGTCCAAAGTGTTTGCTCTTCTTTGCCGTTCAACGATGTCCGCAGGAAGTATATGTCCGCTTTATCGTTGATAGTTACCCCTTCTCTTTTTTCGAAAACCAGGCTGGTGGCCGTGCCTTTGCCATTGTCTGAAACTGTTATCTCGTAGTATTGGTGGGTAGAGGAGTATTTTTCTTTCAACCGACCGGTGCGCTCCCATACTTTGTCTGTTTTCTTGGTGCCGCCTTTGCTTACAATACCTTTCTGTATGCCACGAAGACCCTACTCGAAGCACCGGGAGAACTGATCGTTCATACTTTTTTCTTTCAGCGCTTTGGCTTCGCTCCGGACCCAAAGGTAGTTGTCCGTGTCGTTTTCAACCCTGACATTGAGCAGCTCGATGGGCTGGTCCTTCTTAACCCAACTTGCGCCCTAAGCCTTTCAACCGTCCTTGTTTTCAGGGGTTTCAATTTTTTGGATTTGCTTTTCGGGTAACACGGATTTTTTTAACCAGGGTTGGTATTTGTAGCTTAAGGCGTCATATATTTCGCATGCTTTGGCTTCGGGCTTACTGCACTTGCGAATATAAATTTTCTTATCATCCTTGTCTTGCATGGTCACCGTAGCCGCTTTTTGAGTGTTCATTATTCTGACGATGTTTGACCAATCATGATGGATGCCCTTCGCCTTTAATTGATACCTGATGGTGCTGACCATTTGGTATGCCAACACTGCAAGAAAGAGATGCGCCATCGTATTCATATCGCTTTTGTGAAAAACGGGACGTATTTCAAGGTCACTTTTTAGGGCCCGAAATGAAGATTCTATGTCCCTGATAGTATTATAGATGTTCCAAAAGGCAACTTCATCAATTTCTTTTACCGAAGTGCGAAGGAAATAGACACCTTCTTCCTTTCGTGAGGTGGGGATAACCCTTTTCCAGATCATGCTTTTTACAATGCCGTTTTCTGTGCTTGCCTGTATATCGAAAAACCGGTGGGCACTGGGGTATTTTTCCTTTAACCTGCCGATGCGTTCCCATACTTTTTCAGCCTTTTTAGTGCCACCTTTCTTTTGTATTCCTTGTAATATCTGGTTTAAACCTGTTACAAAATGAGATGTAAAGTTCTCGTGCATCGAGAGTTCCTTTATTGCTTTGCGCCCACTGCGCACATACAACAAACTGTCCTCTATACCTTCTTTTTTAACCAACAACAACTCAACGGGACTTTTGCGCCTATCGGCAACGATAACCGGTTGCCCCTGGTTCTTAACAGCAACGTAATCTTTCAACTTGCTGCGTGTTACACACAAGTAGTCATAGCCTTTTGATTTAAGCATTTTCAGGTTGCCTTCATCTGCTATCCCGGCATCCATTGCCACCATAGGCTTACGCCCGGTGGATGATGTTCTGGTGCTTAACTCGTCGAGCATTGCTTCCAGTGTGGTGGTCTCACCAATGTTGCCACGATATATTTTGCTGTATTTAACAAACCCTTCTATGTTCACAACCAAAGCCAGGGTCGCCAGTTTGGCATCCTTGCGTTTTTCCTTGCTGTTGCCAAACATGGCAATCTGGCTGTGTTGTTTGCGTCCTTCAAAGTAAGTGTTGGTCAGGTCGTATAGAATAATTTTATCCTGAAGGTCAAAAAGCCCGCTGGTCTTGTGAGATAAGTATTGCTCAATCCCATCGCGATGTTCATAAAGCAAACGACTGATACGATATAACTTGTGGTGGCTCACAGATGTAGCATCTACACCCATGAGTTCGCAGAGTGCTGTATTGTCTTGCAGCCATTGGACGGTGGCATGCTCCGAGGCAGGGGTAAACCGCCCTGCCAATGATGTGCATGAGCGATAGTTCAATATCTTCAGTGGCAAAACCTGCCTTTTCGAAGTATGTCCGAAGACCAAGCTGGTTGATGGTCTGATGGCACATCCATTCACTGCCTATTTCCCTTACATTCTCTATGGCTACGCTATCCAAGCCAACGGTCTGTAGGTTCTTAGCAGTTTGAGGCAAGGGCAGACAGTCAACAAGTCTGCCTTCGATGATCTGACTGTAATATTTTTGCGCCAGCATTTCTACTACTGATGGACATGCAACCAAAGAAGGTTTACCGCCAAGCAACTGCTCAATTCGATCGGATAGAAGTTTAAAGTTCTTTTTATCAGTGAGTTCCGAAAGTGTGCCGAGAGACAGGATATTGCGATGCCGTGGCATATCGCCTATACGATAGCTCTCGCACAACCGGTAATAATTATATGACTTGCCGGTGGTTTTGTCAGTCTTGGGTATAGCTTTAATAAACATGCGATAAAAATACAAATTTTTTATCAAATATGCAAATCATTTTCGGGGACTACAAAGCACTTATAAAAATGTTACTGCTGAATATCAGTCGTTTACAAAATTATATTTCAAAAAATAATTTCTGCCAAAATTTTATTTGGCTGTCATTCAATTATTTGTAAAATACGATTTTTTGGCGAGTGGTCTTAGGGCGCAAGTTGGGTCAACCTTCTCTGAAATAAAAAAAAAAACGCCTATCCGTTGGATATGATCAAGCAAATCCGGACTATTTAGTTGTTGATAAATCGAAAGATCGAAAGTGTAAGGCAATAGCAAATCATCCAGTTCCCAGGAAATCTTATTCCCTTTTATGGTGCGGCAGTTCCATCGGTATTTCGAACGAAATCTCCACAACTCCTTTAAATTCGCCATCCTCTATCTAGGGCGTCTGATAAATCATTTTGCGGATGCCATTTTTCTCGATGGTGTATGAATTCGAAATTGGCTCGGCCAACATCTTTTCCAGCATTGTTCTTGCAGGTTCCGGGTGACAATCTATCAGGGTTTGTCCAACTAAATTGCCATCATCGGTTTTTGCAAATTGTTTTTTCGACAAATCATTCATGTAAACCACAATTCCCTCACGGTCGCAAACAGTAATTGCACCTAAAAATCCATCCGTCCAGTTCATGTTCTAGTGGTGCTGGTAAAAACGAACCCAGTCAATTTCGAAGCGGTGCGGCAAACTTTCGGTTGGTTCGGCAACCACAATGGAAGCAGCGTTCAGGTGCATTTTAAATGCAGGAACGTTATGGCTGACAGTTAAAACCTCGCGGTCGTTTATTTTCCAAACCAGCGAATGGGCCGACCATTCGAGCCTGAAAATATAGAATTCACCTTCTTTCAGTCCTGAAAGGCTTTCACTTTCTGCATGAATTCCATCCGCTGTTTTTGTAAACAAGCCCAACCTTTTTTTTGCGCCCATTTCTACCAGATTGAGCTGTGGCGAACTCTCTTCACCCAATAAATAAATGGCATCGACCATATTTTGCGAAGGCGCATATTTCACTTTGGCTTCCAGGATTCCATGCTTCCACCATTCAATTCCGGCAGTCGAAACAATGCCGGAAGTATAATCAAATTCCTGTTCAACAAATCCGAAAGGGATCCGCCATTGCATACTTTCTGCCTTTTCATGCCGCACTTCCAGTTTCAGTGATTTGCCGTCAACCAACACATTTTTGCCATCGGTAAAAGCATGTAAATCGCCAAGTTGCGAAAAATTTTGTCCAAGTGTTTTATTGGCCCAATGCGATTGGGTCATCCATTTTTGTGAATCAAGTTTTCCACTTTCAAAACGATCTTCAAAAACCAATGTCCATTTTTTGAAAAAATCAAATGCATTGGAATGTTTATATTTCAGATAATTGACCACTTGAGGTAGTTGCTGGAATTCTGCAAATTGCTTTTCCTTTGCCGATTCTTCGGCCTTTTCCCATTTTTGCTTGTCTTCCAGGTAAGCAACCTTGGCCTTGAATTCTTCGGAGCTGGTTATTTTCTGAAGTTCTTCAAATCGTTTCCTTTCTGGCGACCACAACATCAACTCGTAGTTTCTAAATGCCGATGATTTTCTGAAATTTCTAAAAAAAGTTAAATCAACTGAATCCTTTAATCCTTGATATTCAATATATATAACATGTTCTTTCGACTGATTGTCCGTTTTCTTAAGCGCGGCCAGCGAATGTCTTTCAACAGCCGTTTTTAACTCTTTATATTTTACCATTAGCTCCGAAACGGATATTTTCTCAAATCGCGTTAATTCCTCCGATTTCAGGATAAAATAAAACTTTTGAAGGCGGCTGTTCCTTTCGAGCTTTTTAAGTTCCTTCAATTGTGCTTCTTCTCTGCTTCCCTTCACCGACAATTGCTGAAGTTCCTTCTTTTTCTGCTTGAAAGTGGGCGAATTGATCAACATTTTAAGCTCATGATATTCTTTCAGTTCACGTGATTTTTCAAACTCGCCGAACAAACGGTAATCAGAAAGTAAGGCTTCATGCGCAGTTTCAATTTTTGCGGTTGGCTTAATCAAGCCGAAGGTGCTTGCAATAAACAATTTAAACGACATAATCGGGTTTTTTGTGTCTGAAATTCGAAGTTTTAAAAATAGCAAATAAAACAAACATCACGGCTTTTTTCGCTGTTCGGTTGAAAAACGTTAAATTCACAAGAAAATTATAATAGTTAAAAAATACCATCAACATGAAAACCTTCAAAAAATTCGTTTTTACATTGTTTTTAGCAATTTCCCTAAACGTAGGTTTTGCACAGGATTTTCTGGAAACCGGGCTAAAGCAAAATAAAACATACCTATTGCTGGCGCATCCAACGGTCCAAAACATCGAAACCATTCAATTTTTGCTGACCAACAACATATTGAAACTTACAGATGCCGAATTTGTAGGCGTTTATTCTGCTGCCGAAAGTTACGATTACAGCCAATCAATTGCTTTGATCAACAAGCCCGAAATGAGCCGGTTCCATTTGCAAAAAGTTAACGGAGAGCAAAGTGCTGCCGAGGTTTATGCAAAAAATGAATGGACAATGACCTTTAAAAGCCTGTTCGATCATTCTGTGGGTATTTTCTTTTTTGGCGGTCCCGATATTCAACCCGAACTTTACGGACAGAAAAACCTGTATTCGGATGTGACAGATCCGAACCGGCATTTGTTTGAATTGAGTTTCCTGTATCATCTCATTGGCGGCAAACAAAATGAAGCATTTATTCCGTTCCTGAAAGAGAAACCGGGTTATTTCGTGACTGGATTTTGCCTCGGCTTGCAAAGTATGAATGTTGCTGCCGGAGGGACCCTTACCCAGGATATTCCTGCACAGACCTATCAAAAAACCAATCCGCAAGAAATTTTGAAATTGAAAAATAACCAGTTGCACCGCAACTACTGGCAGGATGTTTCGCCGGATACAATGTTAATGGGTATCAATTTTCATCCCATTCAATATACTGCCCATCCTTTCTTCCTGACAAAAGTAAAAGCTGATAAAGAGCTGAACCCATTGGTTTTAAGCAGTCACCACCAGTCGATTGATGAACTTGGCAAGGACTTGATCGTTACCGCCACCTCCATGGACGGGCAAGTTATAGAAGGTATTCAGCACCGATTGTATCCGAATGTGTTTGCAGTTCAGTTTCATCCCGAAGTGCCGGATCTTTACATAGAAGGCAAAAAGTTGAAATTTGCCCCAACAAATTCGCCAAAATCCTATTTCGAAAATCTCTCGGAACAAGACCGCAAGTTTCACCTAAAATACTGGGAAACGATTTCAAAGGCAATCAAAGCATCGGAAAGGCTTCAGAAAATGAAGTGATCAGTGGTCAGTCTCAGTTTTCAGAAACTTGTTGTCGATAATGGTCATTTATTGTCATTAGTTTCACGTCATTTTCTTACAATTAAAGGCCACAAATGACTTAATGACTACAAATTACCTGCTGGGATTTGGAACCTCTTTTCAATCTGTCATTTATTCATAGCCAGATGTTGTGCAAAAATCCTACTTTTGCAGCTCCAAAAAAATTGGTTTAATGAGTAATCAAACAGAAATACGCAGAAGAAGGACCTTTGCCATTGTGAGCCACCCCGATGCGGGCAAAACTACCCTGACCGAAAAATTATTGTTATTTGGTGGCGCCATCCATGTTGCCGGTGCTGTAAAAAGCAATAAAATAAAGAAAGGGGCAACTTCCGACTTTATGGAAATTGAACGTCAGCGCGGTATTTCTGTGGCCACCTCTGTTATGGGATTTGAATACGATGGTTACAAAATCAATATTCTGGATACTCCCGGGCACCAGGATTTTCAGGAAGATACTTTCCGAACCCTAACGGCTGTTGACAGTGTAATTATCGTGATTGACGCTGCAAAAGGCGTTGAACCACAAACCGAAAAACTGATGAACGTTTGCCGGATGCGCAAAACCCCGGTAATTGTCTTCATCAACAAACTCGACCGCCCCACCCAGGACACCTTTGAATTGCTCGACGATATTGAAAGGCAACTGCAAATCAGCATCAATCCTTTAAGTTGGCCAATCAACAATGGCCCCGAATTTAAAGGAGTTTACAACATTTATAACAAGAGCCTGAACCTGTTTAAAGCCTCTATTCAGGATATTGAACCGGGAATCTCATTTACCGACCTCAACAGTCCGGAGCTTGAAAAATTCATCAAGGGGGATGCACAGACTTTGCGCGATGATTTGGAATTGGTTTACGGCGGTTATCCGCCTTTCGACCACGACGAATACCTTGCCGGAAACCTTGCACCTGTATTTTTCGGAAGTGCCCTGTACAACTTTGGCGTTCAGGAATTGTTGGATGCATTTGTAAAAATTGCACCATGGCCCCGCCCCATTAAAGCCGAAGAACGCGTAATCCATCCTGAAGACGAAAAGTTCAGCGGGTTCATTTTTAAAATTCATGCCAACATAGACCCCAATCACCGAAGCCGCATTGCGTTCGTTAAAGTATGTTCCGGAAAATTTATCAGGAACAATATGTATAAAAACGTTCGCACCGGTAAAACATTCCGGATTTCGAGCCCGACCGCTTTTATGGCATCTCAAAAAGAAATCATCGAGGAAGCTTTTCCTGGCGACATTGTTGGGGTTCCCGACAACGGGACCTTAATTATTGGCGATACCCTTACCGAAGGAGAGGACATCCACTACAAAGGTCTTCCAAGCTTTTCGCCTGAAATGTTCCGTTATGTCGAAAATGCCGACCCAATGAAAACCAAGCAGCTTAACAAAGGCATTGACCAGTTGATGGACGAAGGTGTTGCCCAGTTATTTACCAGTCAGTTTAACGGTCGCAGAATTATCGGAACAGTTGGCCAGCTTCAGTTTGAAGTGATTCAGTATCGCCTGGAACACGAGTACAACGCTAAATGCCGGTTTGAGCCGATGCAGATGTACAAAGCATGCTGGATCCAGAGCGACAACCCGAAAGCCCTGATTGAATTCAAGAACCGCAAGCACCAGAAAATGGCTACAGATAAACGTGGCCGCGATGTATTTATGGCCGATTCGCAGTTTATTCTTGATATGGCCCAAAACGAGTTCAAGGACATCAAATTCCATTTCACATCGGAGTTCTAGGAAAATTTCTGAGTTGAAGTTTCTTTAACAGCTAGCCGCTACCGGCAATTAGAATTAAATTATTGATTATCAATCCAATTTTCTATTCTGATATTTTCCATTCGCTCAAATTCCCCAACGTTTCGGGTTACGAGAATCATATCGTGTAAAATAGCTGTTGCTCCAATAAATAAGTCTAAATCACTTATTATTGTCCCTTTTAACTTTAATCTGGCTTTTTCTTTGCCATAAATTCTTATAGAATCAAAAATTGGGATGACTGTAATCATTTCGGCAAAATTCTCTACGACTTTAATATTCTGAGTTTTATTTTGACTCTTTTCTGCTCCGTAAATTAACTCTGCTAATGTAATTTCTGAAATAGAAAACTTCTGGAATCCAATCTGTTCAATTTTATTTTTTAGTTCAAACTGACCTTTGAAATAATGAATGCAAATGTTGGTATCGAGTAAATAGTCCATCAGAATCCTTCTATTTCTTTTTTATTAACTCTTCCGGAACGAATCTCATTAATTATTTCATCGGCACTTCTTTCATCTTCCCATGCACCAAAACAAGAAGAGAAATCAAATTTATCCTTTGGCTTATCATCAATTGATGAAGTCAGTTTAATAATTAAGTCCTTTTTTGTTTCATTATCCCAGTTTCTCATAAACCTGAAATAACTATTTGCAATTCTTTTTTCTGATATTATGCTCATATCTAAATTCTTTGAATCAAAAATACAAATTTTATTTGATGATTTATTCTGCCAAAAGGGCACCAATGCTTTTAAGGCAAAAAGCAGTCAGCAACCGGCATAAATTCCTTTCACCTTTAACCAGAAGTTTTATAGCTTTACAAAAAAACTATTGACTCATGGACTTCTATCAAAGTGACCTGTTTACGTACGGTCTTCTCCCTCTTCTGATTTTTCTTGCCCGGATATCTGATGTAACAATTGGCACCATCCGGATTGTGATGGTAGCAAAAGGACAAAAAGGCATTGCCCCTCTCCTGGGTTTTTTTGAAGTACTTATTTGGCTGCTGGCCATCAGCAAAATTATTCAGAACCTCGACAACTGGGTTTGCTATATAGCTTATGGAGCTGGGTTCGCAACCGGTAACTACATCGGTATGATCATCGAAGAAAAACTTGCGTATGGCATTGTTCAGCTTCAAATTATAACCCAGAAAGATGCTCCGGATTTGATTGAAAAGTTAAAGACCGAAGGATACGGAATTACCCATCAGGAAGCTCACGGTGCCATTGAAGAGGTTTCGATTATTTATTCAATAGTTAAACGTACAGATCTGTCCCGGGTGATAAAAATCATCCGCACCTATAATCCCAACGCATTTTACTCGATAGCCGATGTCAAATTTGTCAATAAAGGCCTCTATTCGCAAGTAAACCCAATGCACCACTGGCGAAAGGGGAAGTGAGAAGAGCGAAACGACTTGGCGAGGGGGCGAACTGGCGAAAATGAGAAGGTGTGAATGTGACAGTCTGAGAAAAAGGCAATTACATCGTTACCAGAACTCTGAAGGAGTCAAATCTGAATAACCCTGGACTTCGACATGAGCTCAGCCGAACGGTGGAGAGAAGTGGAACCTAGGGATTTAGCTGAACAAAAGGCAAAGGCGCATCCAACAATGATGTTTGAAATGATGGAAGAAACCCGAAAAGAACTGTCGAAAGACTAAAACCAAAAACATGGAAGCATTGGCAACTTATCTGATTAAATCGTCGTTTTGGCTGACAGGTTTTGCTTTGGTTTACGCGCTGTTTCTCCGGAACGAACGGTTCTTTGCACTGAACCGGATTTATCTGGTTCCCGGGATTCTGGCATATTGAGGAGCAAACAAAAGAAACACCGTAAGCCACTGCAAGCGAAAAAACATCAGCAAACAAAAGGGAAAGAAAGTTCTCAGCAGCGGGTTGTGCGGCTTACCAGACCCGATCGGTTTGCGTGTCCGTTTTGCAAAACAGGGACCATGCACGCCATGAAATTACTGCCAAGAATACGGTCACCGGGTAACATGCTTTACAAAACTAAGCAACCAAATTAGTTTTTATTGCTAATTTCACCATTGATTTACGATAAAAAATTATTATGAAAATAATTCTCAGCATCCTGATCCTTTTATTAAGTCTTGCCACCATTTCGCAGAACCAATTTGTCAGCGATTGGCAAACGGTTGACTCACTTTCCAATCTGGGCCAGTCGCAAACAGCGCTCAACCTGGGTACCCGCATATATGACCAAACCAAAGCTTCCAATCAGGCCGACCAGTTTGTAAAAGCATCGTTGTACCGGATGAAGCTGGAAGCCGATTTTCAGGAAGAATATTACGAGAAAGCCATTGAACGAACCCAACTTGAAATTCAATCGGCAAAGGCTCCGGTGAAACAAATCCTGCATTCTATCGTGGCAGAACTCTACTGGCGGTATTACCAGAACAACCGCTCTAAGCTCCTACTCCGAAATACTTATCCAGCAAAAAGATTCGGAGAAATTCAGGCCCACATTATTTGATTTTCTGGATCATCCGTCATCGACCGAAGTCGCGTATTGGAAAATAGATCCTGAAACTAATCGCCAACTTCAGGAAAAAGAGCAGCAAATTCGCCTTGAAAAATACCTTGAAATTAAACCCGAATTAATTTGGGAACAGGTACTTCCGGATGATGGCGATTACCGGAATCATTCCGCAGAAATAAAATTACCAGCCGTGCAACGTGGCTATTACATTCTTCTGGCAAGCAGCGACGCTTCGTTTCCGGCCAAATCAGCAATGGCAACTGCCAATAGTTTCTGGATAAGCAACATCAGCAACATCAGCCGTAACGATTACAAAGGGAATAATGAAATTGTAATCCTGCACCGCGAATCAGGGCAAGCTCTTTCAGGTGTTAAAGTACAGCCATTTTACAGGGAGTATAATTCCAATTCCCGTAAGTTTGATAGAAAGGCTGATGATCTTCACCAATGCACCTCGTTTCATGCGCGAAGGCGATACGATGGACTTTTCCGCTAAAATTTCGAACATCAGCGATCGCGATCTTTCGGGCACTGCCGAACTGCATTTCTTCGACGCGACGACCATGAAACCAATCAACGGCCTATTGGGTCTGACATCCGCAAGTATTCCCTTCACGGTCGAAAAAGGGATTAGTTCTTCATTGAGCTGGAAAATCAGTATTCCTGAAGGTTTGCAAGCTGTTATTTACCGCATTACGGCCAGTTCTGGTACTTTCAGCGATGGCGAAGAAGCAGCAATTCCTGTTTTGACCAACCGGATGCTGGTGACCGAATCGATGCCTTTACCGGTTAATGGGATGCAGCAGAAGAAATTTAACTTCGATAAACTCGTCAACTCCGGAAAGTCCGGCTCAACGCTGCGCAATTACAGGCTTTCGCTCGAATATACTTCGAACCCTGCCTGGTACGCCGTGCAGGCATTGCCTTACCTGATGGAATATCCCTACGATTGTGCAGAACAGCTTTTCAGCCGGTATTACGCCAACAGCCTTGCAACCCATATTGCCAACAGCGGCCCAAAGATCAAACGCGTATTCGAAAGTTGGAAAACGATTACTCCTGATGCACTGAAATCGAATCTTGAAAAGAAATTTTCGAACGGGATTACTTTGGTACAATGCATGTATGCGCCTGAATTCGCGGCACATTCGGAAGGGATACGGGTGATGGTGGAGTGATGAAAAAGTGACCAAATTTGAAGGAATCACCAAAACCGAATCGATGGTTGCCTTCAAAACACTTTCGAAAACGGATATGGCCAATATGTTCGGATTGGGCAATTAAATACAAAGCAGCAATAAAATTTGTGTTTCGTGAAATACCCTGTTTTTTAAACAAAACGGATTGGCCAACTGTTTATCAGCTTACAATTAATAAAACAGTAAACAGTTTTGATATTCTAAATTTTAAAAACCATGAAACAAACATTTTTTATTGCACTTGTTGGATTATCGTTCATTTTATCCTCTTCTTTTGGTAACGCAACAAACAAACCAAATCCGGTTATAAAAGCCATCGACAGCGTTTTTCCCGAACTTCCGTATGCGTACAATGCGCTCGAACCAACCATCGATGCAAAAACGATGGAAATACATTACAGCAAACACCACAAAGCATACTACAACAATTTCTTGGCCGCAATCAAGGAAACACCTGCAGCAGATCTTGATTTGAAAAGCCTGTTTGCGGAAATCAGTAAACAACCCGCAGCCGTTAGAAACAATGGCGGAGGTTATTACAATCACATGCTATTCTGGGAAAACATGTCCCCCACGAAAACATCTCCTTCAGCCAAATTAAAAACAGCCATCGAAAAAGATTTCGGTACGATGGACAAATTCAAGGAAGAATTTTCCGGGGCAGCTAAAAAACAATTTGGTAGCGGTTGGGCATGGCTGGTGCTTGGGAATGATGGAAAATTATTTGTTTCATCAACACCTAATCAGGACAATCCTTTAATGGATGTTGCTGATAAGAAAGGAACTCCGCTTTTGTGCCTCGATGTTTGGGAACATGCCTATTACCTGAAGTATCAAAACCGCAGGGCCGAATATGTTGATAATTTCTGGAATGTTGTAAACTGGGATGTGGTCAGCAAACGGTTTGAAGATAAGTAGTTTTTTAGATTGAATGAAAAATATTTTAGTGAGCGGTTGACTTGGAAGTCAACCGCTCACTTTCATTAATACTGGTAATACCCTATTTCTTTGAAATCAGCAAAGTAATTACCAGATCTTTGGATTCGTATTTAGTACCGAATTTGGGATACGGTTTTACATCCACAATTTGAATGGTAAATCCGCCAGGTTCTTTCTGTAGGTTTTTTAATACCGAATGAAGTTCGACGATCGTCCTGTTTTTATTTACAATCCACTCACCTACCATCGAAACTTCGCCCGACCAGAAACAAACCAACCCTTCAGGGCACCGCGAATCGTTTATCTCGTTGATCTGGAAAGTGTATTGCCCGTCGGATGAAGTATAAAGGTGGTTGATCCTAAAAATCGATTCCTCACCAACCGTAAATGTTTGTTCCAAAACGCTTTTTTCGCAACCAATTCCGGCGAAAAGGGAAAAAACCAGTAAATATTTTATAGCAGGAAGAAGTTTCATATCATTGTACTTTGTTTGAAGCAATATAATAACAAGTTGTTCACGTTGCGTAAAGTTAAAAAAATATAGACTGTGAAGATCGGAACTATTGATTTGGGAGAGATGCCTCTGTTTTTGGCGCCAATGGAAGATGTGACGTATAAATCGTTTCGGTACATGTGTAAAAAATATGGCGCCGATGTGATGTACACTGAATTTGTTTCGTCGGAAGCGTTGATTCGCGACATTCAGAAAACAAAGCAAAAAATGACCTTGTTCGATTTCGACCGTCCGGTAGCTATCCAGATATACGGCCACGACATCGATTCGATGGTTGGGGCAGCAAAAGTCGCCGAAGAATGTCAGCCCGATTTTATCGACATCAATTACGGCTGCCCAATGAAGAAGATCATCAGGCACGGTGCAGGTGCAGGCATGTTGCTCGATCCTGAAAAAATGCAGCGCATGACCGAAGCGATTGTGAAAGCAGTAAAAATACCGGTCACGGCCAAAACTCGGCTGGGCTGGGACGAAAACAACAAAATTATTGTTGATGTCGCCGAACGCTTGCAGGGTGCCGGAGTGGTTGCGCTGGCCATTCACGGACGCACGCGCAGCCAGCTATACACCGGAGAGGCCGACTGGACGCTAATTGGCGATGTGAAAAACAATCCCCGTATGACCATTCCAATCATCGGAAACGGAGATATCAACGGACCGGAAAAAGCCAGGGCATTTCTGGATCAAACCGGCGTGGATGGGCTGATGATTGGGCGGGGCGCGATTGGCCGCCCGTGGATTTTCGGCGAAGTGAAACATTACCTGAAAACAGGCGAACTTCTTCCACCGCCCACAGTTGCCGATGTGGTGCAGAATGTGCGCGACCAGCTCAACATGTCGATTGAATGGAAAGACAATGTTCGCAGTGGTATTTTGATGATGCGCCGTCATTTTGCCAAATATTTCCCGACCCTGCCAAATTTCCGCGAGCACCGTATCCGGTTGCTGCAGGCCGACACAATCGAATCTGTTATTGAAACGTTAGATCTGATAGAAGAATTATACGGACGAGTCCGGGTCGATTATTCCAATATCAGTTTGAAATGACAATGAAAAAACTAAGGGCCATAGAGATTGGAGCAAATGTTTGGAAGCTGTTTTCTGATGAAACCAAATCAGGAAAATACAGGCAACATTATTCCGATGTTTCATTTTGGGATAAACTAAAAAGGTATGCAAAAGTGGCTGGGATGAAAGTTGTATATCCCGCTTTGCTGCTACAATATATGATGAAATCGGAAGATGTTCCGCTCAAAACCAAACTTATTATTTCTGCCGCACTTGGCTACTTTATTTTACCCATCGACTTTATTCCCGACTTTGCCCCTTTAATCGGATTTACCGACGATCTGGGGGTACTGTTGCTGATAATCCGCCAAATGGCGACCAAAATTACTCCTGAAATAAAAAAGAATGCCCGCGAACACCTTCAAAAATGGTTTGGAGAAACCCATGACAGCAAGCTGGATCATCTTGAAAATGAATTTGCAGCCGGACAAAGGTAAAAAGACAGAACAGTTGTAAACAGCTAACAATTTTTGCGGAGAATATTTGTGCTTTTCGCCGCAATTATACGGAGAATAATTTCTTATCGGTTATCTATCTTCTCCGGATACAAATCGTGGTTCATCATCCTATATCCTGCCATTTGTTCGTATTTGGTGCCGGGCTTTCCGTGGTTGCAATACGGGTCGATACTGAGGCCGCCCCGTGGCAGAAATCTTCCCCAGACTTCAATGTATTTCGGCTCCATCAGTGCAATCAGGTCTTTCATGATGATGTTCATACAATCTTCGTGAAACGCGCCGTGGTTGCGGAAACTAAACAGGTACAGCTTTAAACTTTTACTTTCCACCAGCTTTTGGTCGGGAATGTAGCTCAGGTAAATGG
Organism: Prolixibacteraceae bacterium; assembly: GCA_031421065.1. Classification (GTDB taxonomy): domain Bacteria; phylum Bacteroidota; class Bacteroidia; order Bacteroidales; family Prolixibacteraceae; genus Aquipluma. The sequence continues at coordinate 23,897 of JANONW010000196.1, forward strand.
TCGCAAAATCGGGCTGGCCGGTGATGGGGCACAAACTGGTAAACTCCGGACAGTTGAATTTCACCATTGTATCGTTTTCAGGATGTTTGTTGTCAAAGCTTTCCAGCATTTCCGTAGAATATTCAAACAAGTATTTACTTTCGTTTCCAAGATTTTTTAAGGTATCCATAACGCAGTTTAAAGTTCAAAGTTTAAAGTTCAAAGTTATTGAATGCAAAAAAAACGGCCAGATCTAAAATCTATTGTTTCTTTTCTAAATAGGCTTCCAATCCATTATTACGCAACTGGCAGGCAGGACAATGGCCACAACCTGCACCGATGATCCCGTTGTAGCAGGTCACTGTTTGGGTGCGCACCAGATCGAAAACACCCAGTTCATCCGACAAAGCCCAAATGTCTTGCTTGGGTTTCCACATCAGCGGGGTGTGAACGGCAAATTTGTAATCCATCGACAGATTAAGCGTTTGATTGAGCGAGCGGATAAACTCGTCACGGCAATCGGGATAACCGCTGTAATCGGCTTGGCCAACTCCAGTTACCAGATTTGGGATGTCTTTCCCTTTGGCAAAGATGGCGGCGAAGGTTAGAAACAACATGTTGCGACCTTCAACCAGTGTGTTTGGCGGGCAATTTTCAGGTTTGTCCTCTTCCACATCCATCGCCGAATCGGTTAACGAATTGTGGGTGATCTGTTTCAGTAAATCCAATTTCAGCAAGGTAAATTTCACTCCGGCTTTTTCTGCAATGGCACGTGCTGCTTCCAGCTCAATCCGGTGCCGTTGCCCGTAGTCGAAACACAGGGTTTCCACCTCGTCAAATTCTTTCAAGGCCCAGAACAGGCAGGTGGTTGAGTCTTGTCCTCCGGAAAATACGACCAATGCTTTGTTCATGTTTAAATTTCTTTTACCCTGAATAGGTTGTACGACAGGTTGGTGTCGAATGCGTCAACTCCTTCAACGCGTTTCACAAAATTAACTACCCAAATAGTGACGGGCAGAATCAGAATTTCATAAACGGTTTTCAGCATGGCCTGGGTGAAAATCATCGTGATCAATACGCCAAGTGGAAAAATCCCGGCAAAAGCGAGGCTGATAAAGATGACCGAATCGGCACTTTCGCCAACCAAAGTTGACAGGATCGCCCTTCCGGAGAAACCTTTGCCTTTGGTTGCGACTTTCATGCGGCTCATTACAAAAGCATTCAGGAACGAGCCAATTAAATAGGCGCTCAAACTGGCCACAACAATTCGTGGCGTGTTGCCCAAAACAGTTGAAAACGCTTCCTGATTTTGCCAGAAAGGCGCACTCGGAATCACAATTCCCATGGTGAAGAACAACACCGCGAGAATATTCGCCGCGAAACCGGTCCAGATAATCAGGCGAGCTTTTTTAAACCCCCACACTTCAGTGATCACATCGTTCAGGATATAGGCAATCGGGAAAATAAGCACTCCGGCAGGCGCGGCCCAAGGACCGATCATCATAATTTTGGTGGCAAGGATGTTGGAAATCAACAAACAGGTGGCAAATAAAATGCCCGCGAGCATAAACAATACAGATACTTCTCTTTTCATTTCTTGTTTTTTACGTGGTTACCAAGTACACGGCTTTCATTGAAAGCTCGGCGCAAAAATACAATTCTATTCCGAAAAACCTATCTTTGCTCCTGAACAAAAAATTACTACATGGCTTTTACTGCATTTCGAGACATGAAACCCTTTGCCCAGCTGATGTTTTCATTATTTGTGATGGTGGTTTCGTTGCTGGCTTTTATGATCGTGGCGATGATCGTGGCTATTCCTTTTTTCGGAATGGAAAACCTGATGGGCAATCTATCAGCTTCAGGAATGGACACACCGGAAGCCCTTGGGTTCCTAAAATATTTTCAGGTGGTGCAATCAATCGGGTTATTTGTGGTTCCGCCCATCATACTGGCCTGGCTCTATCACGGAAACATCAGCGAATATTTACTTATCGACCGGACGACCAGCCTTTCATCTTATTTTTATGCGATATTGGCTGTTTTGATGCTTATTCCGCTTATCAATTTCATGGGCGAGATCAACGGTCGGATGAAGTTTCCTGAATCACTTTCAGGAATGGAAGACTGGATGCGGACCATGGAAGGTGCAGCAGAAGTGATGGTTAAAAAGTTTATGAAAGTAGAGGGCATTTCGGGATTGTTGTTCAATATTTTCATGATTGCAGTGCTTCCGGCGATTGGCGAAGAACTGATGTTTCGCGGAGTTATTCAGCGCATTTTTACCAACTGGAGCAAAAACTACCATTGGGGCATCTGGATCACCGCATTTCTGTTCAGTGCCATGCACATGCAGTTTTATGGTTTTCTTCCGCGGATGGCACTCGGTGCCATGTTCGGCTATTTGCTCGTGTGGTCGGGAACGATGTGGGTTCCGATACTTGCCCATTTTGCAAACAATACAATGGGAGTTGTGGGTTATTACCTGATCGACAAAGCAGTAATATCCAGTGACGTTGAAGAATGGGGCACCAGAACTGGGCAATTTCCACTTGTTCTGTTAAGCATGGTTACAACCGGATTGCTGCTTTTTTTGATCTACCGGAACGATTCGGCCAAAACAAAAATGCCCATGAATCAAATTGGCTCACAGGCACCACGAATTGATTGATTTGTATTACGAAAAAACAATACTTTGCTGTAAACTTTCAACCTCAGATTTCTTTTGTTCCGAAGCCCGATAAACGTAAACGATCCCATAACGCTGTGCCATTTCCCGCTTTTCGTCATCAGAAAGCTGGATCAGTGAATTCTCCACTTCGTTCCACATCACCTGAATAAGTTCATCGGCCTGTTCGCGCAGTTCGGCAACACGCACCGAAGCCCGGTTGGTGATATTCTGGAGCATTTTCTGATGCCGGTATGCTTCTTTAAACTCTTCGTAATGAACTTTTACCAGTGCAATCGAAGGACTGTAAACCGGACTTCCGCCTTTCATCACCCGCTTTTGTTCGCCTTCGATGATGCGTTCGCCCCATGTCAGGATGTGTGCTTCCAGATTGAGCGGAGGTGTGGCCCTTGAATTAACCTGCAAGCCATAGAACTCAATTACTTCAGGTTTCATTTCCTCGCGGGCAATGGCAAAATTCACCACCTGAAGAAAATGCGACAAATACAGTTTTGCTTTCCTGAAAATTTCTCCGTACTCCTTCGAGCGGTCAAACTGGTTCTGTTTCGAGATATTTAACTGGCGGATTGCACCCAGAAAATTAGGGTAAAATAGTTGGTTTCTTTCAAGGGTTTGCTGGCTAAAAGCCAATTGCTTCACAGCTGTTCTTTTCCCAAGTTCGAGTCCGGCTTCAATAGCGCGAAGCCTGGCCAGATCTGTATTTGGCAACCTCCTGTATGGCATAAAATGGATTTTAGATAGACTATTGCGAATATACAAATTGCAGGTTCATATTTCTGGCATCCGCAAAAGAACTAATCAACAGCAAATTGTTCAAAAGACAATTCAATCATCTGTATTCCTGAATATTAAAAAATAAAATACGAAAGATATGAACAGGCAATTGCTGATAAACAATTCGCTTTTTCCTGAAAATCGTATGATTTTGGGTATCAGGCAGGTTTAAATCCAGGAATGTCGCCCGAAAAATCAATCCCCTGAAGCACAAATCAATGCAATTTCAGGAAAAATCATGCAGCTTAGAGCATAAAAAAGCCCCGAAGGATGAATCTCCGGAGCTTTTTTTAATGTGGTGTGAATTTTAGACTAATCCTGCAACTTTGCGCTTAAAAATTCGCGGTTCAGTCGGGCAATGTTCGAAAGCGAGATGTTTTTCGGGCATTCCACTTCGCAAGCGCCGGTGTTGGTGCAGTTGCCGAAACCAAGTTCGTCCATTTTGGCGACCATTGCTTTGGCACGACGGGCAGCTTCAACCCGGCCCTGTGGCAACATGGCCAGATGGCTTACTTTTGCTGAAACGAACAGCATGGCCGAACCGTTTTTACAGGCAGCAACACATGCCCCGCAACCGATACATGAAGCCGAATCCATTGCTTCATCGGCATCAGCTTTCGCGATTGGGATAGCATTGGCATCAGGAACTCCTCCGGTATTAACCGAAACATAACCTCCGGCCGCGATAATTTTATCAAAAGCCCTGCGATCGACCATCAAATCGTTGATTACCGGGAAAGCTGTCGAACGCCATGGTTCAATCGTTATGGTCTGTCCATCAGTAAATTTACGAATATGCAACTGACAGGTAGTTATATCATCATCGGGCCCGTGAGGACGGCCATTGATATACAGCGAACATGTTCCGCAAATACCTTCGCGGCAGTCGTGGTCGAATGCGACCGGTACTTTGTTTTCATTGATCAGTTGCTCATTCAGCATGTCCATCATTTCGAGGAACGAACTGTCAGTAGAAACATTGTTAACCTTGTAGGCCTCGAACCGGCCCTTCGCTTTGGAACCGTTCTGACGCCAAACCTTAAGCGTGAGATTTATTATTTTTTCCATGATTGATCTCTTTTAAATAGCCATTACTTGTAATTACGCTGAACCATTTTTACAGTTTCGTACACCAATACTTCCTTGTGAAGTTCAGGTTCCTGTTTCTCTCCTTTATATTCCCAGCATGAAACATAAGCAAATTTGTCGTCCTGACGAAGTGCTTCACCTTCCGGAGTCTGATACTCTTCGCGGAAGTGACCACCGCATGATTCTTCACGGTTCAGCGCGTCACGGGCCATTAGGTCACCAATTTCAATAAAATCGGCCAAACGGCTTGCTTTCTCCAGTTCAACATTCATTCCTGACTGATCGCCCGGAATACGAACATTGTTCCAGAACTCCTTTTTGATGGATGCGATCTTTTCGATTGCATCCTCCAGTCCCTTCTTGTTTCGTCCCATTCCAACGAAATCCCACATTACCAAACCTAGTTCCTTGTGCAGGCTGTCAACCGAACGTTTCCCTTTGATTCCCATCAGCTGTGCAAAGCGGTCTTTTACAGCTTTTTCTGCATCCACGAACTCAGGTTCATTGGCAGTCATGCGTTTGGTGTGGATTTCATCGGCCAGATAATTCTGAAGTGTATATGGCAAAACGAAATAACCATCGGCCAATCCCTGCATCAAGGCTGAAGCACCAAGACGGTTAGCTCCGTGATCGGAAAAGTTGGCTTCACCGGCAGCAAACAAGCCAGGAATAGTTGTCTGTAATTCATAATCGACCCATATTCCGCCCATGGTGTAATGCATGGCAGGGTAAATCATCATGGGTGTTTCGTATGGATTTTCGTCAACAATTTTATTATACATCTGAAACAGGTTTCCGTAGCGATCTTCAATGGTCTTTTGGCCTAACCGGTCAATAGAAAATTTGAAATCGAGATAAACAGCCAACCCAGTCGCTCCAACGCCAAATCCTGCATCGCAACGTTCCTTGGCCGCACGCGAAGCCACATCGCGTGGTACGAGATTACCAAACGCCGGGTAACGACGTTCCAGGTAATAGTCGCGGTTTTCTTCAGCAATTTGTGTAGGTTTTAATTTTCCGGAGCGGATGGCTTCAGCATCTTCCTTCTTTTTGGGTATCCAGATACGCCCATCGTTACGCAACGATTCAGACATCAAAGTAAGTTTACTCTGTGATTCGCCGTGAACAGGAATACAGGTCGGATGAATTTGTGCCATACACGGATTGGCAAACAAAGCTCCTTTTTGGTATGCTTTAATCAAAGCCGATCCGTTTGATCCCATCGCGTTGGTCGAGAGGAAGAAGGTATTTCCGTAGCCACCAGTTGCCAATACCACAGCATGTGCAAAATGACGGTGCAATTCGCCCGTAACCAAATCGCGGGAAATGATACCGCGTGCTTTTCCGTCAACAAGAACGATCTCAACCAACTCTGTCCGGGAGTACATGGTTACTGTACCTAAATTCACCTGTCGCATCAATGCCTGATATGCGCCAAGTAGCAACTGCTGACCTGTTTGTCCTTTGGCGTAGAAAGTACGGCTTACCTGAGCACCGCCAAATGAACGGTTGTCGAGCAGGCCACCGTATTCGCGTGCGAATGGAACACCCTGAGCCACACACTGGTCTATAATGTCGTTACTAACTTCGGCCAAACGGTGAACGTTAGCTTCCCGTGAACGGTAATCTCCTCCTTTTATGGTATCGTAAAACAGACGAAAAACAGAGTCTCCGTCGTTTGGATAGTTTTTCGCAGCATTGATACCGCCCTGAGCCGCAATAGAATGCGCGCGACGTGGTGAATCCTGTATCGCGAAGTTTTTAACATTGAAGCCCATTTCTCCAAGCGAAGCGGCCGCAGAAGCACCAGCCAGACCGGTACCAATGATAATTACATCAAGTTTACGCTTGTTGGAAGGGTTCACCAGTTTCTGGTGATCTTTATAATTGGTCCATTTTTGAGCCAATGGCCCTTCAGGAATTTTTGCATTAAATTTGCTCATGTTTCAGTTATTTAAAAAATTAGAAAAACAGGTATTGTGCCAATGCAATTACTGTGAAACCACCACCAAGAATTATGGCAACAACATTACTGATTACTCTCAGGCGAGGCATCCATATTGGATTATTCCAGCCGATGGTTTGGAACGACGACCAGAATCCGTGTGCAAGATGAAATGCAAGTGCAACGGAACCAATAACATACAGGAGAACAAGTGGCAGGTTTTGGAAAGTTTCATTGACCAATGCATAAGCATTTTCGCCCTTTGCCATTGACCCGAAGAATGGAAATTCAACTTCGCCACCTTCCCATGCAATAAAACCTTTCATCTTCAGATAGAAGTTAAAAATGTGGACGATAAGGAATGCGAATATCGCAATACCCAATGGTAACATATTCAGAGAAGCCCATTCAACACCGGTAGTCTTTTTTCCCGAAGCATAAGCTTGCGGGCCGCGTGCTTTCATGTTCTGAAGGGTCAGAATTAATGAATAAACGATGTGTACTACAAATCCCAAAGCCAGCGTAGGCTCAATGATTTTAATCAAAGGATTTATTCCCATGAAATGTACCCCAGCATTAAATAATTGCCCTGTTTCAAATTCCATGCAGCCATCGAGCAGCAGGAACGAATTCAGGATTAAATGCACAAAGAGGAACAAAATCAGGAACAAACCTGAAACGCTCATCAGGAGTTTCTGTCCAATAGAGGCAGTCAGTAAATTGCTCATAGAATAACAGATTTTTATTTTAAAATAAATTCAATTTTAATTCGCCCGACAAAAGTAGGGTTAACAAGTATCACATACAATAAAATGCCTTGTAAAATAACTAATTTATAATGTTTCTAAGCATGAATGGCAATGGACGGGAGAGCTGAATTTATACAATGTTAAAATTTGGCAGGTCAAAACAAAATTGTGTTGCCTGAAAAATATGTTCGATGCTTTTGCATAAACGGCATATTTGCATATTTTTGCAGCACCTTTGAAAAAAGGCACAAGATTTTAGATACAAGGCACAAGATTAAAAATAAAACGGTCCCATAGTTCAACGGATAGAATAGCGGTTTCCTAAACCGTAGATCCGGGTTCGATTCCCGGTGGGACTACAAATCATTCGCCTGACTATTAATTAGTTGGGCATTTTTTTTCAGTACAATTACGAGTCTAGTTTGTAAATATCCTTCAGTTGGGCAATATATAATCTTTCAAGTGAGGATCTGGACATTTCAGGTTTTTATCTGGCTGACAGTAAAAAGAATTTGACAAAATGGAAATTTCCCGCAGGAACCATCCTTAATAAAAACGGCTACCTGATTGTGACTGAGAAAAATGACTTTCCCTGGCATGCCGATTCAAACTTCTTTCCCAATTTTTATCAACAATCCTATTTTCAGGCATCGAAAATGGTAACTTTACTTTCCTGAAGTTTTGGTTTCAGGAGCTATAAATATTTGATATAATCCATTGATATGATCCCTTTTACACATTTACATGTTCACTCGCAATACTCAATTCTTGATGGTGCGGCCAGTGTCCGTGGCCTGATAGCCAAAGCAAAACGCGATGGAATGAATGCACTTGCCTTGACCGATCATGGCAACATGTTTGGAGCCAAAGAGTTCTACGATGTTTGTAAAAAGGAAGGGATCAAACCAATTTTGGGTTGTGAAACTTATGTAGCCGAAACTTCGCGCCACAGCAAAAAAGACGCGAAAGTTGACCGTTCGGGGCACCACCTTATTTTGCTGGCCAAAAACCTGGTGGGTTACCGCAACCTGCTTAAACTTGTATCGGCTGCTTACACCGAAGGTTTTTACTACAAACCTCGTATCGACAAAGAGTTGCTCGAAAAGCATCACGAAGGGTTGATTGTTTCAAGCGCCTGTTTGGGCGGCGAAATACCGCAGCACATCATGGCCGGTCATTTGGATGATGCTGACGAAACCATACAATGGTTCAAGTCGATTTTCGGCGATGATTTCTACCTCGAATTACAGCGACATCCTTCCCAATTGCAGGAAATGCGACAGAATGTGTATGAAAATCAGGTGTTGGTCAATAAAGAAATGATCGGTCTGGCTCAAAAACATCAGGTAAAACTGATTTGTACCAACGACATTCATTTCATCAATGAGGAAGATGCCGATGCGCATGATTTGCTGATTTGCCTGAATACCGGCAAGGATTTGGACGATCCCACCAGAATGCGTTATACAAAACAAGAGTGGTTTAAAACCACTGCCGAGATGAACGCATTGTTTGCCGATGTGCCTGAAGCATTGACGAATACTCAGGAAATAAACGATAAAATTGAATCGTACAACCTGAATTCTTCGCCCATCATGCCTATTTTTCCTATTCCTGAAGAATTTGGGAAAGAGGAAGATTACCGGGCTCGGTTCACAGAAGAAATGTTGCTGGAAGAATTCACCGAGGAATGGTATAAATCCGTAGGTGGATACGATAAAGTAGTCAGGGTGAAACTTGAAGCAGATTATCTTGAACACCTTGCCTGGGAGGGTGCCAAACCACGATATGGAGAACCATTCACTGACGAGGTGCGTGAACGTATTGAATTTGAATTGAATACCATCAAAAAGATGGGTTTTCCAGGTTACTTCCTGATCACGCAGGATTTCATCAACGAAGCCCGCCGGATGGATGTGTTGGTTGGTCCAGGTCGTGGTTCGGCTGCCGGATCGGTGGTTTCTTACTGTGTCGGGATTACCAACATTGATCCGTTAAAGTACGATCTGCTGTTCGAACGTTTCCTGAATCCCGACCGTATTTCGATGCCCGATGTGGATATCGACTTTGATGATGACGGGCGCCAAAAAGTACTCGACTATGTGACCAAAAAATACGGGAACGACAAGGTCGCACATATTTGTACTTTCGGAACAATGGCCACAAAATCGGCCATCAAAGATGTTGCGCGGGTACTGAAACTGCCTCTGTCGGAAGCCGACCGTTTAACGAAGCTGGTTCCTGAAGCGCCAAAAATGAATTTCTCCATTGCATTTAAGGAAAGTCCGGAGCTGAAAAAGGAACTGTTTTCGAACAACGAATTGGTAAAGACAACCCTGAAATTTGCCCAGACACTCGAAGGTTCGGTGCGCCAGACAGGTGTACATGCCTGCGGAATCCTGATTAGCCGCGATCCGCTGACCGACCATATTCCGGTGATGCTTTCCAAAGACGACGAAAACCTGCTCACAACTCAATATGACGGTAAGTTCGTTGAAGACATTGGATTGCTGAAGATGGACTTTCTTGGCCTGAAAACCCTTTCCATCATCAAGGAAACGATTGAGAATGTAAAGCTTTCTCAGGGGATTACAGTCGATATGGATGACCTTCCGGAGAAAGACCCAGTAACTTTGGAGCTCTTTGCAAATGGCGATACCACTGGGATTTTCCAATTCGAGTCGCTCGGAATGAAAAAGCATTTACGCAACCTGAAACCAAACCGTTTCGAAGATTTGGTGGCCATGAACGCGCTCTACCGTCCAGGCCCGATGGAATACATTCCTTCGTTTATCAAGCGAAAACACGGTCAGGAAAAAATTGAATACGACCATCCGCTGATGGAACCTTACCTAAAAGATACATACGGAATTACAGTTTATCAGGAACAGGTGATGTTACAATCGAGGGCTCTGGCCGGTTTTACCCGTGGCGATTCCGATTTGCTTCGCAAGGCGATGGGCAAGAAGCTGATTTACATGATGGACAAGCTGAAGGTCAAATTTAAAGACGGATGTCTGGCTAATCCTGAATTTATTGAAGGATGCAAAGAAGGCAATAAGGATGCAACAAAACTGATCGAAAAAATCTGGAAAGACTGGGAAGCTTTTGCCAGTTATGCTTTCAATAAATCGCATTCGGTGTGTTATGCTTGGGTTGCATACCAGACCGGTTATCTGAAGGCAAACTTTCCGGCAGAATTTATGGCTGCCAATATGAGCCGTAACCTCAGTAATATTACTGAAATTTCGAAGCTGATGGAGGAATGCAAGCGCATGAAAATGAATGTGCTTGGACCTGACGTGAGCGAAAGTTACGCCAAATTCACGGTGAACAAATCCGGAAACATCCGTTTTGGGATGGCTGCAATAAAAGGGGTGGGCGAGGGGGCTGTTCAAGACATTATCAAAGCCCGGCAAGGTGGCGGGTTCAAGGATATTTATGATTTTGTTGAACGGGTCAACCTTCAGTCGGCAAACAAAAAGAACATTGAAGCTTTGGCCATGGCCGGTGCGTTCGATGGGTTTAAAAAGCATACCCGCAGCCAGTTTTTTGCTCCTGACGAAAGTGATGTTACCTTTATTGAAAAGCTGATCAGGTACGGCAACAAAATGCAGTACGAAAGCAACAACATGCAACCTTCGCTTTTTGGTGAAATCATGTCCACCCAATCAGTTCAAAGGCCCGAACCGATGATGGTCCCCGAATGGCCCAACTTGGTTTTGCTTGAAAAAGAAAAAGCACTGATCGGAATCTATCTCACCTCCCATCCGCTCGACAAATATAAAATTGAGATTGAAACGCTGGCATCCAGAGATGTTACCATTCAGGATCTGAACAGTAATATTGATGCATTGAAAGGGCGCGAACTGACTTTTGTCGGCATGGTAACCGAAGCCCGCGAAGCGTTTGGCAAAACCGGAAAACCATACAGCCAAATAGTACTGACCGATTATACCGATTCGTATAAAATGTTCTTTTTCGCGAAAGATTACGTGGAATATGGAAAATTCTGCAAACAAGGAATTTACCTGTTGGTAAAAGGAGTAGTCCAGAACCGTTTTGGCAGCGATCAGCTTGAATACAAAGTCAGCAGGATTGAGCTGATGGACGATATCCGTGAGAAGTATTTTAAAAGTATAACAGTGCAGGTCCCACTTACTGCAATTAATCCGGAAATGGTTGCCGAAATGGAGCGCCTTACCCAAAAAAGCAAAGGAAAATCGCTCTTGAAATTCGATGTCTGGGACCCCGAAACAAAATTGATGGTTAATCTGTTTTCAAGAAATACCCGTATTGAAATCACCAACGAATTGCTCGCTTATTTTGAAAAAAACGACGATCTTGTTTTTAAAATTAATTAGGCTAATTTTGTGATGGCTTTAGGGTTTGTTACTATTCACACATAAAATATTATACTATGGCTTTAGAAATTAATGATGCAAATTTTGAAGAATTGGTGCTTCAGTCGGGAATGCCGGTTCTGGTTGATTTTTGGGCAGAATGGTGTGGCCCGTGCCGCATGGTAGGTCCAATCGTTCAGGAACTTTCGGAAGATTACGCCGGAAGGTTGGTAGTAGGAAAAGTCGATGTTGACAGTAATCCCGGCATTGCTTCCAAATATGGAATCCGTAACATCCCGACAATATTATTTTTCAAAGATGGGGTTGTGGTTGACAAACACGTTGGAGCTGCTCCAAAATCAACACTATCATCAAAAGTTGACAGTATTCTTTAAACGATATTTTCAGAATGAAAAGGCATAGGAATCAATGTTTCTTATGCCTTTTTTATTTTAATCACTACATCTTGAACAATCTTCTTGACATACAGCAGTTTCAGCAATTCGATAACCTCGAATTCATCTCGAAAGAAGTGGTCGAAGGCTTTATAACAGGTTTACATCGAAGTCCTTTTCATGGTTTTTCGGTCGAATTTGCCGAACACCGGCTATACAATACCGGCGAATCGACCAAGCATCTCGACTGGAAACTGTTTGCCCGGACTGATCGTTTATTTGTGAAACAATACGAAGAAGAAACCAATCTCCGTTGCCAGATTGTAATCGATACGTCTTCGTCAATGCTATTCCCGTTCGAAAAGGGAAAACCTTCGAAAGCCAACAAACTGGCATTTTCTGTTTATTCGGCAGCTGCAATCATTTATCTGCTTCGCAAACAGCGCGATGCAGTTGGCCTTTCGCTTTTTTCTGACGAGATCGAATTTCATTCACAGGCCTGTTTATCGTCAGTCCACATCGACTTGTTGTACAATCAGTTGGGAGCATTGTTGCGGCACGAGCAGGCACAATTGCAAAAAAAAACCAACACAATTGATGCACTGCACATGATTGCCGAAAATATTCACAAACGTTCGCTTGTAATACTTTTTAGCGATTTGATCGGGCAGGAAAGTACCGATGAATTGTTTGAAGCGCTTCAACACCTGAAATACAACAAACACGAAGTACTACTTTTTCATGTAACCGACCACCGTCAGGAACGTGCGTTCGATTTCAGGAACCAACCTTACCGCTTTGTGGACCTCGAAACCGGCGAGCGCCTCCGGTTTTCGCCCCATGATCTGAAAAAGAACTATGAAAAAGCCATGTCAGATTATTTCGAAGAAATGCGCGTACGATGTGGGCAGTACCATATCGATCTTGCCGAGGCCGATATCAACGAAGATTTTAAGCACGTGCTTTATACCTATCTGCTGAAGAGAAAGCGGTTGTTTTAGATGATGATAAGTTTACGGTATACATGAAATTAATGCAATAAATCTGTAAAGTTTACGGTATACATGAAATAGATATTGAATTTGGACTATATTTGTGGTATACATTAGATACTGAATATGATTTACATTGCACGGCCTATTTACACCGAAAAAATTAAACCGTTTATCGGAAAACAAATCATCAAAGTTCTTACCGGACAGAGAAGGGTTGGTAAAAGCTACATCATGCTTCAATTGATGGATAGTATTAAACAAGAAAATCCTACAGCCAATATAATATACATTAACCGTGAGCTGGAACAATTCAATCACATACGTACAAATATAGACCTGAATGAGTTTCTTAGTGATAAATTTCAGGAGAATAAAGCCAACTTCTTATTTATTGATGAAATTCAGGAAATAGAATCATTTCAATTAACTATTCGAAGTTTATTCGCTGAAAATAAATGTGATATATTCTGTACAGGAAGTAATGCCACTTTGCTTTCAGGTGAGTTGGCTACTTATCTTTCAGGCAGATATATTGAGATTAAGATTCATAGTTTGAGCTTTTCTGAGTTTCTCACTTTTCATCAATTAGAGAAAGGAAACGATAGTTTAATGAAATATCTTACCTACGGAGGAATGCCCTATCTCCCCAATATTGGACTTTATGATAATTTGCCCTTTGAATATCTCAAAAATGTATATTCGACAATACTGCTTAAAGATGTTGTTGCAAGGGAAAATATTCGGAATATTTCCTTTCTTGAGAATTTGGTACTCTATCTGTCAGATAATATTGGCAGCCTTTTCTCGGCAAGCAATATCAGCAAATTCCTCAAATCGCAGCGTATTGAAGTATCCCCCCAACTCACACTGAATTATCTAAAAGCACTTTCGAATGCCTATTTTGTTCATAAAGTAGTACGCTCAGAAGTGGGAGGGTTAAAAATATTTGAGATTGGCGAAAAATACTATTTTGAAGATTTGGGCCTGAGAAATGCTTTAAAGGGTTTTAATCAGAAAACTGATATTCACAAGCTTCTGGAAAATGCGGTCTATCTGCATCTCTTACAATGCGGGTACCGTATTTATGTGGGGAAAATCGATAACAAAGAGATTGATTTTGTGGCAGACAGAAATGGGCTCAAAGTTTATGTACAAGTCTGTCTGCAAATTACCGATAAATCTATTGCCGACCGTGAATTTGGTAATTTATTGATGATAAACGACAACTATCCCAAATATGTTGTTACGTTTAACGATTTGATTATTGGTAATGATTATCAAGGCATTAAACAAATTAATTTGCTTGATTTTCTTTTGGCTAAATTGTAATATCTATTTTTTTACCGGAAACAAATCGCAGCTTACCGGAAAATGGTCAGAGTGGTTTAAGGCTGTAACCTGAAAGTTATAGCTTGTAAAAATCGGGCTGTACAAAATATAATCAATCCGGAACGAAGGCAGTTTTCCATTATAGGTATTCGCAGTCCCCCTTCCTGATTCAGTAAATGAATCTTCCAGATCGCCTTTTACGGTGCTGTACGTAAACGAAACCGGAGTGTCGTTAAAATCGCCGCAAACAATCACCGGATAAGGGCTTTCGTTGATGGATTTACGAAGAGTAGCCGCCTGCTCTGCTCTTTTTATCAATGCATCTTTAAATTTCAGGCCTAATTCCATCATCTTTTCCTTTGTCTTCGGATGGTTGTTAAAGTCGATTGAATCTATGGCATTGATTTCGGCTTCCCGTAGCCGGTACGATTGCAAATGGCAGTTGTAAACCCTGACGGTATCGGTTTCCATCAGTATGTCGGTGAAAATTATCATGTTTCCCGAATTCTTAAACCTGATTTCTTCCATGTTCAGGATCGGAAAGCGGGTCATGGTAAGCAGTCCTCCGGCATAACTGTTGTGTGCAAGCTGTAAGTGGTTTACCTGCGGAAGTTTTGTGTTCTTGATATCGAATATTTGTTGTTTGTTTAGCCTTACTTCCTGCAAACAAATGATATCGGCATTGTCCTGCCGCAAAAAGTTAAGGATATGGTCGGCATTTTCTTTGTTCGGAAATCCGGTATTCCCCATGAAATATTTCACGTTGTAACTGGTTGCCCTGACTCCTTTTTCGGTGGATTGTTTCCCTGAAAACTGAAGGTAATTTCCAATGTGATTAAATCCGGCAAGTATTATTAAGACCGAAAAGAGGGCGAATTTTGGTTTGATGACAACCCATAAAATAATGAAAACGACATTAACTACCAGAAGATAAGGATAAGCCATTCCGAACAATGCAGGGATCCAAAATTTCCCGGGACTGATATAAACGGATAAAGAAGCGATACCAATTGCAAAAACTGCAACGATATTAAAAAGCAAAAGTGTATATATAAAAAAATGTTTCAAATTGTTCGTGGTTTATGTTCCAACTTCGCTTTCGGCCGCCTGCGTTTATTACAAATATATGCATTTATTGTATTATATTCTTCCCTAATTTCGATGGCATAAAAGCTTTGCCCGAATCATCCTGTCTTTGCCATTGATGTCTTTTTTTAGTTCAATATCAGAAAAATCCTTTTGTTGAAGCATTTTCACACAGTCATTCCCGAAAGCTTCATTTATCTCGAAGTAGAGATGGCCCGGTTTCTTTAAATGAATAAGGGCGAATTCAGCGATTCGTTCGTAAAATAGCAACGGGTTTTCGTCAGGTACAAAAAGTGCAAGCTCCGGTTCAAATTCAAGCACGTTCTTCTTCATCATGAGTTTTTCGGTTTCCCTGATGTACGGCGGATTGCTAACGATCACATCCAATTCAGGAAAGAAAATTTCAGAATTGCCATTTAAAATATCATATTCAATTACTGAAACCGTTACATTATTCAATTTGGAATTACTGCGGGCTGTTTCAATGCAAACATGCGAAATATCACAGGCAAGAACCGTGGATTGTTCAATGTTTTTTTTGAGTGAAACCGCAATGCAACCGGTTCCGGTTCCAATGTCGAGAATGGTTGGACCCAATTGTTTGTTTTCCTGAATAATCCATTGCACCAGTTCTTCAGTTTCGGGACGCGGAATCAAAACACCGGGCACCGAATAAAACGGCAATCCGTAGAACTCTGTTTCACCCAAAATATATTGTATAGGTTCATGGTTTTTCAGGCGGGTAACAATTTTGTCAATTTCAGCCAGGTCGTCCGAGTTCAGTAATTCGTCTTTGGCAAGCAAAAATTGGGTACGCGAGTATCCTTTCAGCTTTTCGAAGATCAGGGAAATCAAACTTTCAATTTCCCCTTTGGAAAAGATTCCTGCCAATTCTTTTCTGATGGATGCGATGCCTGCCCTCATTTATTGTTATTTTTGGCAAAGTTAATTTTTTCATTGATGGGTACTCCCGAAATTTTTATGCAACGTTGCCTCGATCTGGCACTTCTCGGAATGGGCGATGTGGCGCCCAATCCGATGGTGGGTTGCGTAATTGTGCATGAAGGAACCATTATTGGCGAAGGTTACCACCAAAAATTCGGGCAGCCACATGCCGAGGTAAATGCCATCCGTTCGGTCAAAAATCCTGAACTTCTCGTTCAATCGACATTATATGTTTCGCTGGAACCTTGTGCCCATTTCGGTAAAACACCGCCCTGTTCCGATCTGATCATCGAAAACCGGATTCCGAAGGTTGTAATTGGAACCATTGATCCGTTTGCCAAAGTTGCAGGGAAAGGAACTGAACGGATGAAAGATGCCGGAATATCAGTTGTGGTGGGTATTCTGGAAAATGAATGTCGCGAACTGAACCGGAGGTTTTTTACTTTTCACGAGAAAAAACGCCCTTATGTTTTGCTGAAATGGGCGCAAACGCTCGATGGTTTTATCGACACCGACCGCAGCGAAACACTTCGACCTATCTGGATTACCAATGCCCTGTCGAAAAGGCTGGTGCACAAACAACGATCAGAAGAATCGTCCATTCTTATCGGCACCAATACGGCCGAATACGACAATCCGGCGCTCACGGTTCGCGAGTGGACTGGCAATCAGCCAATTAGATTAGTTATTGACCGAATTGGAAGACTGGATCCCGGGTTGCAAATTTTCGATGGAAAAGTGCCAACCTGGGTTTTCACGAATCAGGAAAAAACAGATGATGAAAACCTGAAATTTATTACACTCGATTTTAATCAGGATATTCTGCCACTAATGCTTTTGGAGCTTTATCAGCAAGATGTTCTTTCAGTGATTGTTGAAGGCGGAGGCGAACTGCTGGCCAGTTTTTTGGAGGCTGGTTTGTGGGACGAAGCTTTTGTCTATACCGGAAACCAATTCTTCGGGAAAGGAATTGCAGCCCCAAATATTTCAGGAGAAACTATTGGCTTTGAAAAACTGGACGATTGCAAACTGCATGTGCTGAGAAATAATTAAGATTTAACTGAAAGCCATTTCCCTTTGTTTTTAAGCGTATTTTTAATGATATTTAGTCGCACTAAAAAAACTAAATTAACCGCATGGGAATTTTGTTCGATATATGGAGCTCACTGCCGAGTTTGCTTGCCATCCTCTATTTTCTGACGGTTATTTTCATAGCTGTTCTGATTATTCTTGAGAATCGTAATCCGGTGAAAACCATCAGTTGGATCCTGGTTTTGGTTTTGCTTCCCTTCGCCGGGATTGTGTTTTATCTTTTCTTTGGGCAGGAGTACCGAAAATCGAAAATGTTTTCACGCAAAGGCCTGAAGGATCTGGAAAAATTGAGAAAACTTACATTAGAGCAACTGGATAATCTTCCAAAAAACAATTTCAGAATCAGTGATCAGCTTTATTCAAAGAAAAGGTTGATGAACCTGCTGCTTTCCAATTCGAATGCAATTCTGACCAACAACAATGAAGTGAAAGTTTTGCGCAACGGACAGGAAACATTTCCTGAGATTTTCAGATGTATAGAACAAGCAAAACACCATGTTCATCTTGAATATTATATTGTAGAAGATGATACCATCGGGAATTATCTTCGCGAACTTCTGATAATAAAAGCGCGTGAAGGTGTGGAAGTCCGTTTCATATACGATGATGTGGGCAGCTGGCAGCTTAAACGGAAATTCATCCGCTCGATGTCGGATGCAGGAGTAAAAGCAGATTGTTTTATGAGGGTCCGTTTCCCGAATCTTACTTCAAGAGTAAACTATCGGAACCACCGCAAAATTCTGGTGATTGATGGCGAAACAGCTTTTGTTGGTGGACTGAATTTTGCCGACCGCTATCAGGATGGTGTTCCCGGAATTGGCCCCTGGCGCGATACGCATCTGAAAGTGACAGGTGGCGGAGCTACTTCGCTGCAAATCATTTTTATGGCCGACTGGTATTTTGTTTCAAAAGAAATATTCAGGGGCGAAAAATATTTCAGGCCATTCGAATCGGGTAATGGTAAATTGGTCCAAGTTTCGGCCAGCGGACCAGATTCTGATTGGGAAAGTATCGGCCAGGCCTATTTCTCGGCCATTGCCAGCGCTACCGATTATGTGTATATCTCAACTCCTTATCTGATGCCAACCGCTGATATTATGACTGCACTGAAAACTTCTGCTTTGGGCGGAATTGATGTTCGTATCATTGTTCCTGGATTGTCAGACGCAGTAACTTCCAAATGGGGAACCAATTCATACATCGAAGAATTGCTCGAATCGGGGGTGAAAATCTATTTTTACAAGGCAGGTTTTATTCATAGTAAAGTGATTGTGGTTGATGGCATTTTTTCATCAGTAGGCACTGCAAACCTTGACTTCCGCAGTTTGGAAACCAATTTTGAAGTCAACGCGATGATTTATGATGAAGAAATTGCAGGCGTATTGGCTTCACAGTTCCTGGAAGATCAGAACAAAAGCGAAACAGTGATTTTAGAGGAATGGATCAAGCGCCCGCGAATGAACAAAATTAAAGAATCGTTTGCCCGTATTTTAAGCCCGATGCTTTAGTAAAGTTGAATGAAGTACAAAACCTTTAATTATCTTTTTTGTGTATTACTTTTTCAGCGATTCAGCTCGAAAATTATTTAGTTGAAGATCAGGCAGTTATACTTACTTGTTAAAAATATTTTTCCGGCTAATTTTGTATTCGATAAGAGATACGGGGGCCGAACCCCCAATTTACTGTTTTACAGTATAGTGTCC
>JANONW010000197.1:0-2907 GCA_031421065.1 Prolixibacteraceae bacterium
CGCGGTGGAATAGCAGCCGGGCCAATGTATAACTCTTTAGTTATAATGAAACAAGCCTACAGGTCGCATCTTTGCACTTCGACCTCCGACCGCTCGATTATTTTCTGATGTAAATCAATAGTTTCCGACGTGTCTCCTCAATCCACCTCTCCCCGCCTGATCTGATCCACCAGCCTTCGCCCAGTCGAAGTACTCGTGCTTGCGCCTCTCCAACCACTTCGCCGGCGGGCTCC
Source organism: Prolixibacteraceae bacterium (assembly GCA_031421065.1). GTDB lineage: Bacteria > Bacteroidota > Bacteroidia > Bacteroidales > Prolixibacteraceae > Aquipluma. Next base: position 234 of record JANONW010000197.1, read on the forward strand.
GTAGCCCGAGTTCACCTGCTGCGCCGCCGCACTCGCGCGGCCGGCCTTCGCGAGTTGGAGGCGCACGCGCGTCCGCTTGCTGAGGAATTTGGTGTCCGTGACCTCGGCGACGATATCCGCGCCGCGCGCGGTTCTTCCCGGCCGCCGCCGTCGACGGCCGCTCAATCAGCTTCGGAATGTCGGAGCCGGGCCTGCTCCAGTCGTTACGGACCGATCAAGATCACCTGCAGGTGACCGTTCGCCGCGCCAGTACCGCGGCCGCGAGTCAAAACCCCAGACCAAGCCCAAGAGCAGCCAGAAGTCGACGCGCCTCTTCCTCGTTCGTTCCCGCCATTTCGTAAGCCAATGTCGATCCGCCCTGTGAATCCGCTTCGCGACGAACGATGGCCGCCACGCGACTGCGGACTGTCTCTCCACGAGCCCCAAATTTACTCAACAGCGCATTTGCCTCCCTACCGGCAAGCAATGCCCCTGCACTTCCACAATCAAAAGCGGGAAATGAGGCGGATTTGACAGTGCCAAGCCGAACATCACTTGGTTGGAGACCCCTCTGAATTCGACACCGTCACTCCAACAACCATTCACACGCCGACCGCACTTCGACCGTTCCACCGTCGATTCCAGATACCTCGCCCGCATCCATGACCAGCATCCATTGCCTGGCGCGTGGCTCCGCGCGCGCCGCCGAGCGTAGCGCGCGCAATTCGCGTTCCAGCGTGCCCGCATTCGAGAGATCCGCGCAGACTTGGATCAGCTCCACCTGCCCGCCGCGGTGGCGCGCCCGAAAATCGACTTCGAAGCCATCGTCTGTCCTGACATAGCCAACTTCCGCCTTGCGGCGCTCGAGCTCGTTCAGCACCGCGGTCTCCAGTGCGTGTCCAAGATTCGGCCGACCGCTGATATCGAACGCGCCGATCAGCCCCGGATCCACCGGATAGATCTTGCGAGGATTCGAGTTGCGCTGGCGCTCGGAGTCCGTTGCGATCGGAACTGCCGATATCAGGAATGCATCCTGCAGATGAGCGAGCATCGCGTGCACCGCGTCCTTGGCCACACCGAGACCCTGGGACCGCAGATCGAGCCAGAATCGATGCCCACTGAAGCTGCCGGCCGGATTGCGCAGGCATTGGCGCACCAGCCAGCGCAATGCCGCAACTTGCTGGATGCCGTACCGTTCCACGACATCGCGAAACAGCACCGTGTCCACGTAGCCCTGGAGCAACTCGACCCGCAATGGGAGCGCGAGTCCCTGTGCTTCCGGGAATCCGCCCGCCTCCAGGAACTCGCGGAAGCGCCGCTCGATCTGCGATCGTTGTGCCGCGGTCCATTGCGCTGCTGGTGCGTCCGGCTCTTCGCCCTGATGACGGAGGAACTCCCGCAGACTGAACGGCCTGATCACCGTTTCCATGGCGCGGCCGCGCAGCGACGTGTGCACCTCGCGGGACAGCATGCGCGCGGATGAACCGGAAACGACAATCTCGATGCGTTCGCTGTCGGACACGCGGCGCACGAACTGTTCCCATCCCGGCACCTGCTGGATCTCGTCGAGAAACCAGTTGGTTGTTTCACGGCCGCGCAACTCCGGATGCCGTCGATAGTATTCTTCGAGCAGCAGTGACAACTGTCCGGCGTCAATCTGCGCCAGCCGGTCGTCATCGAAACTGAAGTACAGCGCACGATAGGGCGGCACCGTCTCGCGTTTTGTGGCCTGCAACTGGCGCAGGAATGTCGTCTTGCCGGCTCGGCGCATGCCGATGACTGCGTGGACCTTGCCAGCAATCCCTGGCAGTTGCGCGTCACGCCGCGTCGAGCGCGGGATCAGCGCCGCAGTCAACGCGTCATTGAGTTTTTCGAGCAGCACCGGGTGAAGTGCCATGTCTTCAGGTGTCCTTATTTAAGGGACACATAATATCATATCTATCCTTAATTAAAGGACACATGTGCAACCCTTTGTTATTACGGGTCATTCAGGCCTTCATCACACCCAGACCATTCGGTGACGGCATCGCATCGCTAGCGTATTGCGCTCTATATCGCGCGGGTCGCGCGATGATGGCGCCGTGCTCGGTGAAGGCCAAAGGCGGCCCGTTTCGGGCCTCGGTTGAAATTGACTAGGCGAAACCAGTCATCCAGATCAACTCTGCATGGTAATGACCAGCGTAATGCCGCGCAGAGGTCCTTATGACGGGCCGCTCGTTGACTTTCGAGATCAAAAAATAGTGCGTACTGATAGTCCCGGTTTGCTTGACCGTGAGCCGCCCATTCCTGCATCGAAGCGGAAGTGAAGGATTCCAGCTCATGAAGCTGATTTGTGCCAGGTTGACGCCGCCCAATTCCGACATTGGCCGCCCAAACCCTTCCGCTAGGGCGTCGCGGTCGCACGCTCGGCGTCCTTGCGAACCGCTTCTGCAATGAATCGCTGAAGCTTTGCAAACCTGCCGAATCTGATCATGTCCCGTGGGCTAACGTTGCCAAGCATGGGATTTGCAGCGCTGAACCACGTAGAGGTTTTTTGCACGTCGCCGTTGAAATGATCAGCCACGAGCAGACAGCAGTTCGCGATCTGTTCAAGCCTTTCTTTCAATTTGGGTGGAATTCTGTCATCGAAGCGAACACTCGACTTCTTGACGTGCGCGACCCGAGAGAGGTCCGTCTTATCAAGTCCGACAAAATC
>JANONW010000198.1:0-8829 GCA_031421065.1 Prolixibacteraceae bacterium
TTTAACAAAATTAAGATCAAAAATATGAAAAAAGAAGCAGTTAAAAAAAGTGTAGTTAAAATGGGAACAGGATTGCCTGTATTTAATTCAATTTTTCTTGGAAAGGAAAAAGCAAGCACAGGCTTTACTTGGCTATTTGCAAAATCCTATATGCTCCCCTTGCCACGATTACAAAAACAACTGCTCCGATAATTAAGTCAGGATAGCTTGAATTTAACCAGTTAACAAGTAGTCCTGCTGAAATTACTCCTGTATTTATGATTACATCATTTGAAGTACAAATCATACTTGCCTGCATATGTGCTTCTTTGCTTTTCCCTTTTTGAAGTAGATATAAGCAGATAACATTAGCAATCAAAGCAAAAATTGAAACAATAATCATTGCCTGAAAGTTAGGCATTCTTTCTATTCCAACGAACCGTCTGATTACTTCTGTAAATCCAATGATTGCAAGTATTATTTGAAAGTAACCTGCGAACCTTGCCACTTTTTTCTTTTTGGCAATTGCTCCGCCTACTGCAAATAATGAAAGTCCGTAAACCGTTGCGTCAGCAAGCATATCTAAACTGTCTGCTATCAAGCCCATCGAGTTTGCAAGAAAGCCGATAAGTATTTCTATGGCGAAAAATGAAAAGTTAATAATTAATACTGTCCATAATAGTTTTCGCTCTGATTGGTGATTTTCTGATGAAATATAATCTTCTGCTTTTTCTGTAGAAATTATTTTAGTATCCAGATTTAAATTTTTCAAAGCAGAAAAAATCAATTCAGCATTTTCGCTATGATAGACTTCAAGTTTACGATTTAGAATGTCAAATTTCAATAATTTGATACTGTGAAATTCTTCAAGCTTTAATCGGATTAAATTTTCTTCCGAAGGACAGTCCATTTTATGGATATTGAAAATTGTTCTTTTTAACTGCATACTTCTATTTACTTGATAGTTTAAATCTCGCTCCAACATAAATTTCTCGTCCTCTTGTCGGTCCCCAAACAGATGAGGTATCAAAATAAGGACTGAAAGGATTTTGCCAACTAACGATGGGTAGCTTTTGTCGGAAATCAAAGATGTTTTCGCAACCTGCATATACTTCAAACTTTTTAAAGCTGTATGTAAATTGTGCATTTACTAAAGTGTAAGGTTTTGAAAAGTCAGGTCGTTGAAACTCTGTTGGATTTGATTTTGTGTCGGGCAAACGCTGCTCTCCATTCCAATGCGCATTTACATCAAAATGAAATTTGTTTGTCAAGGGTTTGTAACTGAATATTGTCAAAATTTTGTGTGCAGGATTAAAAGGCAATAGTTGTTTTGCCCCGTTTATTTCCCGGTAAACATCTAAAAAGTTGTAGCCGGTTTTTAATTCAAAGCGTTTCCATATTTTTAAATAAAGTTCTGCCTGAAAACCATTGCCTGCGCTTGTTCCAGTGAAGTTTTTAATAATTGCCTTCGTTGGGTCGCTGTCGTAGTCGGGAAAAATCTGATTTTGAAAATCAGTCCTGTAATAGTCAGCGCTGAAATAACCTGAAAGATTATTGCGTTCAAATTTTTGAGTAAAGTTAATTCCAAAATTTGTTGCTCTTTCAGGTCTTAATTGTTCTGCAAAAACAATGTCCCTTGAACTAACCAACAAACCAATATTTTCACTGAATAAATTTACTGTTCGCCAACCTGTCCCAACGCTTGCACGAAAAACTGTTTTCGGTGCAATATCGTATTTTAATAAAGTTCTCGGTGTAACAGTAAAACCAAATTGGTTATGTTGGTCGCCACGAATACCAGCAATCCAAGTGAGTTTGTCATTGAAAAAACTCATTGAGTTTTCCGCAAAAAGTGCGGGGATATTTTCTATTCGTTTGTAATTACCCGCATAAGTCCGTTGCAAAGTAGTGTCGGTAAACGCAATGTCTTCATTGAGATTTAAGTAACGGTAGGTAATACCTGTTTTCAAGGAATGTTTTTCCGAATAAACTAATTCGTATCGCAGATTACCGTAAAAATTTATCTGCTGTGCATTATATTTTACCGTTCCGAAAAATGATTTTTGGTCTTGGTAAAATGAAGATGCAAACAAATATATTTTATGATTGTCATTAAATAGATAAGCGGTCTTTGTCCAAACTTCGGGTTGATTAATATTTACCGTTTGTCCGTAAATAGTAGCGCTTCCCTTGTCATTTTCTGAATTGTAAGATGTTTGTCCGCCAATTCGTTGTTCATTCAAAAAACGCAAACCAACTCTGCTGCTCCATCCCCAATCTTGGTCGTTACCGTATTTCCATTTGTTAAAAACCATATATCTGGTCAGTTGTGGCAAGTCCAAAAAATTATCATTGTCCCGGTCTATTTTATTCGCAGGTTGCACTGTATGAAATGCTGTAAGGTTACTCCACTTTTCCTTTTTAAAAGCATAGTTGGCGTTAAGATGTTTTTCTGAATAACTATTCATATACACATTGAGCAACAACTTATCAGTTTTATCGGGTTCTTTAGTTTCAACATTAATTTGTCCGCTAATGCTTTCATATCCCTGCAAAACGCTGTTAGCTCCTTTCGCAATATAGATGTTGTCAACCAATGTTCCGGGAATTCCACTGATGCCGTAAGTGTAGGATAGTCCTTGTATCATTGGGAAGCCGTCAATTAAAACCTGATTGTAAACGCCTGATAAACCCAAAATGCGAAGTTCTTTTGAGTTAGTAATTATATTAGTCGTTTGAGGCTGCACGGTGGTTTGAGTTTCAAAACAACCTGCTAAATCACAACAAGCGGCTTTGCGTAATTCCGTTTGAGTAATAATTTCTGTTTTGATTGGAGTGAGGTTAGAAATAATTACTCCGTCCCGTTGCCCTGTTACAACAACTTCCCCAAGTGTGTTTGTTTCTGATAATCTGAACTCAACAAATGTTTGATTGGTAATTTCTATCGTGTCCGATGAATGTCCTACAAAAATTGCAATCAATATTATATTGCTGATGTCTTTGGTTGTAATTTCAAATTCACCTTTGTTACCTGTGGATGTTCCTACTGTTGTGCCAAGCCAATACACGCTTGCACCAATAAGCGGTTCTTTTTTGTCGTTGGTTACTTTTCCTGAAATGGTTTGTGCAAATAGTCCATACGGAAACAGTAAACCAACAATGAAGATATATTTTTTCATTGTTTGAATGTTTTAAAATAAGGCAAGGTTTGTTCGGTAGAACAAACCTTGCCTTATCGGTTGTTTACTGTTTTATTTTGTATGGCCTTTCGTCCGGATTTTTGCAACCGCCTGTGTTTTCAATGGCTGTATGAATTTCCTTTTCAGTTACCAATGCAGGATTAAATTTCACTTCAAGTGAAGAGGTTGTTCCCATCTTACCTGATTTACAACTGCTAACGCCTTTTAATTTTTCAACATTAGCGACAATCATTTTCAAGTCCATTGAACAGGTGATGCCTTTAACTTTGATAGTAACAGTTTTTGTGCTGTCGGTTTTTTGCGTTGTGCTTTGAGCAAACGCTATGCTTGTTGTGGCTGTCAAAACGATGAAAGCCAAAACGAATGATTTTATAAATTTCATTTTTTTGATTTTTAAATTGTTTGAAATAATAATTGATGTGTGCAAGCGAAAGCAAAGCACAACAACGCAAGTCCAAAGGATTTGCGATTTTAAAAAGTAAAGATACGGTTAGGAAATCTTAGGCGGTTGCCAAAAGTCAGGTGCAAATTGAGAGGTAAAAGCTGATTGGTAAGTAAAATTTTGTTTTGTTGAAATTTCAGGTTTTGATAAGTCAAGAAATGGATTTGTCAAGAAGTGCAACACACAAGAACTGCATACCTGAAAAGGATTACAAGATTTTCCCGAACAGTCATCTTGTTGTTTTTGTTGGTCTGGTGATTTTTCGTCCCGCAACTGCGGGATTGGTTTGCATTGTCCACCACAACAAGTTTGTTCGGTATCGGTTTGCAATGAAATCATATCTATTCCCTGCTTAACAGCGAGGAATAAAATTATTGTTGCTAATATGAGTATTAAAAATTTCATTGCTCTGCAAAGATACTATCTTTATTTATAAATCAAATAGGCGGGAGGAAAATTGGCTCTTTGGTTTTTGCCGAAGGGTTGGCTTTGAGTGTCGGGGCAAAAGCAAATGTGCCATTTGTGCGGTTGGCTAAAATTGAATTTTTAAAAGTGTGGTGAAAAAAATTCTAAAAACATTTGGGTCGGCTTGAGTGTCGGCAAGGTCGGTCTGTGTCAAGTTGCACAAAACTGTCAAGGAGCAAAAGTCAGTCGGTTTTGGTCGGTCGGTCTGGTCGTGTGGTTGTCTTTTTACGCTTGCAGGAACTGGTGTATATTGGTTGGCACTCTACATCATGCTTGAAGAGGCTGGGATAGAGACCTACCTGGTTAATGCCAAGCATGTAAAAAACGTTACCGGACGAAAGAAAGATGATACCGACGTTATCTGGATTCAAAAGTTGCATACCTGTGGATTGTTGCAGTCCCGCTAAAAGCGGGATCAACCGGACAACGAAATTATAATAAAAGAAGGAGATATTACTTGTTTGGAAGAAACAAAAAAAAAGTCGAAGGCAAAGCCAAAAAAGAATCAATTTGATTTTTCACTTTCACGTTATCTGATTGCAATAGCAGGAGTAGATTTGTGTAAAATACCAATAAAGGGAATTTTGTCGTACACCCATCGCCTTATTTTCTTTTGTAGTATTTTATCTGTTTCTATTTCGAAATTTCAAACGTATTTCTCACCCGAACATATTTCCTTTTAACCTTTGGATCAATATCAATCTGATTTCTTTTCTCAACATTGGGAAAATCCTTTTCAATAAATTCCAAATTGAAATTATCGGGCAGATTCTCTGCTCATTTTCCGTCGTGGCAGTTCAGGCAGCTGACCATCGGCCAATTGAACCTGATCCAGAAGATACTTACCGCTAAAGTTGCCAACCACGACAACCCTTTATTTGAACTTCCTTACATCGACGACACATCATCAGCCGGGCAGTTTATCCGGCCTCGGAGCTGGAAACGACACGGTGGATCAAGGAAAACCCGGCGGTATGCGAGATCACCGGGTACGACATCGAACAAGTTACCAAAGACCGCCTGTATGCCATCTCCAAAAAACTGTATGCCGAAAAGGAGGTATTGGAGCAACACCTGTCAACGCGTACCAACGAGTTGTTCGACATTCAGGATAAAATAATACTTTACGACCTGACCAACACTTATTTTGAAGGCCGGAAACAGGGCGGCAAGCTGGCATTGTCCGAAATGCCAGGCAGGATTAAAATCGTGGGAATCAAAGCCCAGGTGGAGTAATTGCAATACCAGATTGCCACCAGATAAAGAAATAACCACCCTCCTTACAACACACAGTGGCTAACTCAGCCAATCAGAAAAATCACAAAATTCGTTGATAAATACATAGAATAATGGAGGCGCGCTGCATGGGGATGTCCTCCGGGTGGCGGATGAATAGTAATTTTCTAAAGAGATAAAATGTTTATAGAATCATCCCCGCACCTACCACATTATTGGTTCCCTCATCGATGAGGATCAGGCTGCCGGTGTCGCGGTTTTTCTTGTATGGATCGAAAAACAGTGGTTTGGTTGTTTTAATCCTGATCCGTGCTATCTCGTTTAATCCGACATGCAAATCGTCGTGAATCTCCTCTGTTGTATTGATATTTACCTTGTATTTCACTTCTGTGATAATACATCGTAACTCATTCGAATTGTGCTTCAACAGGTATTTGCCCCTTAAAACAAGCGGTTTTTCATTGAGCCAGCATACCATCAAATCAATTTCCTGCGATTGTTGCGGCTGATTAATAGCATCAACAATCATCGATCCGCGGCTCACATCAATTTCATCTGCCAGTCTTAAAGTAACCGATTGCGGAGGGAAGGCGTATTCGAGACTTTCAGCTGCAAAATCGATCGCTTCAATCTTCGTCTTTTGACCACCCGGCAAAACTACCACCTCCTGCCCTACCCTGAAAACACCACTCGCAACGCGACCTGCATAACCGCGGTAATCGTGGTATTCGTCTGATATAGGACGAATTACATATTGAACCGGGAAACGCGGATCTTTCAGGTTCCAATCCTCTCCAACCGGTAACATTTCGAGTAATCCCAGAAAAGTTTCGCCTGTGTACCATGGCATATTCTTCGATTCATCAACGACATTATCCCCCAACTTAGCACTTATCGGTAAAAAATGGAGATCCTGGTTACCCAATCTACCGGCAACCTGAATAAAATCGGCTTTAAGGTGTTCAAAAACTTCCTGACTAAAATCGACGAGATCCATTTTATTTACACACACCAGGACATGCGGGATATTCAGTAATGCAGCAATATAAGCATGACGACGGGTCTGCTCGATCACACCGTTACGGGCATCAATCAGAATCACCGCTGCATTCGAAGTCGAGGCTCCTGTGACCATATTGCGGGTATATTGAATATGCCCGGGGGTATCGGCAATGATAAATTTCCGTTTAGGAGTCGCAAAATAGCGGTAAGCCACATCAATTGTAATCCCCTGTTCACGTTCGGCACGAAGTCCGTCTGTAAGCAGTGCCAGATTAACCTCCTCGCCTCCGCGACTGATGCTGGCTTGTTCCAAGGCTTCCATCTGATCTTCAAAAATAGCTTTACTATCATACAACAGCCTGCCAATCAGGGTACTTTTCCCATCATCGACACTTCCTGCAGTGGTGAACCGCAACAATTCCATATCGAGATATCCATTATCTTTTCCAGACATAATTTTCTTGAAATAATTAAAAATAACCTTCTCTTTTCCGATCTTCCATGGCAGCTTCCGACCGTTTATCGTCGGCCCGGCTACCCCTTTCAGTAACGCGACTGGCTGCAACTTCCTGTATAATTTCTTCGAGTGTGTTGGCCTTCGAAAGCGTTACACCTGTGCATGTTATATCACCAATTGTCCGGCAACGCACCTTTCTTGTTTCCACTTTTTCGTTAGGCTTCAATTGCATAAATGGAGCACTGGCCAGCCAGGCACCATCGCGGCAAAATACTTCCCGTTCATGGGTAAAATACAAACTGGGCATTTCAATGTTTTCCATCAGAATATATTGCCACACATCCATTTCGGTCCAGTTGCTTATCGGAAACACGCGGAAATGTTCGCCCATATGTTTTGCGCCGCAGAATAAATTCCATAGTTCAGGACGCTGATTTTTGGGATCCCATTGTCCAAACTCATCACGATGTGAGAAAAAACGTTCTTTCGCACGTGCTTTCTCTTCGTCGCGACGGCCACCGCCCATAGCACAATCAAATTTCATCTCTTCAATTGCATCCAAAAGGGTAACTGTTTGAAGGACATTACGGCTTGCATTAACCCCTTTCTCTTCAACTGCACGCCCATCATCGATTGAATCCTGCACATACTTAACAATGAGTCGCGTGCCTGTACTTTCGGCCAGATCATCTCTGTATTTAATCGTCTCCTCGAAGTTGTGACCTGTATCGATATGCATCAATGGAAACGGAACTTTCAAAGGATGAAACGCTTTGCGGGCAAGATGAAACATCACTATTGAATCTTTCCCTCCCGAAAAAAGCATCACGGGTTTCTCGAACTGGGCAATAACTTCGCGTAGAACAAAGATTGATTCAGATTCAAGCTCCCGTAAATGGTTTATTTTATAGTGCTCCATATCAAATAATTTCTCAATAAATAAAACCCGTCAGTATTTAGCGAACTTCTATGCGAATCTCCGAACAGACAGGGCACAAAAATAGTCAATCCGATCAAATTTTCAGTCATCGGATTGACTACAAAACAGGTAGTATTAATGCGTAATTTTCAGTTTAGGAATTGAGACAAATTAAACTTTACGTTTCTGGCTTTATAGTGTAATTCCATTCACCATGAAATTCATGCCTTGTTATTTTCAACTTGTTCATTTCTTCTTTACCATAGAACCGTTGCTTCCACCGCCATCGGCTGTAATTAATATTTGTTTGGCATGGGGGTACTTTTCTTTGCCCAATAACAACCACCATTGGTTAATGCTGTCGACTGCAAATTGACTGGTATCATAGCTCGTGCCCACATTTACAAACCCTTCATTCTGAGATATATCATATATGCCATAAGGCGAAGCCCTTTCAGTTCCAAAATCATGTGCATTAACCTGACGTGCATCTTTCTTTGGTCGGTATTCCTTCCCTCCATTTTTGTAATTGCCGGCCAGTTCTTTCTTTTTGGTGTCCACCGATATTACTGGCTGCTTTTCTGTAATGTAACTTGTAGCCAGGGTATTTATATAATTAAATTGTTCATTTCTATCGGGATGTTGCGCCGAAGCCTATTACTACTCCTGATCAAATTTATGTTATTACAAACAAGGATAGTGTCAGGATTAGCTCTATTCAAACACTTCTGAATGAAAAATCAAATAAAAAATTCAAACTTTAGACTTCGTTAGAATGCGAAAAATGTGTTTAAACTCTGCTACATAAGAACATACACGGCAAAGGCATCAGTTTGCGCCGGCTTGTGATATGGAACCATCAGAGTTGCAGAAGGATGTATTATAAATTGCGAAACCACCTACAACAGCTAAAAAAGGAGTTGGATCGAACGGAACGGGGGCTTGGACGTAACTAGTGTCTCTAAGAAAACCCATTATTGATTGACTATCAACTAATTGCTGTTAATAACTAAATTGAACCTTTTGGGGTTATTGTTTTGATTACTTTTAGAGGGCCACATCAATTCCGGGAAGAAAAATACAGGAAGGGCTGGAATGGATTTATGGAGTATTTTTGTTTTGGCACAGG
>JANONW010000199.1:0-28060 GCA_031421065.1 Prolixibacteraceae bacterium
GCGAGTCTTTTAACGTCAACGCTGAGATGTCAAGCACGATGACTGAACGCTTTAATGTCTCTGGTGCAATGCTCGTGGCCGCCAAAGTCGATGACCAGATTTGTTTTCGAAGCTATTATTTCCAGCACTTTGTGGTTGACAATGTGTTTGGCTTTGGCTCCATCCAAATCGACCAAATGCAGACGGGTGATTCCGGCATCTTCAAACATTTTGGCCACTTCGAGCGGATTCTCGTTGTAAACCGTTTTCTGGTTGTAATCGCCTTGCGAAAGGCGAACGCACTTTGCGTTGATAAGGTCAATGGCGGGTATTATTGTTATCATAAAAAGCCTCCCCCTAACCCCCTCCCAAGGAGGGGGAATAGGTTCTCGTTATTTATTATGGTTATTTCATTTCTTGCACCAGCATCCCTCCCCTTCGGGGAGGTTAGGAGGGGCTTATATCTTCAAAAAGTTCTCCAAAATCCTTGCCCCCACTGTTCCACTTTTTTCAGGATGAAACTGGGTGGCATAAAAATTATCGCGGTGCAACGCTGCGCTGAATGGGTTGATGTAATTGCAAACAGCGGCTGTGTGTTCGCCTACAGCGGCGTAATACGAGTGTACAAAATACACATATTGTAGCTCGAGCGACTGATCAAAAATTCCGCTCTTTAATTGACTGATGCTGTCCCAACCTATATGCGGAACTTTGGTCACAAATTCCATCCCTGGTTCAGGAATAAAACGCTTGACTTGTTCCTCAAATATTCCCAAACAAGGAGTATCATTTTCTTCGGAATAACTGCACATGAGCTGCAAACCGAGACAGATTCCAAGTACTGGTTGTGTCAATTTCGGAATTAGCTGATCCAAACTTTCCTTTTTCAGGTAAGCCATTGTTGTACTGGCCTCTCCCACCCCGGGAAAAATCACTTTATCAGCCGCTCTGATTTTTTCGTGATCACCGGTTATTTCGGCATACACCCCCAATCGCAGCAGTGCATTGTTCACCGATTCGATATTCCCAGCGTTATATTTAATGATTACGATGTTCATAATAGCCCCTCCTCAATCCTCCCCCAAGGGGAGGAAGTCTTGTTTCAATGATTAGTTTTTAACTTTGCGAAGAGCTTTTTCTCCTCCTCCTTTGGAGGAGGTCGGGAGGAGGCTTCCAATTACCTTCTTCATTTCCTGAAATTCTTCCTCTTTGTAAAGTCTTGTCATATAGACAATCTTACCGGTTTTGTCGATAATAACATTGCGGGTTACTCCAGCACCTTTTTCGGCAAACTGATAAAAAATGCTGCCTTTCGGATCGGGTGCTAACGGATAAGTAACCGGAATTTGTTTCGCAAATTTTTCTACAATGTCTTTGGGTTCGTCCAAATTAATCCCGAACAAGGCAAAATTGGGATTGTTCTTGTATTTCTTCCAAATATCAGATTCGATGTGTGGCATTTCTTTCCGGCATACCGGGCACCAACTTGCCGTGAACTGCAGCATCACCACTTTGCCTTTCAAATCGGCCATACGGATGATTTTCCCGTCGGTTGTGGTCAAACTGAATTCCGGAACTTGCTGCCCGATTTTTACGATATATCCGTAATCTGCCGGAATTTCCTTTACCGGTATTTGCGCCTGAACATTTACTGCCAGGAGCAACAAAACAAAAGTTAGATATTTCATCGACAAAAGATTAAAATTGAATTAAAAAATATCCAATACTCAATAACCAATATTCAATATCCAGAGAAAAGCCTTCTTACTCCTTCCCTTGTGGGGAAGGTAGGGATGGGGCTTTAGTTGAAAACCACCGTCTTATTCATGTAAACCAGCACCTTTCGCTGCAAATGTTTAAACACTGCATGTGAAAGCACTATCTTTTCGAGGTCACGGCCTTTACGTACCAAACGCTCAACAGTATCGGTATGGTTGCAGCGGGTTACATCCTGTTCGATAATTGGGCCGCCATCCAGATCGCTGGTCACATAATGGCTGGTTGCGCCTATAATTTTCACCCCGCGCTCATAAGCTGCATGATATGGTTTAGCACCTGCAAATGCTGGTAAAAACGAATGATGGATGTTGATGATCCGGTTCGGGAACTGAGCAACAAATTCAGGGGAAAGCACCTGCATATAACGGGCAAGCACAATAAAATCGATATGATGCCCATTCAGCAATTCAATTTCTTTGATTTCCTGTTCTGCTTTGTTTTCGCCAGTTATCGGAATATACTGAAAATCAATATCAAAACGCCGGGCAACAGGCTCCAAATCCTGATGATTACTAATAATAACCGGAATTTCGACATCCCATTCACCAGCTGTGTAACGCGAAAGCATGTCGAACAGGCAATGCGACATTTTCGACACAAAAATAGCCATTCTGGGAATCTGCTTCGAGAAATGCAATGAATAATTCATTTCGAGCTTATCTGCAATCAAGGTATAGAAATATTCATCGATTTTATCTTCAGGAATGGCAAAGCCATGTAATTCCCATTCAACGCGCATATAAAAAATCATTTCAGCACGGTCAACATATTGGTCGAGGTAAATAATATTCCCGTTGTTTCTGTTCAGGAATTCGGTTACTGTCGCCAAAATTCCTTGTCGGTCAGGGCAGTGGATCAGCAGAATGGCTGTATTCTTTTTTTCCCTGAGTGGTTTTATGCTTTTCATAATTATAATGTTCCTTTTGTTGATGGTAGTTCAAAATTAAACACATCTTTCCTGATGGCCATTTTGATTGCACGTGCAAGTGCTTTAAAAATTCCTTCTATTTTATGGTGCTCGTTTGTACCTTCAGCCTGAATGTTCAGGTTTGATAGCGACGTATCGGAAAAAGATTTAAAAAAGTGAAAAAACATTTCGGTGGGCATGTCGCCCACTTTTTCACGCAGAAATTCAGTTTTCCACACAATCCACGGACGTCCGCCAAAGTCGATAGCCACCTGGGCCAGACAATCGTCCATCGGCAAACAGTAGCCATAACGTTCCACGCCGCGTTTGTCGCCCAAAGCAAGTTTAAAAGCTTCACCCAAGGCCAACCCTGCATCTTCAATCGTGTGGTGCTCATCCACTTCCAGGTCTCCGTCCACCTGTATGGTCAGATTTACTCCCGAATGGCGGGCAATCTGGTCGAGCATGTGATCGAAAAAGCCCAGACCGGTATTGATAGTTCCTATGCCAGTTCCATCTAGGTTTAGTTCAACCCTTATTTTGGTTTCTTTCGTGTTGCGTTCCACTAAAGCGGTGCGTTCCGGAGCAGCTACCTTTGCATATATTTCATCCCAATCGCAAGTAATCAACACACAAAATTCGGCCAATCCTTTTTCCTGAAGCTCATTTGCCAATGAACCGTCATTGATCAGGATTCCTTTTGCACCTAAGTTTTTGGCCAGTTCTATATCTGTCATTCGGTCGCCAATCACAAAGCTGTTGGCCAGATCGTAACTTCCATCCATATATTTCCCCATCATGCCAGTGCCCGGCTTGCGGGTTGGTGCATTATCAGCAGGATAGTGGCGGTCTATCAGGATATCGTTGAAAACAACGCCCTCATTTTCAAACGCTTTCAGCATTTTGTTGTGAGTTGGCCAAAAAGTATCCTCCGGATAACTGGCAGTTCCCAATCCATCCTGATTGGTCACCATCACCAAATCGTAAGACAGGTTTTTTGCGATAAAATGCATGTTGCGGAAAACCTTGGGCAAAAACTCCAGCTTTTCAAGCGAATCAATCTGCTCGTCTGCCGGTTCAACAATCAGGGTTCCGTCGCGGTCAATAAATAATGCCTTTTTCATAATAAAAATAAAATTTTCAATAATGAATAATCAATATCCAATATCCAAATTATTTGGGAAGTTTTGATTGTGCGGTTTTTACGCTTTTTGCAAAAATTGCAATTAGTTCTTCATTTTCCTGAAGGACTGGACTTATAATTTCTTCTTTCAAAAGTCTTTTCCGGCGAAATATTTTCATACAAACTTTTGTCTCTCTGAGTTCTTTTAAAAGAATTTGAATTTTATGAATAAAATCTTTTTGAGATTCGCCTGATTGGGCTTCACCATAAAGCAACGCAGGAGCAGTACAACTTCTGATTCCCTGATTACCCAAATGATTTGCTAATTTCGTATTAGGTAAAATTTCAATTAGATCACTTACCATTATCGCAAACTCAATTAAACGGTCTTCCAAATCATACTTTTTTGCTTCCATATTTCAAGGTTTTTTAGTTTCCGATGGATATTGGATATTCAAAATTCAATATTGGATATTTTTTTCTTTCCTAATTTAAACCAACTTTTTAAGCGCTTTTCTCAGTTTCTTGTTCTCCTTTGGCGAGCCAATGGTGATCCTCAGGCAATCGTCGCAAAGAGATATTTTTGATCGGTCGCGAACAATGATTCCATGTTCAGTCAGATATTTATAAATGCCTCGTGCATCGTTCATTTTGACCAGTATAAAATTGGCATCCGAAGGATAAACAACCTGCACGAAAGATAGTTTGAACAACTTCCGAACCATTTTATCGCGCTCTGCAACAATCGTTTTCACCCATTCTTCCTTTTCCTGAAGATGATCCAATAGCTCCATCGCCTTTTTTTGTGTCAGTATATTGATGTTGTACGGGTATTTTATTTTGTTGAAAATGCGGATGATTTCAGGCTGGGCAAAAGCCATTCCGAGGCGAATACCGGCCATTCCCCAAGCTTTCGATAAAGTCTGCAAAATAATCAGGTTTTCGAATTCATCCAATTCGGGAAGCAAACTGTTTTCAGGAGAAAAATCAATGTAAGCCTCATCAACAACTACCAAACCATCGAATCCGGTTAAGAGTTTAATCATTTCACCTTTGTCTAAAAGATTGGCCGTTGGGTTGTTGGGCGAACAAATAAAAATGGCTTTGGTGTAAATATTTGCCGCATCAAGTAGTTTTTGAGCGGTAAATCCGAAGTCTTCGTTGAGTTTTACTTTGCGAATTTCCACGTTGTTAATGTCAGCCGCAACCTGATACATGCCGTAAGTCGGATCGATGGAAACCACATTGTCAACACCTGGCGCACAAAATGCACGAAAAACGATATCGATCGGTTCGTCACTACCGTTTCCCAAAAATATTTTTTCAGCAGCAATGTTTTTGATAACTGAAATCTTCGTTTTCAACTCCCTTTGCATCGGATCAGGATACCGGTTGTATGGTTTATTGAATGGATTTTCGTTGGCATCAAGAAAAACTTCCGCCTCGCCCGAAAATTCGTCGCGTGCAGAGGAGTATGGTTTTAGAGCCTTTATATTATTGCGAAGTAATTTTTCTAAGTCCATTTATTTTGTTTCTTATTTCTTATTTCGTTCAATCTCAGCGTTACCGCATTTTTATGTGCATCCAACAACTCTGCAGCTGCCATTATTTCGATTGTCGGCCCTAAATTACGGATACCTTCTGGAGTTATTTCCTGAAAGGTAATTTTCTTCATAAAACTATCAAGGTTTACGCCGCTGAACGATCGCGCCCAGCCGTTGGTCGGCAAGGTATGATTGGTTCCGGATGCATAATCGCCTGCACTTTCCGGCGTATAATTTCCCAAAAACACAGATCCGGCATTGGTGATTTTTTCAGCCACTTCAGTATAATTTTCCATTGCAATTATTAAATGTTCAGGAGCATAGCTGTTGATCAGTTCGATCAGTTCCTCCACATTGTTTAACACAATGGCCTGACTGTTTTCCAATGCTTTTTCGACAATTGTTTTACGTGGAAGTTCGTCCAATTGACGGGTGAGTTCTTCAACGACTTTTTCAACCAGCGAAATATCGTTTGTTACCAAAACAACCTGGCTATCCGGACCATGCTCCGCTTGCGAAAGCAGGTCGGCTGCAATGAAAGCTGGAATAGCTGTCGAGTCGGCCATAATAGCGACTTCCGAAGGGCCGGCAGGCATATCAATCGCGGCATCACTGATGCTTACCAATTGTTTGGCAGCCATTACGTATTGATTTCCAGGACCAAAAATCTTATACACTTTTGGTACACAATCAACTCCATAAGCCATGGCACCAATTGCCTGAATGCCGCCGAGTTTAAATATTTTGGATACTCCGGCCAGTTGAGCTGCATACAAAATAGCCGGATTGATTTTGCCTTCTTTGTCAGGTGGGGTGCACAATACAATTTCTTTACATCCAGCAATTATTGCCGGAATGGCAAGCATTAAGACTGTCGAAAACAGTGGAGCTGAACCTCCTGGAATGTACAACCCAACCTTATCAATTGCCACCGCTTTTTGCCAGCAGGTTACTCCTGAAGTTGTTTCGATCCGTTTGGTTACAGAAATCTGTGATTCGTGAAATTTCCGGATATTTGCTGCCGCTATGGCGATCGCATCTTTGTGCGCAATATCAACCGAACCGGAAGCTTCCGATATTTCTTCAGCAGTCACGGTAATGTCCTTAAGAAAAACACCATCAAATTTTTCAGTGTATTTCCGGATTGCATCCATTCCATTGGTCCGAATATCGGTTAAGATTACCTGAACCTGATCCCGTAGATTGCTAACATTAAATGTTGGACGTTTAAGCAATTCGTCCCAGAAATTTTTCGGCGGATTGATATAGGTTTTCATACAGCAATTTATAAAATCATTTTTTCAATCGGAATAACCAGAATTCCCTGGGCTCCGGCAGCTTTCAACTTTCCGATAATTTCCCAAAAGTCTTTTTCCTCAATCACAGAATGAACCGAGCTCCAGCCTTCCTCTGCCAATGGCATAATAGTCGGGCTCTTCATTCCTGGCAGATACGACTCAATTTCAGCCAATTTCTCGTTGGGAGCATTCAGTAAAATATATTTTTTGTTTTCGGCACGCTGAACCGACTCCATCCTGAAAATCAATTCATCCAGAATTGCCTTCTTTGTTTCTGAAAGATTTGGATTTGCCACCAGAACAGCTTCAGACTTCACCACAACTTCCACCTCTTTCAGCCGATTGCTGACCAAAGTACTGCCCGAACTGACAATATCGAAAATTGCATCCGCCAATCCAATTCCGGGAGCAATTTCCACAGAACCATTAATCACATGGATTTCAGCAAAAATGTTATTCTTTGTGAAATAATATTTCAGAATTTCAGGATAGGAAGTGGCTATTTTTTTTCCGTTGAAATATTCTATTCCAGTATATTCATCATCTTTCGGAATAGCCAAAGAAAGCCTGCATTTACTGAACCCAAGTCGTTTGGCAATAACCACATTTTCCTTCTTTTCGAGCATCTCGTTTTCGCCAACAATGCCAACATCGGCAACGCCCATAGCCACGGCCTGCGGAATATCATCGTCACGCAGAAAAAGTGCTTCCATCGGGAAATTAGCAGCTATCGAGATCAGTTTTCTGGTACCCAGCGGAAGTTTGATCCCAGTTTCATCAATCAGTTTCAACGAATCTTCATTTAACCGGCCTTTGGTTTGAATGGCAATTTTTAAAAGTCCTTCCATTTTCTATTTCTGTTTAAATAAAAGAAGGCCTACCATAGTGGTAAGCCTTCTTATTGGGTTAATATCTTTAAAAAAACATCAAAACAATTACTGCCTACCGGTTGATGGAATTTCATGATGATGGCCGTAATATGTAATTGTGTTATTCATTTTTACTTTTATGAGCTGCAATTATAGTTATAAATTGAAACTAAAACAAGTATATAAATTACAGATTTATGGAATTTACGTTTTATTAATATTAAAAAATTGAAACGAATTTGTATGTTTGTACAATCGATTGCAAAACTAAACTAAAATCAATTAAACATGAACAAAGCAATTTCATTACTACTCGTATTCATGCTTGTTGGCATGACCTTATTTTCAAAAAATCAAAAAGACAAAAGTTTTAAGCCCAAAGAAATCAAAAAGGCGATGACTACCGCTGCCATGTGGCAGTTAGCCAATCCAAAACACAATCTATGGGACTGGACCAATGGCGCATTCTATGCTGGTATTTCTGCTGCATACGAAACTACCAAAGACAAAAACCTCCTGAATGCAATGATTGAAATGGGTAATAAAAATGAGTGGAAACCGGGACCAAGATTGGAACATGCCGATGATCATGCCATTTGCCAAACCTATCTGGATGTTTACCGACTCAAAAAAGATCAGAAAATGATTGCTCCGTTTACCGAACAAATGGACAAATTTTTGGTAACTCCCTATCAAACAAAAGGAATACAGCAAATTACATGGTGGTGGTGCGATGCGATTTTTATGGCTCCACCGGCAATGGTCAAACTTTCGATGATTACTGGCGACAAAAAATATATGGAGCGAAGCGATAAGCTTTTCCATGAATGTTACGATCTGCTGTATGACAAAGAAGAACATCTGTTCGCCAGAGATCTGGTCTATGTTATAAAAGGTGGAGCATCTGACCGTCGCGAAGCCAATGGCAAAAAAATATTCTGGTCGAGAGGAAACGGATGGGTAATGGGTGGATTAGCTTTGCTGTTGAGCGAACTTCCAAAAGATTACAAGGAACGTCCTTTCTACGAAAAAATATATACCGAAATGGCCATAAAAATTGCCAGCCTGCAACAGGAAGACGGGCTTTGGAGAGCCAGTTTACTTGATCCAGCATCATATCCGGGTGGAGAAGCCAGTGGTTCAGGTTTTTATACTTATGCACTGGCCTGGGGAATTAACAATGGATTGTTGAGCAAAGACAAATTTTTTCCCGTTGTTCAAAAGGCATGGAAAGGCATGAATACATTAATTCAACCCGATGGACATGTTGGTTGGTGCCAGCCAATTGGCGCCGATCCGAAAAAGAATTTTACTGCTGAAAGCTGGGAAGTATATGGAACCGGTGCATTTCTGCTGGCCGGCAGCGAAGTAATAAAACTGAAGTAATAAAATTCAGGATAATCTGAAAGTTAAAAAATGTCAAAAAAACACTACTATTATCCATTAAACCAACCAGACTAATAGAAATAAAAAAACCGCCTGTGAGCGGTTTTTTTATGGGCGTTATCCCAAGTATGTTTTCAGTAATTTACTTCTTGAAGTGTGCCTTAGCCGGCGGATTGCTTTTTCTTTAATCTGACGGACACGTTCGCGTGTCAGGCCAAAACGTTCACCAATTTCTTCGAGTGTCATTTCCTGACATCCGATTCCGAAGAACATCCGGATAATGTCGCTTTCACGTTCAGTTAAAGTAGCAAGAGCACGTTCAATTTCTTTGGCCAGTGATTCCATCATCAAGGCCCGGTCGGCATTTGGCGAATCGTTGTTGATCAAAACGTCCAAAAGACTGTTGTCCTCACCTTCTACAAAGGGGGCATCAACAGATATGTGGCGTCCTGAAACACGTAGCGTATCAGCCACCTTTTCAGCCGGCAATTCCAACCATTCGGCAAGTTCTTCGGTCGATGGTTTACGTTCGTGTTCCTGCTCAAACTTCGAAAATGCCTTGTTGATTTTATTCAAAGAACCAACCTGATTCAAAGGTAAACGAACAATTCTCGATTGCTCGGCCAATGCTTGCAGGATAGATTGACGAATCCACCAAACTGCATAAGAAATAAACTTGAAACCTCTGGTTTCATCAAACTTTTCAGCAGCTTTAATCAATCCCAAATTTCCTTCATTAATAAGGTCGGGCAAACTTAAACCCTGATTTTGGTACTGTTTTGCTACGGAAACAACGAAACGCAGATTTGCTCTGGTTAATTTCTCCAATGCGGCCTGATCACCTTTTTTAATCCGCTGCGCCAACTCCACTTCCTCTTCAACGGTAATAAGTTCTTCTTTTCCAATTTCTTGCAAATACTTGTCTAAAGAAGCGCTCTCACGGTTGGTAATCGATTTTGTAATCTTTAATTGTCTCATATACCCTTCAAAAAAATAGCGTGCAAATATAGGCTTTTAGGGTCAATAATTCAAATAGAATTTTTATTATGGGTTATTTTGATATTTTCATAACCTGAGCCTTGGTTTTATCTTGAATTGATTCCAAAAACATAATAAGCGACCTCTCCATTTGGATAAATTCCTTCAACTAATATTCCACCCCTTGAATTTTTAATAATACGTTTAAATTCATCTACTTCCGAAATAACAGTCTTATTGACCTGGATAATAATAAATCCTTCTTTAATTCCTGCATCCTTGAATTTACCATTTCCGAGTTCAGTGATTTTCACACCAGTACGAATGCCCAATTTCTCTTTATCGCGGTCAGGAACCGCAGCAAATTTCGCTCCAAAAATATCGTCTGGCCCATCACCTTTCACAATTTCTGTATCTCCGTGTTTGTTACGAAGCGTTACATTAAAGGGTTGCCTTTTATTATCTCTTTTTACCACCACGGTAACTTTATTTCCCGGCCGGTGTTTACTTATTTGCTCCTGAAGTTCAGCAGTTGAATTTACATCCACTCCATTAACACTGATAATGACGTCTTTGTCTTTAAGTCCTGCTTTTTCAGCAGCTCCTCCAGACTGGACTTTTCCAACAAAAACTCCTTCAATTTTATCGAGATCGTTCTCTTTTGCAACTTCTGCGGTAACATCACGAATTTCTACATTTAACAATGCACGTTGAACTTCACCGTATTCTTTTAGATCGGCTACTACTTTTTGAACGATATTGGCAGGAATAGCAAATGAATATCCAGTGTAAGAACCTGTTTGTGAGGCTATTGCTGTATTTATACCAACCAGTTCGCCCCTGGTGTTTACCAAAGCGCCTCCACTATTCCCGGGATTTACGGCTGCATCTGTCTGTATGAATGCCTCAATACGCATTTGATCGGGGTTAATCCCTATGTCCCTACTCTTGGCGCTTACAATTCCAGCGGTAACAGTAGAAGTCAGGTTAAACGGATTACCAACAGCCAAAACCCATTCGCCGAGTTTCAGATTGTCAGAGTTGCTGAATTTCAAAACCGGCATGTTAACTGCATCAATTTTCAGCAGAGCCAAATCGGTCGATGGATCGGTACCAATGCGTTTGGCTTTAAATTCCCGTTTATCATTCAATATCACACTAATTTCATCAGCATCATCAATTACATGATTATTGGTAACGATAAAACCGTCAGCTGAAATAATTACACCTGAACCAGATCCTTGTCTCATGGGCATTTGCTGAGGACGATTTCCACCATCACCAAAAAGATAATCGAGAAGATTATTCGAACTGTAATAATTGCCTTTTTGCATCACTTTAATGTGCACTACCGCGTGAATTGAGTTCTCAGCGGCAAATGTTAAATCGGAGAACCCTCCTGAATAGGTTGCTGGCAAACTGGCATATCTCATCGACTGGCCCTGCTTAACAGTCACTACTTTCGGCTCATCAAAAAAACGTGTGTATGACCAAAGCGCTATAAAACCGCCAACCAATGCAACCAACAATGTAAATAATACTTTCTTAAAATTTATCATCGCTTTATACTTTTTGGGTTAATAATTTCTAACTTTTAAAATGGAATATTAAAGATAACGCATAACATTCATAACTGTTTTAACATTTGCAATTCATTCAGGTTGTTTAACAGTTTTTAACAGCAACTTAAACACAAATTTTCATTCAAAATTCAGACCAGCAAACAAACTTGTTACTGAAATGGTTTTTCAAATGAAATTTTGACACTGGTTTTTTAAAATTTCATGTCAATTACTGATTTTTTGCCATCCTTCAAAGGATGTGTATCCGGAATATCTCAACTTACCTGAGCCAGGCGCTCATTGAATTATTACTGTAGCAACTACTTTAATAATTGGCGGTGTTTTAATTATCCAGCAAACACTTTATTTCAACAAAATCAGTGAACAAAAAAGCAAGGAATATGTCGAAGGTCAAAAAATTTATATTCAGGAAATTGTTAAAAATGAATTGGAATATATCCGGCTACAGACCGGACTGGGCCTTGCCATCTCGAAAAACCTGATTGAACTTTTAGGAGGCAGCATCGGTGTTGGATCAGAACCGGGAAAAGGGTCGAAATTTTATTTCAGCATTCAGGCGATTTGAAAAGAATTCAGTCGCAGAATAATAATCAGCGACCAGCAATTTCACCTTGAAACCAAAAAATCAATAACCTTATCGCGAAGGAACTTCAAACCATTTGTCAACCGTTTTTTCAGGTTTGTATTTCATTAGATAACCCATTGCTTCGGTTGAGTTTTCGGCAATGAAGTATAGTTTCCGGTAATTTTCTTTGGCAAATTTTTCATCATACGATTTTTCAAACTGACGGAAAAGATCATCGTAGAAACCGTTGGTGTTGATAAAAACAATGGCTTTGTCATGATAGCCCAATTGTTTCAAAGTAATTACTTCCAGAATTTCTTCGAGGGTACCGAACCCGCCGGCCAATGCAATAAATGCATCCGACAAATCCCTCATCTTTGCCTTTCGCTCCATCATATCGCCTGAAACGATTATTTCGTGGGCATGAATCGAGGCCAGGTTAAAGTCGCGTAATTTTTCAGGAATAACACCAATTGTTTTTGCTCCACAAATACCAGCCTCGCGGGTCACCACATCCATTAGCCCGACATTTGAGCCACCGTTTATCAAACAGAATTTTGCCTGACCTATCAAACGCGCCAAATCAATGGCATCATTCACATAAACATCGGGAATGGCATTGCTGGAAGAAGAAAAAACACAAATGTTCATGGCATTATTTATTATTTACTAATCACCCATTTACAATTTACTATTTCCCCGATCACGGTGTCTTATAAATAGTAAATTGTAAAATAAGTAAATTATTGTAAATCTGGTTAAACGTCGATGTTGGCATAAACCGCATGATCTTCGATAAACTGCCTGCGTGGCGGAACTTCATCACCCATCAGCATACTGAAAATATGATCAGATTCGGCAATGTTCTCGATGGTCACCTGACGCAATGTCCGCACTTCCGGATTCATGGTTGTTGACCACAACTGCTCAGCGTTCATTTCACCAAGACCTTTGTAACGCTGTACATGTATTCCTGATTCTTTTCCTTCACCCCACTCTTCAATAATGCGAAGTCGTTGTTGTTCGGTCCAGCAATATTCTTCACGTTTACCTTTTTTAATCAGATAAAGCGGTGGGGTTGCAATATAAACGTGACCGCGAAGGATCAATTCCTGCATATAGCGGAAAAAGAAAGTCATAATCAATGTCGCGATATGGCTACCATCGACGTCGGCATCGGTCATGATCACTACCTTGTGGTACCTTAGTTTTTCAAGGTTAATAGCCTTTGAATCTTCATCGGTTCCGATGGTGATTCCCAATGCAGTGTATATATTTCGGATTTCTTCGTTGTCGTAAACCCGGTGGACCATTGCTTTTTCAACATTTAAAATTTTACCACGAAGTGGAAGAATAGCCTGAAAATGGCGGTTACGTCCCTGTTTGGCTGTACCACCCGCAGAATCTCCCTCCACCAGAAATAATTCGCAAAGTGCAGGATCTTTTTCTGAGCAGTCGGCAAGTTTACCGGGCAAACCTGCTCCTGAAAGTACGTTTTTCCGCTGAACCAATTCCCTGGCCTTTCGGGCCGCATGACGGGCCTGGGCCGCCAGGATTACCTTGTTCACGATGGCGCGGGCCGATCGGGGGTTTTCTTCCAGATAATTGGTCAACATCTCACTCACAGCCTGATCGACTGGCAAGCTGATTTCAGAATTACCAAGTTTTGTTTTTGTCTGGCCTTCAAACTGCGGTTCGGCTACTTTTACCGAAACCACTGCGGTCAAACCTTCACGGAAGTCATCTCCGCTGATTTCAAATTTCATTTTGGCCAGCATTCCGCTATTTTCGGCATAAGCTTTCAAGGTACGTGTCAGCCCTCGACGGAAGCCTGTAAGGTGGGTGCCACCTTCAATGGTATTGATGTTGTTTACGTACGAATGTATATTTTCAGTAAACGAAGTGTTGTAATGAAGGGCAATTTCAACAGGCACGCCAGCTTTCTCCGAAGTAATATGAATCGTTTCGTCGATCAGGCGTTCACGTGTGTTATCAAGATACTCAACAAACTCTTTCAACCCTTCGTGTGAGAAAAACCCTTCGTGTTTGAATTCTCCATTTTCAAGTTTTACCCTTCTGTCGGTAATGTTAAGTTGTAAACCGGCATTCAGGAAAGCCAGTTCACGCAAACGGGCGGTAAGTATTTCAAATTTATATTCTGTTACCAGAAAGATGGTATCGTCTGGTTTAAAGGTGACTGTTGTTCCGGTATGATCGGTTTCGCCAACCACTTTTACATCGTACTGTGGTTTACCTTTGCTGTACTCCTGCTGCCATATTTTTCCGTCGCGGTGAACCTGAACAAGAAGTGGAGTTGATAATGCGTTTACACATGATACGCCCACACCGTGCAATCCACCAGAAACTTTGTAACTGCCCTTGTCGAATTTTCCACCGGCATGTAAAACAGTCATAACGACTTCGAGTGCAGAACGGTTTTCCTTGGTATGAATTTCAACCGGAATACCACGCCCATCGTCGATTACGGTAACCGAATTATCTTCGTTAATGAAGACATCAATATTTTTGCAATATCCTGCCAGCGCTTCGTCTATTGAGTTGTCAACAACCTCATATACCAAATGATGCAATCCTTTCTCGTTCACATCTCCAATATACATCGCAGGACGTTTGCGAACTGCTTCCAAACCTTCCAATACCTGAATGCTGTCGGCATCATAGCCACCATTGTCATTCTGAATTCCCCAATTCTGGGTTTCTTCTATTTCTCTCATTTATCAAAATTTTTAATTATCCCATATTTTTACCCATTCAGCCCTAAAACGAAGAACTAAATCCAGTCACAGAAAACAATTCTTTTCCTGTTTTTTCGAAAATTGCCGGATTGGGTAATAAAACCAGATGTTTGATTTTCAGTAAATTCTTCACGTATAAATTCCTTCAACAACTAAGTCGCAAATATAGTAAAAATGTGGTTACAGCCGACAGTGAAACCAGCAATGAAAGCGTTAAACATTTAAACATTTTATCAACTAACTATACCCTGATTTGCAGTCAATTACAATTGACTTCGTTATCAATTACAGGAAGCAGAAAAAGTATCGGGATTTTGACTTTCTTTTAGAAAGAATAACTGATTCCAGCCATCCAGTTGAAACTTTTATTGGTGTAACCCAGCCATTGTTCGTACTTCTGAAAACCAAAATTATTGAGCCTGACAAAGAAGTTCAATGAGTTGTTGAATTGATACTCTCCGCCAACATTCAGGTCGATAATCGGATCCATAATAACTTGTGTGGATGGAACTGATGAGAATTCAGGTTCACTGATAAGTGCAGTACGTTTGCCAACTACAAAAATATCAGCAGAAAACTTGAGCTTTTCGGTTGCCTTATAAATTCCTGAAAATGTCAGGTCAAAGTTAGGCATCTGCCAGGCCTTTTCTATCTTTTTTAGTTCATACGAATAATAGTTTCCCAACAGGTGCAATGAGAAGTCATTGGAAACTGAATGCATCACTTCTGCCGATATTTTCAGAAATTTTACATCATCATAAATCCAATCAAATGTATTATTTAGGCTTCGTGGTCCGGCAGCAGGGTTAAAAACATTAGAACCTTCAATAAAGTAAAAATGCTGATCCTTAACCAATGAGTATGACGCTTGAGTTACATAGTTGGTTTTTGAACTGAATTTTCCTTTTAAACCTCCTGAAACAATGTATTTGTAATTTGTATTTAAAACATCGTGAAACGGATCGACATAAGGATTTTCGGCAGCTATGTTTGAATAGGTATTGTGCTGCAAATGCCCGTCAACTCCGGCGAAAATGGTGAGAATCTTTGGTACAGGCGACCATTCGGCTTTTGCCTTTGGCCATATCAGCATCGAAGCATCCGCATCATCGTCAAAAACAATGGTCGAATTTACTCCCACCTGCAATTTTGCCAAATCGGTTTTCCACATTACCGAAGGATTAATTTTCAAGAGAATCTGTTGTTTTGGCCCGAAACTATTTGAAAAATTATTCATTACACTGTCGGCCCGGTAATAAGTTAACGAAGTATTTAGCAAACCGAAAGTCTGTCCGTACTTTTTGCTCATGTCTCCCGATAAAACTGTTTGATTTTCGGTCTGGCCGGTTTTACTTTTGAAATAATGATAGTTGAGCCCGAAATCATATTTGAGATCCAATGGCGATATATTCTCGCCTTTCAACCTTATACTTGCAGTTCCTTTTGAGAAATATTGCTTGTCCTGATAATAGGGAATCATCTCATCTTTCAATTCATCAGGTAACATATCTCCGGTATAGCCATAATAATTGAACGATTTGCGGCCGAAAGCCAAACTGCCCGAGAGCGTTGATTCCCGCCAGAATTTTTTACCGAAAATTTCGGCCACATTCTCGCTTTGCGGGGCTTTTACTATATCACCGTTCAACAATCCGATCTTTCCATACGAAGACAGGTGTTTGAAGTGCATTCCGAAATTTGAATTTTTATCGGGCTGTGAATTAAAAAACAGCTCACCATAAGGAGTCAGATAATTGCCAAAACCGAGTTTCAATAATCCCATTTCCAATTCAGGTTTGGGTTCACCGACCATTTTTGCGGCAGCAACGGGGGCAACATCAAAAGTCGAAAAAACAGGCTTGCTGAAAATCGAATAATCGAAAGTTGGGGCTTCTGTCTTTTCATTTTTGATTTTAGGAATGTCGTTTATCTTCTCTACTTCCGAAATGGTAGGCTGGTAGGCTTTTACCACCTCTACCTCCTGTTTAATCCTGGCAGTATCATTTTGTGCCACTGCGTTCAATGATCCGAATGTAGCCGGCACGATCAACAGCGTTATACTGAATGTTTTCCTGATCTTCATGAGATTGGTCTTTATATATCTTTTTATTTCCTGATAATATTATTTATTCCCTTTGATATTGATTTCTAGAGGCTTCGGCTCGTTTTTGAACTGCCGGGCCTCGTTGGCTTCAATCATCTGCAATTTCTGGCGGGTTGTTTCCATGATCCCATCGTTTTGTTCAGGATAATTTTCCTCAATACTTTTCAGCGTATGTTTTGCCTGAAATTCATCGCCGTTTTTCAAATAAATATCCGACAATAAAATGAAGCTTTTGGCCAGCCAGAATTGATGGGGCGAATTCTTATCAATGAAATCCAATATCTCTTTCTCAGCTTCTTTCAGTTTCTGTTTCCCATACAGAATATCAGCAACCAGAAATTTAGATTCGGCGCCTTCAGCTGAATTGGTATCAGCAGAAAGTCTCGTTAAAATCGGTAATGCCTTGTCTTTATCCCCAGTTCTGTAATAAGATACGGCCAGCATGTAGTTTGTTTCCCGTTTCAGAATATCCGAAACTTTTTCAGTAACAAGTACACGATTGGCTGCTTCGATACAAGCCGCATAATTTGCCAATCTGAATTGACTGCGCATTATTCCTGTTTGGGCGCTTTGCATGTTATTTCCTGAATTTGATATGCTGGCAAGTCTTTCAAAATGAGAGAGCGCCTGTTGGTAATTTCCGGCGTTGTAATGCAGGCCACCTGCTTTTAATAAAGCTGTTCCGGTAAAACCATTTCCAGGCTGGGCAATTACATACTCATATTCCTGCAATGCTTTTGTAACTTCCCCTTCATTGTGCAAAATCTCTCCCAGATAGAAATGTGAATTCAGTGCAAAACTGCCTCTTGGAAACTGATTGAGGTATCGTTCAAACTGCAACCTAGCCTTTTTGTCACTGGCCATGTATAATTTTTCGGCTGCACGATAGGTGAGCGAATCCTGCTCGCTGACAGAAACCTGAACTCCGTTTCCTAACTTGCCGGTATAAGCAAAGTATGCATCCACATCATTTAATTCAATATAATTATTTTTTATTCCGGTAAGCGCTACCTGTGTTTCAGGGCTGTTGGGCGAACGTTCAATAACTTGTTTGTAATAACCTATCGAAGTATTATTCTCGTTCGCATTGTAATAAACCAGCCCAAGCTGAACCAGCGCCCTGTTCAGGAAACTGCTTTGCGGAAATTTACCGATCAGGTCCTTGTAGTATCCAATGGCTGGCTGTGGTTGATTTGCCCGCTCAAAAGTCCTCCCCAGTTCGAACAAGGCATCATCCTGATAAGATGATTTTGGATAATTCTGTACAAGCGCCTGCAACGAACTTATTTTCGCCTGATTATCGCGTTGCAAACCAAGGCAAATAGCCTTCTGGAAAAGTGCATAATCGGCATCATACAGGCTCATCCTAGCAGATTTATCGTAATAGGTAATGGCTTCGGCATAATTGCGGTTCAGGAAATAACAATCGCCCAAACGGTTGCTGGCATCAGCCACTTTTTCGCTCCGGGTATTTCCTTCAAGGTTTAAATATTTCCTGAAAAAGTCGGAAGCATTCGAATAATCTTTCAGTTGAAAATACGAATAGGCCAAATTATAATGGGCCAGTTTGTATTCAGGAAGAGAAAATGCGCCAACTGATTTCATGAAGCTATTGTAGCCAGAAACTGCATTGTTGAAATTGTTCAGGCGGTAATTTGCTTCAGCTTTCCAGTACAACGACAGCGAACGGTAGTTCTTGTCAAAATCGCCGGCATCCAGCGATTTGTCAAAACTTTCGATTGCTCCTGAATAATCCAGGTTATTAAAGCTTTCCAGTGCGCGGAAATAAGCTACACGCTGATAGGCTTTTTTCACCGATGGGCTTTTTACTTTTATATTTTCGATCGAAGCCATGGCATCGCGGTAATTGCTGGTGCTCATGTACACTTTTACCAGATAATCGTAGGCAACATCGTTTCGCTCCGAGTTTGGATATAAGGAAATGTATTTGTCGAATGCCTTGATGGTTTCGTTAAATGGCGAGTACGATAACTCGTAGGTAATTTTGGCATAATTGAACAAAGCGTCTTCCTTAATTTTTGCATCGAAATCGAATTCAGAGGCTGCTTGAAAAGCTTGCCTTGCTTTATTTTTATCGTTGGCAACCACATAAGAGGCGGCCAAATGATAATAGGCATTCTGTGCCAGTTCATCCTTCCCTTTCGATGCAATTTCGAGATGTTTAATTGCTTTGGCCTCTTCGGTGTTCAGGTAATAGCAATATCCAAGCATGTAATTTTCTTCGCGCCCACGGTTATTTTTATCTGAAAGATAGAATTCAAGAAACTCGATGGCCTCTTTAAACTGGCGAAGGTGAAAATACGAACTGCCCAGAATACGCGCCAGTTCGGGCTGTTGGTCAGAGGAAACGGTGTTGATCAGCGGAGCAGTATATTTAACCACCTCGCTGTATTTTTCCTGTTTGTAATAAATCTGACTGATGTAGAAAGGTATCACCTTTTCGAAAACCGGGTTCTTCTGTAGTTTCAAAAATTCCTGAAGTGCCGATTCGTAATTTCCCTTCAAATAATGAATATGTCCCCAATAATATTGTGCCGGAGCTGCATACAAAGAAGTCCCCTCTTTTATCTCAAAAAAATCAGTCGCTGCGGCATCCATTTTCTCCAGCTCAAAATTCGAATATCCCCGCATATAATAAAAATGCGCGAGTTCGTCTTTGCTTAGTTTATTTTTGTCGAATCCTTCAAAAGACTTCAGAACTCCCTGATATTTTCTTTTGTCGAAATTATAAATCGCCAGTTCAAACAAAGCCCTGTTCCTGAACGTGCTTTCAGGAAACTGGTTCATAAAATCGGCGATCTGTCCGTCGGCATTTCTGTTGTCGAGTTTTAATCCGCATAACGCTTTGTAAAACATTGCTTCGGCCCTGACCTCCGAATTTTCGTCCGCCTCCTTCGCAATCTGATCAAACTGAGTGATTGCAGAAACATAATTCCGGGCTATGTATAGCTCTTTGGCCTTCTGTATATTCTGACTGGGAGATTGATAATAAACTGTATTTTGTGCAGATAAAAGGGTTGGCATAACTGCGACCCAAAATAAGATAAGGATAAACCTGTTGGTCTTCATGTATTCGGGTATTAGAATGATTCAGATTAAATGGTAAAATTATCAATCAAATTCGACATGGTCACACAAATTGTACCATTTCTAAACAAAAACTGATAATTAGGTCCTATTAGTATTTGGTTGGATAAAAATAAATTAGTTTTGCACCTATACCAACCCGTATTGCCATGTCAGAAGAAAATATCATAGAACTCATTAATGCAGACATCGTTCAACGCGATCATGTGGTACTTTCAGACATTAGTCTGGAAATAAAAACCGGCGAATTTGTTTATATGATCGGGAAAGTGGGAAGCGGAAAATCAAGCCTGATAAAAACGCTGAATGCGGAATTACCGCTTAAAAAAGGCGAAGGAACTGTTGCCGGGTTCAACCTCGCGGATATTAAAACCCGCGATATTCCTTTTTTGAGGCGTAAGTTAGGTGTCGTATTTCAGGATTTCAGGCTACTGAGCGACCGCAACGTTTACGACAATCTATCGTTTGTGCTGAAAGCCACTGACTGGAAAGATGCCACTGAAATTGAAGACCGGGTTTTGGCTGTACTCGATAAAGTGGACATGACCAACAAAATAAAATCGATGCCTCACCAGTTGTCTGGCGGAGAGCAGCAAAGGGTGGTCATCGCGAGGGCTTTGCTTAATGATCCTGAAATTATTCTGGCCGACGAACCAACAGGAAACCTCGACCCGCAAACCTCGATTGATTTACTGCAAATTTTTAAAGACCTTAATGAGCAGGGAAAGACAGTCATAATTGCAACCCACGACTACCCTTTGATCCGACGTTTTCCGGCCCGCATAATTACTGTTGACGAACAAAAAATTTACGAAACGGTGATTACGAAAAAGGAAAATAAAGGGTAAAAAGTGCCTAAAGTTGAATTATTTACTATTTATTCATTTACTATTTATTCATTTACCATTTATCGCCTTCAACCTAACACTCAAAGAGTAAATTTGTCAATCTTTCAGTGATTTTAAAGTAGAAATGGTTTGTAAATTCCCCTAAGTATCTCTTCTTCGTTTTCCCAGCATAGTTCTTTCGCGGCGAGTTTCAGATTTTCCTTCCAAACTGCGTTTTTCTCCTGATTGAAAAGAGCCATTTTTATGCTTTCAGCAAGATCTTTTCGCTGATGTGTTTCGGCAATCGCACCAATCTGGTAATGTTCAACAATTCGCTTCATCTCCGGAAGGTTTGAAACCAGCACCGGAACTCCGGCCTGAATGTAATCGAACAATTTATTGGGCAAAGCGAAACGGTAGTTCAAACCAAGGTCTTCTTCGAGCGAAATGCCCAAACTGGCCTGACGGGTTATTCCACTTAATTGGCTAATTGGCAAACGCCCCAAAAACTTCACTTTCGGTCCAAGCTGAAGCTCTTCTACCAATTGTTTCAACTGAGCGGTAATATCTCCGTCACCAGCAAGCCAAAGTTCAGCGCCATCGATGTACTTCATAGCTCGAATGGCGGATCCAATGCCCCGTCCTAAATTGAAAGTGCCCTGGTACAGAATAATTTTTGGGGCATCAGATTTTTTTGGCACTTCCGTCAAAACATCCAGTTTTTCAGAACAAGTCGGAAGATTGCGCACCACCTTAAAATCAACCTTGTACAAATCGTGGTAAACTTCGGCAATTGAATCACAAACCGTATAAGCCGCGCTAACCTTCGGAACAAGCAGTTTTTCCAGCCAAGTCCAAATGCCTTTTACCATCGGTCGGCCAAGCAGCTCGGGAACCTCAGTAAAATACTCATGACTGTCGTACACCAAAGGTTTTCGCTTTATCCGGCTGGCCAGATAATTGGCAGGCAAAGTATCCAGATCGTTGGCAACCAATACATCCACCTTGGTTGTCAGTAAAAAGAAGAACAGCCGCAGGTTGTATTCGAGGTAAAACAGAGGGCCTTTGCGAAATACCAATTTCATCCGATGTGTTCTGTAAACACGTTCAACAGAATTGCTTTCAGGCAAAATTTGTCCAATTAAAATAGGTTCAAAACCCATCTTTTGCAGGCTGACCGCAACTTTGTGCACACGGTTGTCGGTCACCAGATCGTTGATTACACTGAGCGAAATTTTTTTCAAGGTTTTTTCTATTGGTTCGTTCTGCCAAATTAAACGAAATCGCCCGTTCTTCTGTTATATTTGCCGAAAATAATTCAGATGATCCGCTCATATACCAATTTTCAGCTACAAAAACACAATACATTCGGAATCAAAGCTACTTCCAAATACTATTTCGAATTTACAGAAACTGAAGATTTGGCTGGGTTTCTGGCTACCAACAAAGACTGGCAGAACTGGCCAATCCTGATTTTAGGAGAAGGAAGCAACCTGCTGTTTGTAAATGATTTTCCCGGATTGATCATCAACCCGAATATTCCCGGAATCACGACAGTTCACGAAGACCGGAACAATGTTTGGCTTGAAGTTGGCGCCGGAGTTGTGTGGGACGATTTGGTTGAATTTTCAGTAATTCACCGTTGGGGAGGTATTGAAAATTTGTCGCTGATACCAGGCAAAGTGGGTGCAGCGGCAGTGCAAAATATTGGCGCTTATGGCATGGAAATACAGAACCGGATTGAATCGGTCACCGGCTTCGATTTAGAAACGCAAACCGAATACACTTACGATGCTATTGACTGCCAATATGCATACCGCGACAGTATTTTCAAAAATCAGTTAAAGAACCGTTTTGTAATTACCAGCGTAGCTTTTAAACTCGATAAATTTCCTGAGTTTTTTCTGAACTACGGCGACCTGAGAACAGAGGTGGAAAAGTTGGGCGGAGTCAATCTGCGAAATATACGGCAGGCTGTGATCCATGTTCGTGAGTCGAAACTGCCCGATCCGTCAGTGATCGGAAATGCAGGCAGCTTTTTTAAAAACCCGATTGTAAATGCTTCGGTGGCAGAAGAACTTTTAATCAACTTTCCTGCATTGCCACATTATCCGCCCACCGAAGTAAAAACAAAACTGGCAGCGGGTTGGCTGATCGAACAATGCGGATGGAAAGGTTATCGCAGTGGCGATGCGGGCGTTCACGAAAAGCAGGCCTTGGTTTTAGTAAATTATGGATATGCCACAGGCCGCGAAATCTATGATCTTTCAGAAGAAATCAAACAATCGGTTCAGGAGAAGTTTGGAGTTGAGCTGGAACGTGAAGTAAATGTGATTGGGGAAGAGTGATCAGTGTTAAGTCGCAGTTGTTGTCTTGAAGTTATTCCAAATCAAGAATAATTCCTAGGTTTTCCCTGACTTTGTGAATCAATTCAGTAGGTAAATCGCCTACTTTTTTCATCAATCTATTATTGTCAATAGCCCGAATCTGGTCAATCAGGATATCGCAACTTTCATGCATATTTGCAACTCCCTTCTTTAGGTTAATTCGCAAAATATCAGAATCTTCCTGAATATTAGTCGTGATTGGACAGACAATGGTTGATGGATGCGATACTTTATTCAATAAATTTGTTTGAATTATAAGAACTGGTCTGATTTTTCCAGGCTCAGTCCCAATTTGGGGATTCAAATCCGCAATCCAGATTTCGAATTGTTTAATCGACATAGTCAATCTCCTCAAATTCTTTTAGTACAGACATAGATTCATTCCTGACCAATTCAGATTCTTTCGCAAGTTTCACCTCAAGAATTTTACGTTTTTGAATTTTATTATAATACTCAAGCGCCTCATTAATATATCTATTTCGAGGTTTTCTGATTTTGGAAAGAATTTTTTCTGTCTCGCCAAAAACTGCATCATCTATTTTCAAAGATACTGTTTTCATATTTTATTTTTATACTCCAAAAGTATATCTAATTTAGATGCACTCCAATACTTTAGACGACTACTTTTAAATATGATCTCATTTTTTCCGACAAACTACCTGAAAGAACTTCATGGGCTCTTCGTTTTCCAGATGTTTGACAGGTTCGTCAATTTCGCGGTATTCGACCAATCCAAAGGGTGCAAACTCTTTTTCGATTGATACCGAATCGTAAAAGAAAACGGTCAATCCTTTCTCGGTCCAGAACCGGTCATTGTTTACTAATTTGCCGTTTCCATATAGTTTCTTGTAACCTTTCGAAACCACAATAAAAACCATTATTCCATCTTTCCGGAGCTGATTATAGCAGTTTTTCAGGAATTGGCGGCGATCGGCCTGTTTGAACAAATTGCAGGAGCGCGAAACAATAAATGCCATCATATTCGGCCTCATCAAAAGGCATTTGACTAACGGTACCGTGATGAATTGGAAATTCCAGTTCATTTTCGCGTGCGAGCTGAATGGCAGTTTCTGAAATTTCATATTTCATATTTAAAGGCTTTAATTGAATTGGTTTTTAAAAGTATGACAGAATAAAAGTATGATAATTTTAAATATCGGATTTCTTGGCCATACAGCATAATTCGAAAAAAACTTCATTAACCAGTTCCTCAACGCCGAAGGCGTGAAAGGATTATAATTTTGCTACAATCATATTATCCCTTCGGGATTTTTCCCAAAGTGTGACGAATTGTATTTGCCATGGGTGATGATTTCCGGAATACCCATTCAATTCTAATGCGAACTGATTTTTAGTCCAATAACGGAAATAATCAATGTTGTAATAAAAAGTAACCTCCAAAAATCTGTTGGCTCTTTGAAAAAAACAATCCCCATAATCACTGTGCCAACGGCTCCAATTCCCGTCCAAACCGCATAAGCAGTTCCAATTGGGATAGTCAACGAGGCTTTATAAAGCAATATCATACTAAAGAAATATTTAAAAGCGATGCGGATATGATATCAGGTTATGAAAATCGCACACTTACAATCAAGTTACATTCGCTTTCTACACCTAGGGCAAACCAGGCAGTAAAAGAATTATGTTCACTTTTAAACCAAGCCGAAACCCATTTTCCGCTCACAAATTTAAGGCTGATTTACCAAACAGTCGCACTTTAATCTGCGATAGTATTGGAGGCCTGTAATTATCAGATGGAACTCGCCAGCATACGAATTCTTCTGTGGGAGGAAGAATTCCTCAAGGCTCGTTTCATCTCAGATAAACTATAAACCAATGCCAGTTAAAACATGACTTTGTAAGAAATAACAAATTCGATATTGAAAACTAAGGCAATTGATGCGCGATGTCTCTTTGTCTTTGACTGACAGTAAATACAGGAATATTGGATCCGTGGATTATTTCTTTTGCAAAATCACCGATAGTATTACTGAAGAAAGATACGACATGGTGTTTTCTGATGATAATTAAATCAGGTTTTTCTGTGGCGATAAACGATAAAACCATTTCATGTATGACCTGGCCATACACATTAATAATTTCCAGATCAGATTCAATTCCCCTTTCCGAAAGCATTGACTTAATTTTTTCGGCATTTTTAAAAGCTAAACTTTTTTGCACATCAATATTGGCATTTAGTGCCGAAACAATCAGGATTTTTGCATTGGCCTTTTTTGCAAACATACTGGCCCACAATAATTTCTTTTTGGTATTTTCAGAAATATCAATTGGCACCAATATGGTTTTTAATTCACTTCGAGTTGATTCTTCATTAACTGACAGTACAGGGCAGTGTGAGTGTCCAATAATTTTATCAATCTCATTTTGATCCAGCAGGTTTGTGATACCTTTCTGATAAATGCTCCGTTTAAGGATCATGAATAAATAATCTTCTCTTTGTCCATGTTTTATTAGGGTCGGAACCAAATTGCCTGACGAAACTTTTAAAATTACCTTTTCCGGAATTTCTCCTCCAAAAAAGTCTTTTACAAAATCAGTAAGTTTCTGCAAGGTCTCTTTTTTTAATGCTTCAACTTTCCGTGTATTAAAATGGCGGTTAAAAAAGGAGATTGGTGGAATTACATTTAAAATGAATATTCGGAAAGAAATTATCTTCTGAAGATAGATGGCTTGTTTTAACACAATTTTCCCCTCGTCTGTCAGAGGAACCACTACCAAAACATCGTTTGACCTGTATCGCATATCGTGATTTTTTTACAATAGAGCTTATGTTTTTATACGATTGGTGACTGAAAAGTTATATAAAATTATCAAAATTTATTATCAAAATTACAATTTAGCCCTCAGGTATTGTAACGGCCAGTCAGCATCATCTCCTAAAACTTGTGCCGCCTTAAAAGCAAAATAGGGTTCCCGAAGAGATTCCCGTGCAATCAGAATAAGGTCTGCCTCTCCTTTTGATAAAATGTCTTCTGCCTGCTGAACTTCTGTTATCATTCCTACAGCTCCGGTTAAGATACCTGCCTCTTTTTTAATTCGTTCAGCCACCTACTCGATTAGGGGCTGGGCTTTATTCCTTATTTTTACTATTTTTAATCATTTCCCACGCTTCATCAGTGAATTTATAATGAATATTATGTCCAGAAATATTCTCATTTAATTCTCTGATTTTTATTTTAATATTCTCATCTGTCTTTGAATTAAAATCAAAGTCACTCAATATTATCAATTTATTATATTGTTCTTTTAACCATTTATATTTTTCAAAAACCTCAGACTTTTCAAAACTCATATCAAGTCCAACAATAATTACTTTACGAATCTTTGCTAAACTATCAATAAGTTTCTCTTTTGTCATTTCAGTCCAGCTTTCCATTACTTGATAGTAAATCATTTGATGAAACCCTATACAACCATCCGAAAATCTATCTATATATTGATGATATGGATAGCGTTTACTTTTAGTTTCAATAGGATAATTTAGTTTGGCTACCAATTTGTCTGACAATATGATTCTTGGATATTTTGAGTAATTACTTTCAAGTTGATATGAATCAATTAACCCTTGACCAAAAACAGTTCCATTACCCTAATGTATTATGTCTCCAAAGGTTATTGCTCCCCTTATTAAAATACCTTGTTCAAGAAGTATTGCTCCAATATATGCCAAATTTACTATCAGAGTTGATGCCATTTCATTTACATTGTTATCTACTCGTACCGAAATAACAATACTATCTGAAAAAGCGGTGCAATTTGTTTGGCCACTTATGTCAAAATTCTCGACGCCTTTTTTTTGCGCATCCTCCTCAATCTCGACAAATTTCAAATCCCAATTTCCAGGAGCTTCCCAATTTTTCAAATACTTTAATACAGAATATATCAACTCAATCTTTGATGAATCTTTCTCCGATTGTTTAATAATTTCTTTAAATCCTAAAATATCAATAAAAGCAACTAATCTTTTATCATATTTGAGGTTTATTTTATCCATTGATTCTGTAATTTCTTGCATTTTCTACGTTGACAATAAACACAGTGGGAGCTTAAGAGCTTTTCGTTTTCTATTCATATGGTACGTGATATTTCGACTTATTTCTTATTCAAATAATTTTCCTTGAATAAGGAATACGTTTCCCCTTCACCAAATATTTGAAACATACGATATTTATATTTTTGTTCTGTTCTTTCTACGATGCTTAAAACTTGGAAGTTTTTATCAAAAAAAACATACGAATTATTTAAAGCTAATGCACCAAAGCCATTTTTAAGTCTATATTGATGAATAGCGGAGTATAATAAAACATCCTTACATGTTTAACACTACCCCTGCTTTTTCTTAATTTATCTATTTTCTAAAAATTATAACTGTTTGTGTTGGAGTAACATTGGTGAATAGTGCTATGTATGTCATTGAACGATTGGTGCTAACATTGCCAATAATAGTTACACCTGTACCAGCAGCTAATATAATACCACCAGTGCCGAAACCTATATCACCTGTATTGACTATTGTGAACTCAAACCACGACCCTACCTGAGCCCCTGGCATTCCAGCAAGAAGAAGCCCAGCAGTTGCAGTTGTAAGTGTAAGTGTTCTGGAATCGCTTCCTCGAATGGTAAATATAGTGTTATCTATCATTTCGGCAGCTGTAAGTGTAGCAGACGCGTCAGGCAATACTGTAAGAGCTTTGATTTTTATTTTTGGTTGGGTAATACTAGCGTTTGCAATATCATTGGCTAGAATAGTTCCATCCAGAATTTTCCAAGTGGTAATTGCGTCATCTGCAATGTCATCGGTATAGAAAGAATAAGGCACCGACATAAATTGCTGTAAACTGACTAA
>JANONW010000200.1:0-2384 GCA_031421065.1 Prolixibacteraceae bacterium
ATCGTGGCAACATCGCGATAGGTAGCAAGAATTGGAACCTGTACGCGGTCAAGTTTTTGCAGTGTAAATTCCTTGCCGGAAGCTTGCAAATCGACCCAGGGAACGGAAAGTACCTCTACTGTTTCATCGGGGCGTGTGCGCTCAACAAAAATCAAATCTTTTCGTGCCTGAACTGTAAATTGGGCATTGGCAAGCAGACTATTCAGCGTAGGATTAGCGACTAAATCATACCTTCCAGGATAATATACGCTACCTGAGATTTCAACAAATTGCATTATAGGTTTTTCGATAGATTTAATACGTATTATATCGCCATTTTGAAGGGTAACATTTATTTTTCCTGATAAAACCTCAGAAAGGTTATGTTCCTGCAATCTGATTTCACCATCGATATATCGTTGGATTTGAACAAAGTCGGGATATACGTTTACATTCACACCGCCCGCATAATTTATAAGATCGGCAAGTGTTTCGTTCGAAAGCATTTCATAGCGCATGGGACGTTTCACCGCACCCTCAATGGCTACCAGGTTTTGCACAACAGGAACATAAATAATATCATTCTGCTGCAAGTCAAATTTATACTGAATGGCAGGGTCATTCATAAAAGCGTACAGATCCATGTTAGTGCGTTTATTTCCACGTAAAAGCTGAATATTGCGCACTGTACCGATATCGGTAGGACCACCGGCGGCTGACAATGCATTAAAAGCAGAATTAAGCGCCGAAATGGAAAATCCTCCGGTAATTTTTGTTTCACCAAAAATACTTACCATTACAGTGCGTGCTGTTGCAATGGTAAGTGCAAACTGGTCGGACCTGAATGTGTATGATGTCGATAGCCGTTTGTACAATAATTCACGCCCCTGCAATAATGAGATTCCCTGAAGGTAAATTTTAGGCATACCGGTTGGTTGAATATACCCTTCGCTGTTGATCATTAATTGCATATCGGTTTGAGAAGCCCCGAAAATGGTAATCCGAATCTCGTCACCTGCTCCCAGGATATAACTGTCAGGTGCAAGCGCCCCATCGGTAGTGCGGAAAACATCGAGGGTTTGATCTGCAAATAAAGAATGCCCGTAAATTGCTGCCGGGCCTTCTTCTTTTACTGCTGAAGCTTGTATTACACGTTGTGCTGCTTCAGCAACAGCTTCATCTTTTGTAGTTTTGGTTTCAATTGTTTCAATTATGGCTGGTCCCGATTCAATAATTACAGGTTCGGTTTTGGCTGGTGTTACTGCTCCGGCCACATTGCCTGTAGCGGCTTTTTTCTCTGCTTCCATTTTGTCTAATATTGCAGTAATCCTTTCCTGATATTGAGGTAATTCTGCCGGCGGAACTTTCTCCAGGTCGATCCCTTCCTGTAATAAACGTGTTCGCACTTCAGTTTCAGTAAGGCCACGTTTTTGAAGCTCAGCATTTATCTGAATCATTATGGCTGGAGGCACATTTTGAGCATAAATTACCTGAGGACTTAGCAATAAAAAGATTATTACCGCTAAAAGTACATAAAGAGATGGCTTGAATTTGGTAAATGGCTTCATAAGACTTATGTTTAAATGATAATTGATTTTTTAACGAAATTATTTATTTGTCGGCAGATTAGCAAAATTTATTTTTTATGAATTTACGGGTTATTATTTTGAAAGACTTCTATCACTTGATTTTAAAAAATGGTAGTTATCTGATTATTGATTATAGTATGATTTATACCATTTAATGAATTCACCTATTCCTTTTTTCAATGATGTACTGGGTGAATAGCCAAAATCTTTTTTAAGGGCATTCACATCGGCATACGTTTTAAACACATCACCCGGTTGCATGGGCAGAAATTCCTTTTTTGCTTTTTTGCCGATTGCGTTTTCAATGGTTTCTATTAAGTTCATCAGTTTAATGGGATTGCCGTTGCCAATGTTATAAATTGAATAAGGAGTTACTGGGTGCTGGGTGCTGGGCACTGGTTGCTGGTTTGCAGGAGCAGTGCAATCAATAACACGAACTATGCCTTCAACAATATCATCAACGTAGGTAAAATCACGTTCAAGGTTGCCATGGTTAAAAACCTTGATGGGCTTGCTTTTGGAAATGGCATCTGCAAAGAGAATTGGCGCCATATCGGGTCGTCCCCAGGGACCGTAAACGGTGAAAAAGCGCAATCCCGTGGTACGGAAATTGAATAAGTGGCTGTAAGTGTATGCCATAAGTTCGTTGCTCTTTTTTGTGGCAGCATATAAACTGATTGGGTTATCGACAGAATCGCTAACCGAAAGGGGCATTTTGTCGCTGTTGCCGTAAACACTTGAAGAGCTGGCGTAAACCAAATGTTTAATTTTATTATGCCGGCAGGCTTCCAGAATATTAACAAACCCAACAATATT
>JANONW010000201.1:0-1602 GCA_031421065.1 Prolixibacteraceae bacterium
ATGCACAATGCCGCGCGGACAGAGTGGTGGCCACCCGCATTGGCACATTTGCTTGCCGCTCAAACCCACCGCGACACCAAAGCAAGCAAAAGAGCCATTTACCAGACTCCACCAATAAAATATCCAAATAAATTCTTTAAATTTGAATATGATCTTGAACACAAAAATTTCCTACGCATTAAAGGAAGTACAGGAGTCGAAAAGTTTACCTTTAGGCGTCACAGAATACAAACTACATCATGTTCGTAAGGAACATAATGAGAGTTCTCGTTTTGTAACAGGCAGTTTTGCTGTCAATAGTTGTACTGGAACAGCTGATCGCTACAGAGTAAGGTTATATGAAGACGTAATTACCTATTTCATAGGACCAACTGGGACTTTCGCTTTGGATCATGGATTCAAAGTAAAATCATTTAGAAGAACTGTATGGGGTTGGGATAGAAATTTTGATACAAGTGCTTTAGCTGGAAGTGTTTCA
This sequence comes from Prolixibacteraceae bacterium, assembly GCA_031421065.1. Lineage (GTDB taxonomy): Bacteria > Bacteroidota > Bacteroidia > Bacteroidales > Prolixibacteraceae > Aquipluma. The sequence goes on from JANONW010000201.1 coordinate 479, forward strand.
TATCAAGCAAGTTGGGGGTCAGATGGAAAAACTATTCAGGCTAATGGAACGCAAAATGAAATTAGATGGCCTTTTATCTCCAATTACCAATATACCGAAACTAATCCTCCATCAATTTTTAACAGTCAGGGTCAAGGCTGGGGAAGAGACGGTTGTACTTGTTCCTATTCTGGTGTCTACTAATCCTCGGAATAAGGATGAGAATATTTTCCCTTATTATTGGGATCACAACTATGTTGTGTTCTCAATATGCTTACTGTCAGGATTCAAAAAAAAGTTTAAGTTTCAATATTGGTTTAAATTTAGCGCACCCGACATTTATTATCTTTAACGAGGATGGCTTCAAAAAATCTATTCCGACATACCAATTGGGATTCAATAAGGACTTCTTTTTAGACAAGCCGTGGGGATTTACTTTTAGCATAGGATTAAACAAAAATTCATTCAATGCTGGGAGACAAATAGGCACTGTTTATTCTATTAAGCAAATTGATCTTTCCTATCTTAGTTTAGAGGGTGGATCCTCTTATAAAGTATCGTTTAATGATCTAGCATTTTGGTGTTCAGCTAATTTAAGGCTTAGTCGTATTATATCTCAGAATTATAGTGACTATTACACCGGTCCTTCACTAGCCAGCTCGGATATCGGACTCAATTTGAAAGTAGGCGGCAAATTACTGTCTATGCCAATGAGACCTTACTTACTGTTTAATTACTATTACGGGTTAATAAAAGTTGCGGAGAATTCAATAGTAACAGGAAATGGGCAGTCATTAAACGAGTATATTCGTAACCGTTCTGTTGGAGTTCAGATAGGATTTCATTTTTAACCAACGCATACCACACCAATGTCATTGCCATACATGCCGACACACAACCAAAGCCCTGGTATCCGTGTGATTACGAGTAGTGCAAGCGCAGCACAGTGCATAACAAAATGTATAAAACATGGCTGGGGTACAGTGTAAATTTGTAGTTTGGTTTTCTTAATTTCGTTCGGTCACGTGGGACAGGACTCCGCTTCGAAAACCCAGCCACGTTTCATACACCAACGTTGGCTGCAATGGGGCGGGACAATTCCGACAACTGAAAAAAGATGAAAGTAACTGAGAACAATAATTACG
>JANONW010000202.1:0-4358 GCA_031421065.1 Prolixibacteraceae bacterium
ATTCCAACCTGTGTTGTTTAAATGTCCAGTTTTATATGCTTTTAAAAATGGACAAAATGTTCAGTAATATTGCAAATACCTCATGTTAACACAGATATGTAGCAGAGTTTAAACACATTTTTCGCATTCTAACGAAGTCTATATTTACTGTTTTATTTCTTTTTCTCATGATTTGCTCGAAAAAATTTTCTTCTTCGATACAATCTGTGCAACGACCATCATCAATTAATATTTTGTTTGACTTTTCTCCGCAGCATTTGCACTTTCCTTTTTTTAAGTCAAATCCTGAATAAGGTATTTTGGTTTTCATACTTTAAACAATAAATGATTGCCTAATGATATCGTATTCCAATTCAAATATGAAGTAAAAATTCCGAAGAAAATAAAGCTATCTAACAGTAATTGTGCAGAATGTAATGAGATGGTCAAATTTTGTAATAAACTACCGGTTTATTTTGCCGATGAATTCGGTTCGATACGTTTCGCCTAAGGTCAGTACAAGTGTTTTTTCGGATTGGTGGGAAATATTAAGCGTAATTTGGTTGTTCGAAAAGTATAGAACCTTGCTGAGCACAATCAGTTCTTTTTTATTGACCCGGCAAAACTCTTCTGGAGGTAAAAGCGAAATGAGTTTTTCAAAAGTAATGTTTTTCAGTTGCAGGGTTGTTCCGTTTTCCATAAGTGCAGTCTTGTCCCGGCTATCGATTTCGGATGTTTTGACATAAACTAACTGGTTGGTATCTAAAAATGCGATCCCTTTGTTGGTATTCAATTGAATGAGTTTACTGGTTTTATTTTCAGTACTAATTCTTTGAATCGCTTTGTTTATAGCTTGTTGAAGCCGTTCGAATTTTACTGGTTTTATAACATAGTCGATTGCATTAAGGTCGAAAGCATCAGTTGCGTAATTTTTGTAAGCAGTTGTGAAAATTACAGGTTTATCTTTGAGCATTTCGGCCATCTGAATACCATTGATACCTGGCATTTCGATGTCAAGAATACAAAGATCGAAATCCAATTCAGGAAAATCTCTGAGGAATATTCCGGGATCGTTAAAGGCCCTAACAACTTCGAGTTCAGGCATTTGTTCACAAAGCAGTTTCAGGTATGAAAGTCCGGGCAACTCATCGTCCAGCAGCAAGCATTTTAGCCTTGTATTCAAGGAGGTCAATTTTTAAATGAGCAATATAAATGTTGTCTTCTGTAAATCGGTCGAATTTGAAATGATCATTGTAAATGATTTTCAGGCGTTGTTCGAGCGTGTTGATTCCAAAACCACTTTTTTCTTTCCTGATGGGAGCTTTTTTTGATATCCGGTTCGCAACTGTCAGGCTAAAGGTATTGTTGTAAAACTCAAAAATAATCGAAATAAACGCATCCGGACTTTGCAGATCAGCGTGTTTAAATGCATTTTCAATCAGATCGGTCGAAATAAAGGGAGCCAGAAGGTGCTGATGATACAACGGTTCATTTTCTATGATCTTTAATTTTACTTTCAAATCAAAGAGCGGGCTTAGCTTAATTTTGTTGATTTCAATCAAATTGAGCGCAAACTCAACTTCCTGCTTTGGGGTTACGAACTTGCTTCGGCTATCGTACAGGATGTAATCAAGTACATTAGAAAGTTTATCGAGTGCAAAATAGGTTTGGTAAGCATGTGACTGAACGGAGTTGAGTATGTTCTTGAAAAGGTGTGGATTAAGCCTCGAATCCAAATTTTCGAGTTCTATCTGGTTGTATTTATCTTTAATATCCTGAAATTTTTCTTTAAATGTCCGTTTTTCGCGATCTAATTTATTCATCCTGATTATCAAATATACGATCACCGACATAGAAACGAGAAGTGCGCAAACCACAGTATAAACAAGCCAGGGCGATAAATTTATCTGAAGATCCATATCAAAACAGGTTTTAACAAAGTTAGGTTTTTTTGCAGATCAAAAACAAACCTACGGAATTCCGGCGGATACTTAAATATATAAAATAAAAGGATCCGATCTTTTTATGACCGAATCCTTTTCCTGGAAATAACTTCTGCTTATTTAAAGTGTCTTGTGCGTTCCGTCGCAAAACGGTGGATTTTTTGTGTTTTTGCACTGGCAAAGCCATACTTCCTGCTTTTCTGCAATTTTAAATAGTACCGGTGTAAATTTTGTTCCGCGGTGCGACCCATCGCAAAATGGTTGATTGGAACTTCTTCCACATGCGCACCAGAAAAATGATCCGGGTTCAAGCGTTACCTGTGCAGGTTTTTTTGACGCGATTAAAGGTTTGTCCATAATAGTTTCTGTATTTATGAATTGAGTTTATATGCTTCAACACTGTTACCAGAAAAAGTAGGTGCCAATACCAATTTTTTGACTGGCACATAATCAATGTCGGCGGTATTTTGTTTGCCAACAGTGTCCAATAATTTAATCGACTCAGTTCCTTTGGTTACAAAAATGCGACCGGGCCAGTTTGAATAAATAAATTCCCCGTTCTCCATCTTTTCTATTCCGTCGATACCTCCACAATTGTCAACCAAAACTTTCAGCGCTTTTGTTTTAATGTCAGCTTCAATGATCTGTCCGGTCCCGATGTAGAGTTTCCCTTTTTCTGCCCATAAACCATTAGGATTGGTGATTAGCTTGTCTTCGAGCCAAAGGACTAATTTTCCATTTTCAAGTACATAAATTTTATTGTCGCGCATGTCGGTAACAAATACAGTTCCGTCTTCTGAAGCTGTAACGTCGTTCAGGAACTTTGCGTTTTCAAGCTTGATTTTGCTGGTTATTTTTCCGTCTTTGATGCTGATTACCACAAGTTCATCAATGTCGGAAACATAAAGGTTTCCGTTGTGAATAGCCTGACCTTTTGGGGCATTCAAGCCGGTAACCCAATGTAAGTTTTTTATTTTTCCGTCTAAATCAAGTATTGAAATAAAGCCATTCCCATCTTTTGTCGATGCATCGCCATCAATATTGGTCACATAAACATTGTTTGTTTTTTCATCAAACAAAGCAGATTCAGGAGTTTTGAGACCTCCGGAAGTCGTCCAGATTTTGGTGAGGGTTTGGGAGTTAACTGATAATCCAATTAATACCATCATGAAGAGAAAAATGTTTCGTAATTTCATAGCTATAATTTTATAAATTTGAATTCGTTTTAAGTAAAACAATGCAATTTCAAATTTGTTAATCAGGAGCACAAAAAAAATTATACTATGAAACTAATTCTGCTGTTTGTATTCGGCATTTCCATTCTTGGGATGCCTGCCCAGGCAAAAAAGTACATCATGTATGTCGGTACCTACACAAAAGGCTTGGCCGATGGTATTTTTGTGTATTCGTTCGACGATCGTACAGGGAAACTTGTTGATCTGAAAATACCTGTCGTAAGCAATAATCCTTCATTTCTTGCCATTTCGGCCGATAAAAAGTATTTGTACTCGGTTGGAGAGGTCGATAATCTTGATGAGAAACACAGCGGAGGCGTTTCTGCTTTTCGGATTGAAAAAGACGGTCATCTAAGTTTGCTCAACCGTGTTCTTACCTATGGTGCAAATCCATGCCACGTGAGCATTTCTCAGGATGGAAAGAAATTGGTTACTTCGAATTATTCAGGCGGAAACCTTTCCTTTTTCGATGTTCTTCCTGATGGTAGTCTTTCGGAAATTGTGCAGACAGTCCAACATTCGGGAAGCGGGCCGTTTCCTGGCCGCCAAACCGGACCACATGCCCATTCTGCCCGGTTTGATCCTTCAGGAAAACTTTTGTACGCAGCCGATTTGGGTATCGACCAGTTGAAAATTTATCAGGTTGGATCAGGCAACAAACCTCTTTCGCCCAATGCCCAACCATTTGTGAAACTGGCACCGGGTTCCGGCCCGCGTCATTTCGATTTTTCTCCTGACGGGCAATTTATTTATGTTATCAACGAGTTAAGCTCCACAATTACAGTTCTGATGAAATACGGTGGGGTATGGAAAGAAGTTCAGACCATCAAAACCCTGCCGAAAGATTTTTCAGGTGAAAGCTGGTGTGCAGACATTCACGTTTCAGCAGATGGCCGTTTTGTTTACGGATCGAACCGCGGACATAACAGCATTGCCGTTTTCAAGCGCGATCTGTTGAATGGAAGGCTTGAAATGATCCAAACTGCTTCTGTTGAGGGAAACTGGCCACGTAATTTTACCCTCGATCCAACCGGCCGGTTTTTGCTGGTTGCCAATCAGAGAAGCAATGATATCACTGTTTTTAAAGTGGATGAGACTACAGGAAAACTTAAATATACAGGCATAAAAGTTCAAAATGAATCACCGGTTTGTTTGCAATTTCTAAAATAGTTTAACCTCTTATCAACCTGATAAATTCCTC
>JANONW010000203.1:0-6327 GCA_031421065.1 Prolixibacteraceae bacterium
CAGACTATATGGTAGGTACATCGATAAATGACATGACTTAATTTTTTATATTCACTCATGTCACGAAATTAATAATTTTCAGGCAAAGCCAATTTATACATGACCACCACCAAAGGAGGTGGTTTTAACAGTTTCAATAAAGAATAATACAACAGCAAATTTTGCCTGTTATCTACTTCAGCATCATCGAGATCAGAACTGCCAGAAGAGGGAACTTAAGTAGCATCTCTTTTCTGATTTGTTCCCTGGCCTGATGTAGGCGCTTCTCAACGGCTTTGACTGAAATCCCCAGTTCATCGGCAACTTCCTTGTTTTTTTTGCCTTCAAGTTTTGATTTGGTGAATACAATTTTTCGCTTTTCAGGCAATCTCTCAACCGATTCGCGTATTGCCACAATCAGTTGTTCTTCAAGGCTTGTTTCTTCTTTGCCGATAAAATCAAGTTGAAAAAGGTGCTGGAGTTCATTTTCTCCAATCGAATCGATTTCTTTTTCAATGGTGTGAAGTTTCTGATCGCGAAGATAGTTCAGACATTTGTTTCGGAGCATTACAAACAACAAACTTTCAACCGATTGTAAGGTTTTGATCGATGATCGTTTTTCCCATAACTTTATGAAACACGCCTGAACCAGATCGTTTGCCTGCTCCTGATCGTGGACAAAAAGCTTGCAATAATTCAGCATACGTGGAAAAGTTTGTTTGAACAACTCCTCGTAGGCGGCAGGATTGCCTTCTTTTAACTTTATATTTAGCTGATACTTTTCCACGTACAACAAAGTAAATTATATTTTCCTTTTCCCTGCAATGATTTTCAACAAATAGGCGGTTTTGCTGTTCTTAAACAATCAACATTAAAATCGATCCAACTATGAAACCATTTGTTATTCTAAGTTTTTCACTTTTTCTATTGGCTGGTTTATTCCTTGTTTTTCAGGGATCGGCTCCTTCCAGTCCTGAAAATCATTCAGTTGCCTTGTCGGCACAACCTTCGGCAAAAGATAATTTTCAGCAATATTGTGCCGGTTGTCATGGCAACAATATGGAACGCTTTGCCGGAAACACATGGGAAGCGTATAGCGCCGGAAATGATCTGACACCGGTCATCAAATACGGGATTCCGGTTTTGGGAATGCCTTCGTTCGAAAAAGCTTTTTCGGATGCCGAAATGAAAGCCATTTCAAACTACATTTTAACCGAAATTAAAAATAAAAAGGAAACGCCGGTCGCGGTAAAGTTTCCGGCTGTGGTTCGTTCCAAACATCAGGCGTTCCGGATCGATACTGTTGCCAAAGGCCTGGATGTTCCATGGGGAATCGCATTTCTGCCTGACGGTGATTTGCTGGTGACCGAACGCAGCGGACAATTGTTCCGTTTCAGTGGTGGTAAATTAAAAGCGATTATTTCCGGAGTTCCTGAAGTTATGGCACACGGACAGGGTGGGTTGCTCGATATTGTTTTGCATCCTAAATACCAGCAAAATGGTTGGATTTATATTTCGTATTCACAAAAGGCGACAGATGGGAAAGGTGGGAATACTGCCATTTTCAGGGCGAAATTAAAGAATGGCCAGTTGGTTGGACATCAGGAACTATTCAAGGCTTTTCCAAATACAAACTCGGGCGTTCATTTTGGATGCCGTATGGTCTTCGACGATCAGGGTTATTTGTTCTTTTCGGTTGGCGAACGAGGCAACAAATCGAATGCACAAACACTGACAAATCATTGTGGAAAAATACACCGCATTTATGATGACGGACGCATTCCACAGGATAACCCATTTGTGAAAACCCCCGGAGCCATGCCAACTATTTATTCTTATGGGCACCGCAATCCTCAGGGAATCGACATTCATCCGGTTAGCCGCCTGATTTACAACAACGAACATGGCCCGCGTGGCGGCGACGAAATCAATTTGGTTGGCAAAGGCAACAATTACGGCTGGCCGGAGATCACTTTCGGGATTAATTACGATGGGACCATTATTACCAAAGAAACTGCCAGGGCTGGAATGGAACAACCGATTTTCCAGTGGACCCCTTCGATTGGCCCAAGCAGCATGAAATTTGTGGTTGGCGATAAATATCCGGGATGGAAAGGCGATATTCTGAACGGTTCGCTTAGTTTTAAATACCTCGAACGTGTTCATCTCAAAGGTGGCAGAGTTACCGAACAGGAAAAATTGCTCGAAAATGCCGGACGTGTGCGGCATGTAACCATGAGTCCCAACGGATATATCTATGTTGCCATGGAAAGCCCAGGGATAATTGTGAAACTGGTTCCGGTAACAAATTAAACCGGCAGCTTAAATTTCATTACCACTTCACCGGTTTCCTTATTGATTTCGACGGATTGACCGCTTAAACCGAGGTCTTTCCCAGTGGACATTTTGAACAGACCGGCAAGGAATTGCATACCGCTGTTCATCACTTGCTCAATTTCCTTCGCTTTTTCTTCTGCAACTGTTTGTTGCGATGATGTTTGGGTTTCGTTTACAGTTTCAGGAATATTTTCAATTGCTTCTTCTGAAAGGTCGATTTCATCCGGTTCAGGCAATTTTTCTGTTACATTTTCGGCAGCATTTACAGAGGTGGCTACCTTTTCCAGATCATCCTCCAACGCAATTTTTTCCGATTCAGCAATAAACTCTTCGAGTTGTTGGATGAATTGCGAACGGCCCTTGCTTGAGAAATCGACATAATTGGTTGTGCTCGAACTGTCCAGTACGCCATCAAAAAGGTTTTGCTTGATCAACAATCCGGAAGCAATTTGTTGTTCGATCGAATTGCGGGTAATGAAATTAAAAATGGTGAGCTTATTGCTTTTTTGCCCCAGACGGTCGATCCGGCCAATGCGCTGGTTCTTTTTGGCGGGGTTCCACGGAAGCTCAAAATTGATCAGGGTATCGGCTACCTGAAGGTTGAGCCCGGACCCTCCGGCTTCGGTTGACAGGAAAATCTTGCAATGGGAGTTGGTTTCAAATTTTCTGATGAGCTCGCCACGCAGTTTCACCGGGACGGAACCGTTGAGTTCGGCAAACCCAATGTTATTCTCTCGCAACATCTTGCCAATCAGCTTGTGGACTTTCACCCATTCTGAAAAAATGATGATTTTCCGGTCAGAATTCGGGACATCCAATTTTTCGAGAAGGATGTATTTTAGTTCTTCCAATTTGGGCGATTCGTTGGTTTCTTCGTCGATCAGGTAGGTCGAGTCGCACACCATTCTCATGCTGGCCAGCAACAATTGTAATTTTTGTAAGTCGTACGGGGTGAGGAACTTTTTCCTGATAATGCTGGCTATCCCTTTTGAGTACGAAGCATGGTAGTCGGCTTGCAGGGGCGAAAGGTTGACAGGGATATTGGTTTGTTGCACATTGGGCAACTGATCGAGTACCTTTCGTTTTTCGCGCCTGATCAGGATTTGCCCAAGCTTTCGGTGGAGCTGTTGCAGGTTGTAATAGCCATTTATTTTGTCGCGGCGTTCGGGGTCGAACAGGCAATGCTGGTAAGAAAATTCCCAGAGCGGGCCAAAAAATTGGGGATCAATGATGCTGACAATCGAAAAAATATCGATCAGCCGGTTTTCGATAGGCGTACCGGTTATGATCAAAACATGCTTGGAATCAAGTCGTTTGATCGAGGCCGCTGTTTTTGTTTCATAGTTTTTGGCCCGCTGCGCTTCATCCAGAACGAGCAGGTCAATCCCCGCTTTATTGATGGCCAGCTGGTCGCGCAGGATGGTTTCGTAGTTGACGATGAAAAACAAGTGTTCGGTGTCGCGGTACTGTTTTGCACGTTCATCCGGAACCCCTTCTACGATCAGGGCTTTTTCTTCGCTGAATTTTTCAATTTCTTTTTTCCACTGGCCTTTAAGCGAAGCCGGGCAAACGACCAATACTTTTTTGAACCCGAATATCTGCTTTTTAAGTACGGCAGTCCCGATGGCCTGAATCGTTTTTCCCAAACCCATTTCATCTGCAATGATAGCCGCTTTACGGAACAAGGCGAATTCAATCCCTTCTTTCTGATAATTGTATAATTCGGCATTGATGTCGGAAAAGTCGGGCTTCCAGTTTTGCCGTAATTTTTCGAGCATGTCCTGTTCAAAAGCCGATTCCACTTTTTCGCGCACTTCGGAACGGATATGGATCATTGGAAAATCAGCCGATTCTTCAAAAAAGCCCAGAAAGCCTTTCAATTCTTCGTCCTCTATAAATGTGGCCTTTTTGAAATATCGGGAAATCAGTGATTGTTCGTCGATTGGTAGCGGGTGGGGGAAGGACCAGCTTATTTTGTAGTTGTTCCGAGGGTCACAAAAAACCTCGATAAACGGGCAGGTTTTATCCAATTGGGCAAAAAGCGCCTTGTTATCTTTCAATTGCTGAAAGGCAAACATGATGTGCTTGGTGGTGCCTAATTTGTTGAGGCGCGAATCCATGCTGTCGCTATAGCCGGTTTCATTTTCGAAGTCGCGCAAAAAGATTTTGTACTTTACGCCGTTTTCGTTGGTCAGAAAATGGTCGCCGTATATGTTCGCGGCCCATTTTATGCGGTATTTCGCCTTATCAGCTTTCATACGGCGTTCCTGCATCACCCGCTTGATCATCCCTTCGCGGGTGTATTTTTTATGCTCTACCGGTTCTTTGTGGTCGAGGAACCGCAGTTCGTTCTCAATTTCGAGCAGGCATGCATACGAAACCCGTTCCCAACCCGAACGTTCGCCATTTATCGAAGGTATTAAATCCTCATCTTCAATATCAAGCGAACATTCCTTCGGAGACTTGGAATCCGCAGAATCTGCAATTAACTCAAAGCGGACTGCCGATTGCGAAAGCACCTGGCAATCGTTGTTGTTGAACATGATTTCGCCCAAAGCCAGCTCTGGCTTTGCAAGGATATTTTGAAGTTTGTCTTTTTGTTTTTGGATCAGTTTCTGAAGTTCCATTAGATAAAAATTAAAAGTGCGATTTTTAGGGTATAAAAATAGAAAAATTTAAACTTGAAGGTCAACATTAGAACAAATCAACGTTGATTAAGTAAAATAAACAGGACGAGTCCGCAATATGGATCCGTCCTGTTTATTTTAACTCTTTGAATAGTAATCCGGGATGGGACGTTTGATGTACTCATACGACAACCGCTATATGCTGACAGCAAGTTATCGCTACGATGGCTCTTCAAGGTTAGCAGAAGGACACAAGTGGGTATCCTATCCTGCTGTATCGGCAGGATGGAATCTCCATAACGAATCTTTCATGAAAAATGTCTCCCTGATAAATATGATGAAACTGCGTGTAGGATATGGAATAGCCTCCAACCAGTCTATTGACCCCTATTCAACACTTGGACGATTAGGAACCAGGCCTTACAATTTTGGCAATACATTTGCTACGGGATACTTTGTAACCGAATTGCCAAATCCCAATTTAGGATGGGAATATTCTTCAACAATGAACTATGCTATGGACTTTGGCATCCTGAAAAATCGACTGTCGGGTACCATCGAATATTATCATACAAAAACCAACGATCTTCTGTTTAGAGTTAATTTGCCTTCCACATCTGGCGTTAGCAACTATATGGCGAATGTAGGCGAATCCGAAAACAAAGGGTATGAATTTTCGCTCAACGGCGTGATATTGAACAACCTCAACGGTTGGACATGGGAAGCCGGCATCAACCTGTATGCCAACCGAAACAAGCTGACAGCTCTTGCTTCCGGACAAACAAAGGACGAAGGCAACTGGTGGTTTGTAGGCCAGCCCATTGATGTAATCTATGACTACGAGGCCGTAGGACTCTGGCAAGAAGGAGATGCTAATCTGCTAAAATATGAACCGGGTGGAAATGTGGGTATGATTAAAGTAAAATATACCGGAGATTTCAACGCCGATGGTACACCGACAAGAATAATTGGAGCTGCCGACCGGCAAATTATGAGCATGGAACCAGATTTTCAGGGAGGTTTCAATACCCGTGTATCGTATAAAGGATTTGACCTAAGCACGGTCGGCGCCTTTAAAAGCGGTGGATTACTCATCGCCACCCCATATGGAGCAAATGGGTACCTCAATATTTTGACCGGACGCAGGGGAAATATAAAGGCAGACTACTGGACTCCGGAGAACACCGGCGCCAAGTATCCAAAACCTGGCGGACTTGGCGGCGATCAGCCAAAGTATCTCAATTCCTTGTCATACTTCGACGCATCATACCTGAAGATACGCACCATAATAAATAGGACTTCATGTGGTCGGTACGACCCAGCATGAAGTCTGGGTTGCACGTAATCCCCATGCAGCGCCTTCATAATTCTATGTATTTATCAA
>JANONW010000204.1:0-1711 GCA_031421065.1 Prolixibacteraceae bacterium
CCAACGATTTGCGACCGAAGACGTCGAACGTGCGAAGAAGGATTTGAGCAGCATCGGAGAGATTCTGGTCGATACCGCGAAGTACTTCGCGGGGCGCGTCAGTTCAGAAACCGGCTCAGCGTATCAAAACGCAAAGTCGCATGCGGAACAAACCATGGCCGCTGCCAAACCCGTGGTGGCTTCGTCGCTGGAAGCGCTGGCAAAGCACCCGATCCAGACTGCGGGAGCAGCCGCAGGCACGGCACTGCGTGGCAGTCAGCTCACCGCTGGCGCGTTGCTAAGTTTTGTGAGCGGGGCATTGGCGGGCGCGGCGGAATTACTTGATCCCGATCGTCGAAAGAAGTCTGAAGATAAAATTGCAGAGACGACTGGCGCGGATAATTCTGTGGAACAGAAGTCGTGAGTGATCCCATCGGCATCCGGCGCGGTATCCGAAACACAAAACGTGCGGCTGAAGTCATCGCGGTCCTGGCGAAGCACGGGTTTCGGCAATTCCTGTCGGATACCGGCATCGAACGCATGATCGAACGCGGTCAGGAAATCCTGCTGCGTTCAAAGCCGGAACTGGCCACACCTGCCAAACCGTTCGCCGTGCGTGTCCGGGAAGCGCTGGAGGAACTGGGCGGCACGTTTATCAAACTGGGGCAGGTGCTCAGCACGCGCCCGGACCTGGTGCCCACGGAACTCGCCGACGAACTGCGAAGCCTGCGCTCGAAGTGTCCGACCGTGCCTTATGCCGAAATCCGCAAACGCCTTGAAGAAGAATTTGGCGACAAACTCGACGAGCATTTTCAGTCCATCGACGAAGTACCTCTGGCCGCAGCCTCGATCGCGCAGGTTCATCGTGCTGTGCTGAAGGACGGTACCAATGTTGTCCTGAAAATTGTGCGGCCCGGGATTGAAGAAGTTATCGAGTCCGACATCGATATTCTGACGGAGCTGGCTCGCCTGACAGAAAATCGCATCAGCGAAATGGGGTATAGTCCCAAAGAAACGGTTCGCGAGTTTCAGCAGGAGTTGTCGCGCGAAGTGGATCTGCTTTACGAGGGTCGATCCACGGATCGATTTCGCAAGAACTTTGCCGATGACCCGAAGATTCATTTCCCGATCGTCTACTGGGCTTCAACAACTCGTCGAGTCCTCACGCTGGAACATGTGCAGGGCACGCTGCTGTCTGAAACAGATTTCTCGACGATGTCGCCGGCGCATCGGCGAACGATCGTCGAAAAGGGCTCCGAGGCCGTGTTTCGGCAATGCCTTGAGCACGGATTTTTCCATGCTGATCCGCATCCCGGAAACATCTTCGCCACCGCCGATGGTGGGATCTGTTTCATCGATTGCGGCATGACCGGACGGATTGATCGACAGACGATGCAGTCATTAGCGACCCTCGTGATGTCAGTGATCAACTCGGATCTGGACAAAGTTCTTGAAGCGACAATGTCACTTTGCGACGCCAATAAGGCGTTGAAATTTGATCGCGCGTTCCGCCGCGATGCATGGAGTTTCATTGCGCGCTTCGAACGCGGCACAATCGAATCGCTCGACATGGCCGGATTACTGAACGAGTTCTTTGCACTGATGCGTCGGTATCGTATTCGTTGTCCGGCGGATCTGGTGTTTCTGATTAAAGCACTCTCGACAATTCAGGGGGCTGCCCGGGAAATCGATCCGACGTTCGATCTTGTTGCCCACGGGCGACCGCAGTTGG
>JANONW010000205.1:0-1567 GCA_031421065.1 Prolixibacteraceae bacterium
GCCGCGCAGGCGCCAGAGCCGCAGGCCAGCGTTTCACCGGCGCCACGCTCAAACACCCGCAGCCGAATATGGCCACGGTCCACTACCTGCATGAAACCCGCATTCACCCGCTGGGCAAAGCGGCGATGGTGCTCAATCAGCGCACCTTGCATCACTACCGGGGCCGTGTCCACATCGTCCACCAGTTGCACGGCGTGCGGGTTTCCCATCGATACCAGCGCTACAAAAACAGTAGTGTCTGTGGCTCCATCGACAAGCGCTAAAGGCCATTTTTGCCAACGCCCTGACGCTTGCGGCTGTAGGCCGGTGGCATCAAACGGGAGCTCAGCCAGCTCAAAAACCGGCCCGCCCATGTTGACCGTCACCTGACCATCGGGCCTGAGTTGGGGCTCGATCACGCCGCCCAACGTCTGCACCCGCAGCGTATCCTTGCGGGTCAAGCCCTGGTCCCGCACAAAGCGCGCAAAGCAGCGCGCGCCATTACCGCACTGCTCCACCTCGGCACCATCTGCGTTGTGAATCACATACTCAAAGTCAATGTCCGGCGCCGACGCCGGGCGCACGGTCAAAATCTGGTCCGCACCGATACCGAAATGGCGATCCGCCAGCAAGCGGTAATGTGCCGTAGACAGTCCCAGCCGCTGCACGGTCTCGTCAAGCACGACAAAGTCGTTGCCTGCGCCCTGCATTTTTGTAAAACGGATTCGCATGGGGAATTATCCCTAAAATCGAGCATGGCAAGACCCACCCAACTTCTCCACCCGCAGCGCGAACCCGTCGCCACGCGCCCCGCCGCCACGGTGCTGCTGCTGCGCGACTCTGCTGGCGGCATTGAAGTGTTGATGACGCGCCGTTCCACGAGCGCCAGCTTTGTCCCGGGTGCTTATGTGTTTCCGGGCGGTGGCATTGACCTTCTTGATGCGGCCAGCCACGGCCAGGCCAAGCGACGAGCGATGCAAAGTGATCTGCACCTGACGCAGGCCATTGCCGCCATTCGCGAGAGTTATGAAGAGTTGGGCGTGCTGCTGGCGCGCCACGCCGACGGTAGCGGCGCCGACCACAGTGACATTGCAGCGCTGGACCGCGCCGCACCGTTTACCGCCCAATGCCAGCGCAGAGGCCTGCGGCTGGCTGCCGATGAGGTGTTTGTGCTGGCGCACTGGATCACCGACCGCGATTTACCGCGCCGTTTTGACGTGCCGTTTCTGGTGGCGCGCATGCCCGAAGGGCAAACGCCGGTGGCGGATGAGGCGGAACAATTTGAACCGGTTTGGGTGCGCCCGAGCGCGGCCCTGGCACGGCACCAGGCAGGCGATTTCTTCATTATCTTCCCGACCATCCGCACGCTGGAACGGCTGCTGGATTACACGACGGTGGACGCGGTGCTACAGGCCTGTGCCGCCACCGAGCAGCCGCTGTGGACCTGCTGCCCGCGCGCCGGTCTGCTGGCCGGGCGTGAGGCGCGCTACATGGAGCACGAGCACCCTTATGGCGAGCTGGCACTCGTTTCCCCCGACGGGCAGATCGTGCACAACCTTGACTGGCAATCAGAGCAGCCGGTGGCACT
>JANONW010000206.1:0-3436 GCA_031421065.1 Prolixibacteraceae bacterium
CATCAACGCAGGGGTACATGTTCCCCTGATTGCCAGCTGGCCAAAATTCATGGGAAAGGGAAGGGTTTATGAACCGCTCATCGAATTTTCCGATTTTCTCCCCACCCTTATCGAAGCCGCTGGAACATTAAAGCCTGCTGAAGGCATTGACGGTATAAGTTTCCTTTCGGTGCTGAAAGGAGGAAACGTCCCAACAAGAGAAACCGCTTTCGTACATTACGATCCTCAATGGGGCAAAACAAGCGAAAACCGAAACCGTTTTGCACAGACCATCGAATATAAACTTTACCGTGACAACCGGTTCTTTAAATTAGCGGACGATCCGCTGGAACTTCATCCGCTGACAACAATCTCTCAAAAAGAGGGTAAAGTCCGGTCTGAATTACAGGAGATTTTGAACAAGGCTGAAAAAGAGAGCCCCTGGATTATCGAAAGGAAATAATGCAGGCCAAATCTGAAAAAACTATTTTCTTTATTGACAATAAAAAATATACTTTATGAAACACCTATTGAAACAATCGCTTTTAACAGGAATTGCAGTCGCATCATTCCCGTTATGTAGCTTCCCGGCTGAAAAGCCACAAAATCCCAATATTGTTCTCATTTTTATGGATGATGTGGGATATGGTGATTTGAGTTGCTATGGGGCTAGTCAGTACAAAACGCCTAATCTGGACCGGATGGCTGCCCAGGGCACTCGATTTACCAGTTTTCTTTCTGCCCAAGCGGTTTGCAGCGCTTCGCGTGCCGGAATTTTAACCGGGTGTTATCCAAACCGGGTAGGTATTTTCGGAGCATTGATGCCTGATGCCAAAATCGGATTAAACCCTTCAGAAGAAATTATTCCGGAGGTTTTAAAAAAACGAAACTACAAAACTGCTGCAATCGGAAAATGGCATTTAGGCCATCTTCAAGAATTCCTTCCATTGCAGCAAGGGTTCGACGAATATTTGGGCCTTCCGTATTCGAACGACATGTGGCCGGTGAATTTTGACGGAACTCCGGTTGCCGAAAACTCGAACAAAGCAAGGTATCCGGTACTTCCGCTGATTGAAGGCAATGAAAAAATCGGGGAAATAAGAACACTCGATGACCAATCGAAACTCACCACCATTTACACCGAAAGGGCGGTTCGGTTTATTACTCAAAATAAGAACAACCCTTTCTTCCTTTATCTGGCGCATTCAATGCCACACGTGCCTTTGGCTGTTTCCGGCAAATTTAAAGGCAAGAGCGAACAGGGCATGTATGGCGATGTGATGATGGAAATCGACTGGTCGGTTGGCGAAATCATGAAAGCGCTTGAAAAAAATGGGCTGACGCACAATACCTTGGTTATTTTCACTTCAGACAATGGCCCCTGGCTTAATTTTGGCAACCATGCCGGATCAACAGGTGGTTTGCGCGAAGGCAAAGGGAACAGTTTCGAAGGTGGCCAGCGTGTGCCGTGCATCATGAAGTGGCCCGGTCATATTTCTGAGGGAACGATTTGCAACAAACTGGCTTCGACCATCGATATCCTTCCAACTTTGGCTGCAATTACCAATTCTCCGCTTCCGAAGAAAAAAATCGATGGGGTAAATATTTTGTCGCTCTTGCTTGGCGACGAAAAGGCCAATCCCCGCGAAACCTTTTTGTATTATTACCGGAAAAACAGTCTGGAAGCCGTTCGCAAAGGCGATTGGAAACTGGTATTCGCGCATCCGGGACGGACTTATATCGGGTTCAAACCCGGTGCAGATGGATTTCCCGGCGGAACAAATGAAAATTATCAATTTGAGGAGGGTTTGTACGATCTCCGTCGCGATCCGGGAGAACAGTACGATGTAAAAGAAATGTATCCGGAAGTGGTATCAGAACTTAAAAAACTAGCGGACATAGCCCGAAAGGATTTGGGCGATGACTTAATGAACCTGCAGGGAGTTAATGTCCGCGAACCGGGGCGTGTTCAGAAATAAAATTCCAGTTCAGGCAAAAGCTTATTAAACACTGTTTAAATAATAACGATTAACAACTTAAAAACCAATTAGATGTTAAAAACTAATTTAATTGCAACCCTTGGCCTTTGTTCGGCAGCAATTCTGCCGGCTTGCGAAGGGCAAGCTCCCAAGCAACAGCGTCCAAACATTATTTACATCATGAGCGACGACCATGCATATCAGGCCATCAGCGCTTATGGGCACGGATTGAACGAAACACCCAATATTGACCGGCTTGCCAAAGAAGGGGCCATCTTTACCCGTGCCTGTGTCACCAATTCAATTTGTGCGCCTAGCCGTGCGGTAATGCTTACAGGCAAACACAGTTTTGTCAACGGGAAAGTGGATAACATGTTCCCGTTTGATTGGGATCAGGACAACTTCCCGAAGCAATTGCAAAAAGCGGGTTACCAAACTGCCATGGTCGGAAAAATCCATTTGGACGGCCTGCCGCAGGGTTTTGATTATTCGATGGTTTTGCCCGGGCAAGGCCAATACTACAATCCTGATTTTTTGATCAATGGGGCAAAACAACGGGTTGAGGGTTACTGTACCGAAATTACCACCGAATATGCCCTGAAATGGTTGGGCGAAATGCGTGATAAAACCAAGCCTTTCTGTTTGTTGTACCACCAGAAAGCGCCTCACCGAAACTGGTTGCCTGCCCCAAAATATGTCAATTTGTACGATGATGTAACGTTTACGCCTCCGGCCAATTATTACGACGATTATGAAGGGCGCGGCACCGCGGCGAAAACACAGGAGATGAAAATTGACGGACATGGAATATGGGGGCACGACTTTAAACTGATTGTTGACCCGAAGGGCGACACCACCGATTTCGTGCGCGACCTGAAGCGGATGAACCCGGAACAGCGCGCCAACTGGATGAATGCTTATGAAAGCGAAAACCAGGAATTCCTGAAAGCACAACTAAAAGGCAAAGCTTTGGCCGAATGGAAATACAACCGGTACATTAAAGATTACCTGCGCTGCATCAAATCGGTTGACGACGGGGTAGGCGAATTACTGGATTACCTCGATAAAAACGGACTGGCTGAAAATACCATCGTGGTTTATACCTCCGATCAGGGTTTCTACCTGGGCGAACATGGCTGGTTCGATAAACGATTTATGTACGAAGAATCGTTCAGGACGCCCTTGTTAATGCGCTATCCGAAAGAAATCAAACCAGGCACAACCATAAACAAGTTAGTCCAAAACCTCGACTTTGCCCCAACTTTCCTTGATTATGCAGGTATTGCCATTCCTAAGGACATTCAGGGTGAATCATTTCGAAGATTGGTTTCTGGAGTGACAGGTGAGTGGCGCGACGCGGTTTACTACACCTATTACGAATATCCTTCGGTGCACATGGTGAAACGGCATTATGGAATTGCAACCGAACGTTACAAATTGATGCATTTTTATTATGATGTGGACGAATGGGAAATGTA
>JANONW010000207.1:0-6692 GCA_031421065.1 Prolixibacteraceae bacterium
TTCAGACTCAGTGCCGGAGATATTATGAGAAACTATTTGTAAAAAATTAAACTATTGATTATGAATTCGCCATTTATAGAATGTATTTCACTAAGTAAATATTTTACAGGAAAAAATCAGATTACTAAAGCAGTTGATGACGTTAACCTGAGTATAAACAAGAATGAATTTGTTCTGCTTAAAGGACGTTCGGGTGCAGGTAAATCAACCCTGATAAGTCTGATGTGCGGATTGGATAAGCCAACTCATGGCAAGGTAACGATTGAAAATGAAAACATTGATGACCTTTCAAATAAGGAAATAAGTAAATTGTTGGCAAATAAGATTGGTATAATTTTCCAGAACTTTAATTTACTTCCAACTTACACCGTATTTGAAAATATTGAAATTGCTTTAGACCTTTCTGGAAATGATAGAATAAAATCTAAAGAAATAATTATATCTCTTTTGAAACAACTTGAATTGGAAGATAAAATAAATTCTCTTCCTTCTGAATTAAGTGTTGGGCAGCAACAAAAAGTAGCAATTGCCAGAACCCTCGCAAAGGATCCAGCTATTATTTTTGCTGATGAACCCACCGGTTCAATTGATGATGAAACAGCAAAAGAAATTGTTCAGCATCTATTGTTTTTGAAAAATGAGCGTAACGTAACTCTTATTGTTTCTACACATGGGAATTTTCTGGACAACTTTGCTGATAGAATAATAGTGATGGAAAGAGGTAAAATGGTATAATAATTTTAATGGTTTCAAAATATCAAGGATTTTTTAAATTATAAATATTTTAAAGAACAAAAAGAATAAATGAGGTGAAAGCTATACACTTACTAAAAACAACTAATTACCATGAAGAATAAAAACAGCTCACAAAGAAAGAGGACCATTTCCCGCAGAACCTTTGTTCAGCTTACAGCAGCAGGGACAGCAATTATGGCGATGGGGCCGGTAGCAAAAGCAGCAGGGACAGCAATTATGGCGATGGGGCCGGCAGCAAAACTTATCTCAAATGATATGCAACAGGTTGGGCCATGGCCAGTTCTTAAAAAATATGATCAGGAACATACCTACAAAATAGCTCTCCCGGTTGGAGGTATTGGTACAGGAACTGTATCTCTAGGTGGCAGGGGAAATCTTCAGGATTGGGAAATTATGAATAGACCGGCAAAAGGCTATAATCCAGGTTCAGGAAGAAATCATTCTGCTTTTTTTACTCTATTTACTCAGGTGGGAGGAAAAAAAGATCTTCGTCTACTGGAAGGACCTGTGCCATTTTACCAGTATGAAGGTAGTTCAGGAGCCATAGCGACGAATCATGGTCTGCCCAGATTTAATGAGGTCTCGTTTGAATCTGCATATCCTTTTGGTCAGGTGAATCTTAAAACATCTCAAATTCCGGTAAATGTGAAAATTAAATCATTTAATCCGCTGATCCCGGGAGACATCGAAAATAGTAGTATTCCGATGGCCGTACTTGATTTTGAGTTGACAAACACATCAAACAAAGAAATTTCTTTTAGTATATGCGGAACAATGCAGAATTTTATTGGAGAAGATGGTAGTCAGGGGAAAGCTGCCGGTAATAAGAACACCTTTCGTGTGGAGCAGGGAATGAGTGGAATATTTTTCACTTCTGATGGGGTTGATAAAACTACCAACCAGTGGGGGGATATGACATTGATGAGTACAGCAAAAGGTGATATATCATATAGAACAGCCTGGTTGCCTGAACGTTGGGGCTCTTCTATACTGGACTTTTGGGATGACCTGTCAATGGACGGAAAACTTGAAAACAGAAAAGATAGTGTCTCAAATAAACCTATGGCCTCCCTGGCAGTTAGTGATTTACTACCGGCTAATGGAACAAAAACTATAAGATTTCTTATTACCTGGTATTTTCCAAACAGAACTGACTGGTCCACAGAACCTTTGAAAAACTACTATTCTACAAAATATGCCAACTCATGGGACGTGGCTTTAAAAACAGTGCCTGTATTACCGCATCTGGAAGAAAAGACGATCGAATTTGTTAATGCATTTTGCAGCAGTGAAATTCCGATAGAAGTAAAAGAAGCTGCATTGTTTAATATAAGCACATTAAGAACACAAACCTGTTTTCGTACATCAGACGGTAATTTCTTTGCGTGGGAAGGATGTAACGATAAAGTCGGATGTTGTAATGGATCATGTACCCATGTATGGAACTATGAAACTGCGACAGCCTTCCTTTTTGGGGAACTGGCTAGAATAGAACGAAATATTGAGTTTGGATTTGCAACAAATGAAGATGGGTTAATGAGTTTCCGTGTTCAATTGCCATTAAAAGCTAATCCGGATTCTCCTAAAGTGGCTGCTGACGGGCAAATGGGTTGTATAATAAAACTGTATAGAGAATGGCAGTTATCCGGAGATGGAGATTTTTTAAGAACATTATACCCGAAGGCGAAAAAAGCACTAAGTTATGCATGGATCAAAGGAGGCTGGGATGGGAATCAGGATGGTGTTATGGAAGGGGTACAACATAATACCATGGATGTTGAGTATTATGGTCCCAATCCTCAAATGACAATCTGGTACCTTGGGGCATTACGTGCAATGGAAGAGATGGCAAATTATATGAAAGACAAGGAGATGGCATCGAAATGCAGAAAACTCTTTGTAAGTGGGAGTGAATGGACGGATACGAACCTGTTCAATGGAGAATATTACATTCAAAAAATAGAAGTACCTGTAAAAGAAAGTATACCCAAGGAACAACTGGTTGGAATGGGATCGACTGATTATGGAAATCCGGATTATCAACTTGGCGAAGGATGTCTCGTAGATCAACTTGTCGGTCAATATCTGGCCCACGTCTGTGAGTTGGGATACCTTGTAAAAAAAGAGAACGTTGCTAAAACTCTTCAAAGTATAATGAAGTACAATTATAAAACTAACCTTTCAGATCATTTTAATTGCTTCCGAAGCTATGCCCTTGGTAATGAGGCAGCTCTGCTTATGGCTTCTTATCCAAAATTAAGACCGGTAAATCCTTTCCCTTACTTTACTGAAGTGATGACAGGATTTGAATACACTGCCGCTATCGGTATGCTTTATGAAGGACAAATTAAAGATGGACTGAAATGCATTGCCAATATTCGCGATCGCTATGACGGACGAAAGAGGAACCCTTACAATGAAGCTGAATGCGGTCATCATTATGGCAGAGCCATGATTAGCTGGTCTGCTCTTCTTGCACTTACCGGATTTCACTATTCAGGAGTAACTCAGGAAATAAAATTTGGGGACATCACCGGGAAATATTTCTGGTCTAATGGATATGCATACGGGATGGCTGAGATTTCAAAGACAGGAGAAACAAGACAATTAATTTTAAGTGTTTTAAACGGTAATATTAATATTTCTAAAGTCACGATTGAAGGATATGGATCAATCGGTTCACGAGAATCTAAATTGATCCAATCCGGTGAGAAACAGACTTTCATAATAAAACCTAAAAAATGAAACCGGATAAAATAATGAATGTAAGTTAAAGCGGCAGCAGTAAACCCGTTAGAACAGGATCCAAGTATCTTAAATTATTATGTCAGATTTGAAAAGAAAATTAATGCCATATTGTTTGCAACCAATACGCTGACTATATCTGGTTTATATTAGACTTTATATAGATTAATTTTATAATGTGTTATTTTTCAGTGTAATTCTAAAATTGTGTAAACCACAGGCGAGTTCCATAATCAGGTCATCGAACCCAAACTTGTGGCAACGCAAACGATCTTTGACAATCCGACAACGCTTTGCTCCACAAATTGCATGCTCAACAAGTACCCTAAACTTGGATATTTCGCGGTTCTCCTGTTTCTGTTCACTTGTCAATTCTTTGCCCTTGGGCTTTTTCTTTGGCATCCGAATCATAACGCCAGCCGGGCAATGTCCGATAAAACCAGTATCTTGCCATAAGGTTATTCCTTTAGGCAAATGAAGTGGTTGTTCATCGCAAATTCTTTTGTCATGCACACTTCCTGAATAGGTTTGACTCAAAAACATGATCCGGCGGTCGGGCAATGAAAGAATGTTATTCTTGACACTATGCGTTTTTTTTACCACTGTAGCAGTCTTGTTGCTGCTCAGAATCCAGTGGTCGTTGAATATTTCTTTCTACACCGTCAAGCAAAACATCGGAACAATCCTTCAGTAACAGTTCCAATTTTTGGTTGTTGCGCTCAGGTAGTTCTTTAAGCCTTTTGAGCGTTTTCCGAAGAATTGGGCTTAACAGGTGTATCCAAAAGTTGGCTTGAGGCTGTGTCATAGAAAAGGTGGCCGCCTGAAGTTCTTGTAGTGGAAATGTTTTCAAATACACCAGTATGAACAATAATTTATCCTGATATCCAGGTAAAACATTGGTCTTACGGGGCAATGCTATTCGTTGCCGTTGTTTCCCCTCTAAGGTGAAATGACTGGAATATTGATCCCATTCAATTCGGAACTCTAAAGCCAATTCATCAAATTCTGAGGATGAAAATCCAGTCAGACTGAGAAATTGGGCCGGGTTCTTTCTGATCTTGTCAAGTTTTAATCCCATAGTTATTGTGTCTATGGGTCGCAAATTAACAATTGACCCAGGAAAATCGGTAAAGGTTTCTTTCCTCCTCACCTGGTACTTTCCAAATCTTTCAGACAATAAAATCGGTCAAGGCAGATATTACGCTAATCGATTTGATTCCGCTTATTCTGTAGCCAAATATATTACTGCAAACTTCAATCGGCTAACTTCTCTAACAAATTTATGGAGAGATACATGGTATGACACGTCATTGCCTTTCTGGTTTCTAGATCGTACATTTATCAATACCTCTATCCTTGCCACCAGCACAGCTTATCGTTATAAAAACGGACGATTCTGGGCATGGGAAGGAGTTGGTTGTTGCGCCGGTACCTGCACCCACGTTTGGCATTACGCTCAGGCAATGGCTCGTATTTTTCCTGATATTGAACGGGATGTTCGCCAGCGAGTTGATCTTGGACTAGCTTTGAATTTGAATAACGGAGTAAGTGGATTTCGAGCCGAATATGATTTAGGTTTTGCAGTTGATGGCCAATCGGGAACTATTCTGCGCATCTATCGCGAACACCAGATGTCGGGTGATGATAACTTTTTGAGAAGCAACTGGAACAATATCAAACTGATGTTTAGCCCATTATTCAACCTGGATTTGAATGGTGATGGTTTATTGGAAGGTGGTCAGATGAACACTTTGGATCGTCCCTGGTATGGAAGAATTTCATGGCTAAGCTCGATTTATCTTGCAGCCCTCCGTGCAGGTGAAGCCATGGCAACTGAAATGGGGGAAAACGATTTTGCAAAACGATGTCGTGAAATAGTAGAATATGGATCAATAAATATTGATAAACAGCTTTTTAATGGTGAATACTATTACCAGATTGGAGATTCGGGAAGAATAAATGAAGTTGGATCATATGATGGATGCGAAATCGATCAGGTATTGGGACAAAGCTGGACATTTCAGGTCGGACTCGAACGCATTTTAAACGAGAAAAATACCAAGACAGCACTGGAGTCACTCTGGAAATATAACTTTGCTATGGATGCAGGATTATATAGAAATCAACTTGGTTCCGGCCGCGTTTACGCGATGGAAGGTGAAGCCGGACTGCTTATGTGCACCTGGCCCAAAGGCGATTCG
Source organism: Prolixibacteraceae bacterium (assembly GCA_031421065.1). Taxonomy (GTDB): domain Bacteria; phylum Bacteroidota; class Bacteroidia; order Bacteroidales; family Prolixibacteraceae; genus Aquipluma. The sequence continues at coordinate 5,703 of JANONW010000207.1, forward strand.
AAACGAGTGAAGGTTAGCTATGACTACTATTTTAATGAATGCATGACCGGATTCGAATACCAAGTAGCAGGTCATATGATTTGGGAAGGGATGCTGGGCAAAGGATTAGCTATAACCAAGGCTATCCATGATCGCTATCACGCTTCAAAGCGTAATCCATGGAATGAGGTTGAATGTGGTGATCACTATGCACGGGCAATGGCAAGTTATGGTGTTTTCATTGCAATTTGCGGTTTTGAATATCATGGGCCAAAACAAATGATTGGCTTCGCTCCAAAAATTACGCCGGAAAACTTTAAAGCGGCTTTTACCTCAGCTGAAGGATGGGGGCTCTATACTCAGAGTAGAGCAACTGAAAATCAACACGGTAAAATTGAATTAAAGTATGGAAAGCTGAAAATTAAGACTCTAAAGTTTGATTTAGTTGATGGAATTAACAGCGATTCTGTTAATGTTGTACTTATATTTAAAGGCATTACTGTAAAACAAAGCCATAAGCTTGAAGGGAAAAAACTTCTAATAACCATTAATCTTCCATCAATTATAATCAATGAGAAATCAGCAATCGATGTGGATATTAATTATAAACTGAGTACCTTTTCCCTCCCATAAAATCAAATCAAATGAACATTTATTTCCTGCTGTTTGGTTGCAATCATAGGTAAAGAATTAAAAATTGACAGATCAACCGACAAAATTTTACAGATTCTAGGTATTTCTTTTACTGGAAAAAACTCCAGTAAAAGAAATACTTACAAATAATGATTAGAAAATGCCAAATATGTTTTATAACATGTGTTTTTTATTTGCATGTTTAATCGATTAAGCTTAGCTTTGTAAAGCTAACATCTAGTGTCACGTCACAGCTAATATGACGTAAATAAAAAAAGTGTATCTTAGCAAAAAAAAAAGCTATGAACACTTACAAAGTTACTCTCACACAGGAAGAGCGAAATCAATTGACCGAAATTACCCGAACCGGAACTCATG
>JANONW010000208.1:0-50925 GCA_031421065.1 Prolixibacteraceae bacterium
ATTCCAACCTGTGTTGTTTAAATGTCCAGTTTTATATGCTTTTAAAAATGGACAAAATGTTCAGTAATATTGCAAATACCTCATGTTAACACAGATATGTAGCAGAGTTTAAACACATTTTTCGCATTCTAACGAAGTCTAAACTGAAAGAATTGAAAGAAACTTCGCGTTGGAAAAAAATAATAAAGGACATATATTTTCCCTACGATTTTAAACGGAAAATCTACCTACAGCAAGATGGTTTTCTCGACAAGGAACTAATTCCGGCAAGTCAGTTAAAACCTGAAGACCGGACGATCAACCAAAAATGGTCATGGTACCGTATTTTACGTTCGCCATACATCAAACAGGCAGATACACTGCAAAGTATATTTTGGTTCGAGGACGAATTTGACCGCGAAAACATCGAACGTCATTTCGACTTTTACGAGCCACTCACGGTTCATGAATCGTCGCTTTCGAGCTGCATTCATTCTATCATGGCAGCTTCGATAGGCCGGCAGGGAAAAGCCTACGAAATGTACCTGCGCACTGCCCGCCTCGATTTGGACGATTACAACAACGATACCTGCGATGGTTTGCACGTCACCAGTATGGGCGGGACCTGGATGGCTTTTGTACAAGGGTTTGGCGGAATGAGGGTTCGCAATGGGAAAATATATTTTAACCCGTTTATTCCTGAATGTTGAACGCGTAGAGCCCATGTTTTGGTGGGTTGGTATGAAAAATCCATCGGTTCAACTGATGGTTCATGGCGAAGGAATTGCCACAAGCGAAATCAGCCTGAACTATCCTGGCGTTACAATCAAATCGGTTAGTCGACAGGATAACCCCAACTATGTATTTATCGATCTGAATATTGCTCCGGAAACAAAAGCCGGAACTTTCCCTATTCAATTCAGGAAAAGTAAAAAAGAATTTACCAGCTACAATTTTGAGTTGTTACAACGTGAGCCCGGCTCTGCCAACCGTAAAGGTTTTGATGGTTCGGATGTGATTTACCTGATTACGCCCGATCGGTTTGCAAACGGAAATCCGGCCAACGATGCTGTTGACGGCATGAAGGAATTACCAAAACGGACAGATTACAATGGCCGTCATGGAGGTGATATCCAGGGAATTAAAAACAGTCTGGATTACTTGTCGAAACTTGGTTTTACCTCCGTTTGGTTAAACCCGGTACTCGAAAATAACATGACACAGGTTTCGTACCACGGCTATTCGACCACCGATTTTTACAAGGTTGACCCGCGCTACGGGAGCAATCAGGAATACCAGAATTTTGCAAAGGCGGTTCACCAAAAAGGCATGAAACTGATGATGGACATGATCTTTAACCACATCGGTTCCGAACATTGGTGGATGAACGATATGCCCTCAACCGACTGGTTAAACCATTATCCTGATTACAAAATTACCAGCCACCGGCGCACTGTCAATCAGGATCCTTATGCCTCGGAAGCGGATAAACGAATGATGGCCGACGGTTGGTTTGTTCCGACCATGCCCGACCTGATGTTTCTGAACTTCCCGGTTTGATGGATTTTCTGCTTAACAACGCGGTTGTGCAAAGCTTGAAAAATCCCGAAACATGGGATAGTGGATTGATAACTTTATACGAAGCACTGGCCAACGATTTTCAATATGCAGATCCTGAGAAACTTGTAATTTTTCCTGACAATCATGATATGTCGCGGTTTTACACCCAGTTGGGCGAAAACTTCGATTTGTTGAAAATGGGAATCGCTTATTATGCGACTACCCGCGGCATCCCGCAGATTTTCTACGGAACGGAAATCCTGATGTCGAATCTGGGAACCGAAGAACATGGAGTTATCCGCTCTGATTTTCCGGGAGGGTGGAACGGCGATCAGGTGAACGCTTTTACCGGCGCAGGTTTGACCGAACAACAAAAACAAGCGCAGGATTTCTTTGGAAAAATACTGAACTGGCGGAAAACCAGCGAGGTGGTTCATTCAGGAAAATTGAAGCATTTTGTACCGGTCGATGGTGTTTACGTTTATTTCAGAACCAACGAAAAAGAAACAGTAATGGTGGTAATGAATAAAAACAATCAGGAAAAAACAATTGCGACCAATCGCTTCAGCGAAATCATGTCCAATTCCACTTCAGGAAAAGAAGTGATTTCAGGAACAACTATTACCGACCTGAAGAACCTGAAAGTACCAGCTTTGTCGGCGATGATTATTGAATTAAAATAGGGGGAGATAAAGGCTGAGGCACAGGCTAAGAAAGTGATCAGTGTTCAGTCGCAGACAAAACGTGCATCCGGATAGTAACAATCATAATACCCAAGAAAGTGATCAGTGTTCAGTCGCAGATGCCAGAATGCCAGTCACCATATCCTTAACTTTGAACTTTAGAAATAAAACTTTAAACACAATACTATGAGAAAAATAACGCAATTATTTGTTCTGCCTTTAATTTTAATGGCGATGTATTCGTGCCAGCCGGCAGCCAAAAAAACAACTGTACAGCCTTCTCAGGTCGGGTTGGCCAATCATCCGGAGTGGACCAAAAATGCGGTGATGTACGAAATAAATGTACGTCAGTTTACACCTGAAGGAACATTCAAAGCTTTTGAATCTCATCTTCCCCGCCTGAAAGAAATGGGCGTTGATATTCTTTGGTTTATGCCCATTTATCCCATTTCAGAAAAAAACCGGAAGGGAAGCCTGGGATCGTATTATTCCATTCGCGATTACAAAGGTGTCAATCCTGAATTCGGAACAATCGGTGATTTCAAGGCTTTGGTCAACAAGGCGCACGAGATGGGTTTCAGGGTCATGCTCGATTGGGTTGGAAACCATACGGGCTGGGACAATCAGTGGATTGTTGATCACAAAGACTGGTACACGCAGGATTCGCTTGGCAATGTGGTCCCTCCGGTGGCCGATTGGAGCGATACTGCCGATCTGAATTACGATAAACAAGGTTTGCGGATTGCAATGCTCGATGTGCTGAAATTTTCATCATTTGATGAATGCAGTTGCCCAAGGCAAAAGAACTGCCCAGAGTATGGATTCATTGCTGGTTAAAACTGCTTTGGATTATCCACAGAATACCTACCAGCTTCAGTTTACATCCAACCACGACGAAAATAGCTGGAACGGTACCGAATACGAACGGCTGGGCGAGGCGGTGAAAGCCATGGCTATACTTAGTTTTACAGTTCCAGGAATGCCATTGATTTATACCGGACAGGAAGCCGCGTTGAATAAACGGTTGTTGTTTTTCGAGAAAGATATTTGTCAGAAATTAAAAAATTGGTTTTAGGGGTTTATGGTTTGGTTACAGAAAAGCTTGTCCGCAATGGGCAGGCTTTTTTTATATTTAAATTCCAACGCCTTCCATCGATTTTTCGAGCTCGTCGGCTTGTTGCAGGAATTGGTCAACGCTAAGTTCCCTGAAATATACCAATCCGTGGGTTGCCCTTACCAACGGTTTTTCGTGCTGATAAAAGAAGTTTTTACCCAACAGTAATTGTATTTGCTTGAGTTGTTCAACCCAAACCCTTTGGGTAAGCTGGCTGAATTTTCCATCGAGCTGGTAGCTCGGGAACGATGCATTTACCTGGCTCAGATAACATTGTGTAAACGATGTGTCGAGAATGGCCAGCGCGTTGAGCGAGACAGGAACAATCACTTCGGTATCAGCCGGATGGTAACGGAACCAAACATTTCTGTATCCGATCACCCGCAGTTTCGATAAATCTTCTTCTTTCCTCCATTCTCTGACAGCAGCGGCTATGGCTTTCAGAACTTTGTAATGCGTATCGGGGCCGCTTCCTTCGGGGTCCATTGCCAAACTGATCACGGTTGGTTTGTATTTCCTGAATTCTTCAATAATAGGCTGCACGTCACGTTTTTCATCGGGCTGTTCGGTAAAAGTATCGCCTTTGTAGAATCCCAATCGCAGATGATGCACACTGTCAACCGGAACGCCGAAATGTGCCCAGACCAGCTCTTCTTCCATTTCGCGGAGCATTCCCTTTAGCTTCTGAATTTCAGGTGGGTTTTTACTTCCGTTGTAACTGTTACGTAAATTATCCAGAATTTTAATGACGGTCGAAATCAGTTGTTCTTCGCTTTTTAGGTTCCAAATTTCAACAATCGAACGAACCAACCGGTGACAAACCCCCCGGCGCTGCTCAGCAGCATCGTTGGCAGCCACACTGTCGAGGTAATGATAAATGTCTTTGTCCCATTTGTATTTATATCCTTCTTCAAAGAAATCGGGAAATTTCACCATCTGGATTTTTCCGTCGCTGATCAGGTGGAGCGTATCAGTCAGTAAGTCGATTACATACTGGTTAATCACCGCAGTAAATCCTGAAGTCAGTACCGAAAAATGGAACTTGTTGCTGGCATCGCGCAACTGCCGGTTGGTATAAGGCATAATGCCAAGCATAATATCGTCGTGGTGCGGGCCTGTATGATAAAAAACCTGGTTTGATTCATGCTCCATTCCCTTATTGAATTTCGCCGTGATGGAATCAATCACCGTTTGAACGGTATTTTCGTCCAGGTTCTGAATCAGACTGCAATATCTGTCAGCCTTCAGGTCTTCCATTGTAATTCGGTGACCGAACTTGTTTATTTTCGGGCAAAGGTCGATGACGGCACGTTCCGTTTTCTGGTGTGTCCATTCGCCGGTTTGGTAATATTTATCGACACTGTCGGTCAGTTTTACGGCTGCCCCGGTGGTCATGTAAAAGCGGCTGTTGGGCAGTTTATGCAAACAACTTCCCGGATATTTATTGGACGGTTCATTTTCGAGTGCATCCTTTATCACATCGGCTTTTGCTTCGCCGGCAGCAAAAACAATGGCCACTGCATCAGGATTGTAAGTGATGGTTTCGAGCCCGATGGTAATGACCAGCCGGTTGCGCGAAACTTCAATTCCGCCCAAATCGCCTGCTGCCACAGCCTGGGTTTCGAAGTTGGTAGCTGTTAAACGGGTGGTCGAAAAATGATCGGACCCCCTGGTATTGAACGCGATATGGCCATCAGGGCCAATGCTTCCGAGCCAAAATCCGATGCCGCCCTTTTCGCGTACTTTTTGCTCATAAGCCGAGCACCAATCATCGATCAGGAGAATCGATTTTTGCTGGAGCTTTTCAACTGGTGATTTGGCATCGCGGTAACGAAGCGACAAATCAAGGGTCAGGTTCGGAAATACTTCGTTGTAAGTTTTGCCTTCGGCCAGTATAATTTGATCTGAATTGATCAGCAATGCCTTGTTTGGGTCGAGTCCGAAACCATTGACGTAATAGTTCTCAACATAGTTGCAAAAACTGTTGTGCTGTTTCGACGAAATCGGGTAAAATTCATCCGTTTGTACAAACTGAAGTCCGCGCAGGTCAGGTTTTTTTATTCCTGAAAGTCCATAGGAATTCAGCAAGTCCTGCCCCTTTTTATTGTCCCAGTTTTCCAGAAAAAAATGAGTGTATTTCAGAAAATATTCCGAAGTTTTGCCGGTAGGAAGGCTGATTGCCCCATTGGGATTTTCTGTTATCCATTCGAGAAAGCGCAGGGAAGCCAACATTCCCAATTTTGGAAAGTTCTCAACTGTAATGTAGGGCATTTTGGTGGTCATCCGGTCAATTCCTGCCTGTTGCAGAAAGATCTTTTCAACCCGACTAAATTGATTTGATAGCATTTGTATGAGTTTTAAATGTTATTGTCTTATTTTTTGTCAAGGATCCGTTCGAGCAGTAGAGCTGCAACACCTTGTATTCCAGCCTGGCTGCCAAGTTCTGATACTTTGATTTCAATTTCATTGCCTAATTCAGGATTACAGAAAATATGTATAGCTTGCTGAATGGGTGGAAGAATAAAATGTTTGGCTTCCGAAATTTGTCCCCCCAGAATGATCGATTCAGGATTAAAAATCTGGATGAGATAAGCCATTCCTTTCCCGAGCCATTGCCCGACATTGGCCAGCATCGAAATCGAATACTGATCGCCCATGTTGGCTGCCTGAACAACATTCATGATGTCGATCTTTTCTGGATTTTCGTCAACCAACCGGCCAAGCAACGATGACCGTTTTTCTTTCAACCCTTCTTTGGCCATGCGGACAATGGCAGTTCCTGAAGCAATCGTTTCGAGGCAACCTGTTTTGCCGCATTTGCATAAAATTCCATTATCTATCATCGGCAAATGGCCAAACTCACCGGCAAACCCGTCACGTCCTTTATAAAGTTTGCCATTAACGATGATGCCCAGGCCAATTCCCCAGTCAAGGTGAATGGCGAGTACATTACGTTTCGATTGGGCTGCCCCAAATCGAAGTTCGGCAAAAGCGCGTGTTTTGGCATCATTTTCAATCAGCACTTCCATTCCGAATTTTTTACTGAAAACTTCAGCAACTGGCCGGTTAGATACCATGTAAGTTTTATTGATCCCCGTTTCAGAATCTACCAGTCCGGGCATTTCGATGCCTATGCCCCAAATTTTTTCCCTTGCAATTTGCTTTTCCTGAATGATATTTTCGGTAAACCGAACGATCGTATCAACGATGGATGCCCCGTGGGTAATGGTAAGCGGAAGAATGTGGGCGCCGGTAATTTTTTGGTTTTTCGCGTTGAAAATAGCAACCGTAGTATTGTAAATATTGATTGAAATACCGACAATGTAAAAGGCATCTTCTTTGTTGCCATACAAGTTGGGCCGCCTTCCGCCACTCGAATTTCCCTGTCCGAGCTCCTCAATCATCCCTTCGTTCTTTAATTCATTCAGCAGGCTGATAATTTTTGGGGTACTAAGTTTTACATATCTGCCCAAATCAGTATTGGCCATCGCTCCGTAAAGGAACAGATGCTTGATAATCTTTCGTTTTTGCGAGTTGTTTTTTTGCTCCACGAGATTCATGTCGCTATCAGAAGAATATTTTACCGGAGGGAAATTCATCATTTTATAGATTATCACGGTTTTAAAACGAAACAAAGATATCGCATTTATTTTTTAATACCACCAATACTTTCGTTAAAAAATTAAAAAGATACCAAATTGGTATGACCAATAATAAGCCATCAGGTAAGTGAAACATTTGTTTTAGAAATTGAAATTTGAGTTTGCTGTTTAATTTAAAATGTTTAATTTGAACCCATTATTTAATATTTTTTCACGATGGCACGTTTTTTCGTAACTTACTTATTATCAGCTTTTATATTCCTGAATTTAAATGGTCAGTCGCGCAGGGAAATTCAAATTCCTGATATTTCTGGATATGTAACCCTGAAATGCGATTTCCACATGCACACCGTTTTTTCTGACGGCGATGTTTGGCCAAATGTACGCGTAAATGAAGCCTGGGAGCAAGGCCTGGACGCAATTGCAATTACCGATCATATTGAATACCGGCCACATTCTCAGGATATCAAATCAGACCATAACCGACCTTACGAAATTGCCAAACCGCTGGCCGATCAAAAAGGGATCATTCTGATTCGCGGAACGGAAATAACCCGAAAAATGCCTCCGGGACATCTTAATGCTATTTTTATCACAAATGCCAATTTGATAGAGCGCGACGACTGGTTTGAAGCTTGTCGGGAAGCCAGGGATCAGGGTGGGTTTGTTTTCTGGAACCACCCTGGCTGGAAAAAACAACAGCCTGAAAGAACACTTTGGTGGACACAGCATACCCGACTGCTCGAAGCCGGAATATTGGGTGGCATTGAAGCTTACAATCACCATGATTATTATCCGGAAGCATTGAAATGGGCATTTGAAAAAAATCTTACCCTGCTTGCCAACTCAGACGTTCACGGCCCGATTGAAGATAGCTATGATCCTGCGGATTCGCACCGTCCGGTAACCCTGGTATTTGCTACAGAGCGAAAAGCCGAATCGATTAAATATGCCCTTGAAAACCGCCGGACTGCGATTTATTTTGAAAACAGGCTGGTTGGTGACAGGAAATTTCTGGCTCCCATATTTAATGCTTCAGTAAAAATATTGACCGACTATGTCAGATTGGAGAATAATATGGTAAAGTTTATACAGATTTACAATAATTCGGATGTTGATTTTATCCTGAAAGGCAAAAATTCAGCAGTTGGTTTTACTTGTACGAAGGAGGTAGTTTTAAAAGCCCACCGAACCACAATGATCGAAGTTGAGGGAAATTCAGATGAAATAAAAAACCAGCCTGTATTAAAGCTGGAATATGAAGTTACAAATCTGACTGTTGCACCGGGCGAACCTTTACAAATAGTATTGGAAGCTTATAATTTCTGAAAAAATGAAAAGCGGTGAGACTACCACCGCTTTTCACTAAACAAACAACTAAAATTACCTTACAAACTTTGCTTTTTTACCAAAAACCAATCAACCCAAATAAGTCCACAAAATAAAAAATAATTTGCAAAGTCAATTGAAGTTACGTTAGCAAAGTCCCATTGTTTCATTTGTTGGAAAAAATTAACAATTATTAGCACAAATAAATTTTTAAAATTACGGTCTAGCCTGAAACTGAATGGTTTAAATTTTGAAAAATATTTTCCGCTTGAACAGCCAATAGCAGAGTCCCCATTCGGCTGCAAGAATGACCAGACAGGTAAATAAATTCAATACAAAATCAGACACTCCGGTCCACTGAAGTATTCCCTTCGAGAATATGGCAATGAATTTATTCAACCACTGACCACCGACAGTCTGAGAAAACACATAAATGAAAATGGAATTGGTACCAACGATGGTAAATATGAAAATCCAGTTCTTGTATCCTTTGATATCGATCAGCCAGTAGCTCAGGGCGAGGCCAATGAGCGCCCAACCTCCGGAAGCAAAAACAAACGAAGCAGTAGAAATTCGTTTTATGATCGGTGTTATCCCTGTCCAATCGAGCCCAAACCCTATTACTAGGGCAGTAGCACCGGCAATTAACAGGGTTTTCAATTTGCAATTTTGGCTTACATTTTTAATTAAAAGCTGTCCGGCCAGCACCCCAAAAATGGTATGTACGGCAGTTGGTATGCAGTTAATTGCGACCCAGCCGCCTCCATTGTTTATTTTTCCCATTAAAACCATGTCCATCCAGCTTCCGAAATTTTTGTCGATTACCCATGGCTGATTGTACCCTTCTAGTGGAAAATGCCTGTATAGCAAATCAGTTATCAGCAGTAGAAATATAGAAACGGCCAATTGTACTTTTGCCGGATATTTCATCAGGAAATAAGCGATTGGAATGGTGACCGCGAGTTGCGACAGCACATTCCATAGTTCCCAAACAAGTTTATTGTTGTATCCGCAGTGCAGGCCAACGCCAAATGCCAGCAGTATAAACGATCGCTGGATAATATGTCTGGAAATAGTTCCACGTGATTCACCTTTCGAAATGCGGTTCCGGTACGAAAGAGGCATGGCTACCCCTACAATGAACATGAAAAATGGCTGGATCAGGTCCCAGAACCGAAGTCCATGCCACGGATGGTGCTCAAACTGTATAAAAAAATGTTCAAGAAAAGTACCTTGGATTGGATCCTGAACCAAGGTCCACCAAAGTCTGGTTCCTTCTGCAATCAACAGGAACATGGTTAATCCACGAAAAAAATCAAGCGAAAGCAAACGAGTGGAGGATGGTTCGGAGGAATTTATTGACATCGGGTTGGTTTTATTGTTAGCAACCAAATGTAGGTATTTCAGAAATAGCCGCAACGATGACTGAAATTTATTTAAGATGATAAGCAACAATCGGAGACTGAGTCCTGATGCCGGTAAATCGTTAAAACCATTTTCTCTTTCTAAAATAAACTAGCAGGACTAAGGTGATGAATATCAATAGAATCCAGAAATACAGATAGCCATATTTTAGGTGCAGTTCCGGAAGATAATCGAAATTAGTACCGTAAACGCCGGCTACAAAAGTTAATGGGATAAAGAAAGCGGAGCAAACAGTCAGCACTTTCATAATTTCATTGGCCCTGCTGTCCAATGTGGCATGATAAATCATCATTTGGTCGTTCAGCATTACCTGATAAATTTCAATGGTTTCCGTAGCCTGTACAACCAGGTCGTTCAGGTCGCGAAAGTATTTCATGTTATCATCGGCAACAAAACCCGATTCATTTTCAATCAGGTGGCGCACAATTTCTTTTACTGGCCGAATGTTTTTCCGCAGAAAATTAATTTCGGTCTTGTGCTTGTATATTTCCTTCATCAGCTCTTTTTGTTTGGGCAAAAAAATGCGGGATTCCATCTTTTCAATAATGTCTCCCAGTATTTCAATATTAATCAGGTAATTATCTACGATGGTATCCATCAAAAGGTAGGTGAGGTAATCGGCACTCTTTTTTCTTGCCCTGCCGTTTCCCTTTCTGATTCGCTCACGGATATGGTCAAACTGGTCGCCCACCCGCTCCTGAAGTGTAATGAGGTAAGTGTCGTCCAGAATCATTGAAACTTGTTCCGAACTGAGCTTCTGGCTCTTTTCATCGTAATCGATAGCTTTTAAAATGATCACCATCAGTTCATCGGTTTCGGCAAATTTCGGGCGCTGGCCTGTATCGAGCACATCTTCAAGCAAAAGGCCATGAATATTGAACTGTTCACCCAATTTGCGGATCATTTCCTCATCGTGCAATCCATCGATGTTGATCCATGTTACCGAATTTTCAGCAATATATGAATGGCAATTTTCCAGATTTTCCGGTTCTGTTTCTACCAATTCTTCCGGGGTGTAATGCATGAGCCGTAGTCTGGGCCGGTCGATTTTCTTGGTTCCAAGATGGATAAGCGAACCCGGCATTTTGCCTGAAGCTTGTTTGCGGTCGTTTATAAATCGTGCCATTATTGGTGTTTAGGTGATCGAATATATATTTCGGGCTCAATATCGTCTTTTTTCCGGCTATACAGGTCCAACAGGTTTAAGGCCTTTCCCGTCATGTTTTGAATGGTGTTTTTCTGAATCTTTGCTCATGGGGGTGGTTGTTTAAATTCGGTGATAAAAGATGTTGAAAATTACGAAACATTGGGCAGTAAATCAAATTCACTTATTATTCCTTACATTTGCACCCTAATTATATTTTGATTTTGGAGCGGAAGGATTTTAGGAAGCTTTTCAGAAAGCATGATTTGCTCGGCAAATTGTGCCTGTTGTTGAATACCCCGGGTGAAAAGGTTCACCTACAGGGACTTGTTGGCTCATCTCGGAGCATTCTCGCCTGTTTACTTTCCGAAGAAATACCCAAAACATTTGTTATTTGCCTGAACGACAGGGAGGAAGCCGCCTATTTTTACGATGACCTGAATACACTTGCTTCTGAAGTGGAAGCTTTGTTTTTTCCTTCATCGTACAAAAGATCGGTGAATTACGAAACAATTGAACAGGAAAACATCATCCTACGAACCGGGGCGCTCAATAAATTAAAAGCCGGAAAACTACTGCTAGTTGTCACTTATCCTGAAGCTTTGGTCGAAAAAGTGATTTCGGGCGAAGGGCTTGCAGCGAATACCTTTCAGGTTTCGAAAGGCGATAAATTGTCGCTCGAATTTGTGAACGAGGTACTTTTCGAATATGGTTTCGAGCGGGTTGACTTCGTGTATGAGCCCGGGCAATTTTCCATTCGGGGCGGAATTGTGGATATTTATTCATTTTCGAACGAAGATCCGTATCGTATCGACTTTTTTGGCGATGAGGTGGATTCGATCCGTAGTTTCAATATCGACAACCAAATATCGAAAGAAACGCATACACGCATCAGCATTATTCCAAATATTCAGGCAGATCTGAAAGACGAGGAACGCATCAGTTTCCTCGATTTTATTCCAAAGGAAACTATTTTTCTCCTGAACGATATTCAACTGATTGCCGATCAGATGGACTACAATTTCATCCAAACCATCGAAAAGGCCGAAACGGAAGAAGAGCGGAAAAAATGGTTCTCAAAACTGTTATCAGGACAAGTATTTTCCAAAGAAATTAAACGTTTTACCTGTGCCGGATTTGGGCAGAAACACTTTTTTAAACATTCAAAAACCGTCACTTTTCAAACCGGACGCCAACCTGTTTTCAATAAAAATTTTGATTTACTGGCTGAAAACCTGATCGACTATCAAAACTTCGGTTTTACCAATTATATTCTATCGGCCAATGTGTCGCAGACAGATCGTTTGCAGGCGATTTTTGATGACAAAGGTTTGGATGTGAAATTCAGGCCGGTCAATTTTACGCTGCACGAAGGGTTTATCGACCGCGATCTTAAAATTTGCTGTTATACCGATCATCAGATTTTTGAACGCTATCACCGTTTCGAGATCAAAACGCGCAAGGCAGAACGCGACAGCATTACTTTTAAAGAGCTGAACAAACTGCATCAGGGCGATTACGTGGTACATGTCGATCATGGCATTGGAAAATTTATGGGTTTGGTTAAAACCGAGGTGGACGGCAAACTTCAGGAGGCAATCCGACTAAGTTACAGAGACAATGATGTGCTTCTGGTGAGTATTCATAACCTGCACCGAATCTCTAAATTCAAGGGAAAAGAAGGTACCGAACCGAATATCAGTAAACTGGGAAGCGGCGTTTGGCAAAAGCTGAAAGACCGCACCAAACTGAAAGTAAAAGACATTGCCAAAGAATTGATCAAGTTGTATGCAGCCCGTCGCCAGGAACGTGGTTTTGCTTTTTCGCCTGATTCGTACCTTCAGACTGAACTGGAAGCTTCGTTTATATACGAGGACACACCCGACCAGGTTAAATCGACCATTGCCGTGAAGGAAGACATGGAAAAGGAAATTCCGATGGACCGGCTCGTATGCGGCGATGTGGGTTTCGGAAAAACAGAGATTGCCATCCGTGCGGCATTTAAAGCCGTGGCCGACAGCAAACAGGTGGCAGTGCTGGTTCCAACCACCCTTCTGGCGCTTCAGCATCACAAGACTTTTACCGAAAGGCTCATCGATTTTCCTGCACGGGTAGAGTACATCAGCCGATTAAGAAAACCTGCTGATGTGAAACAGGTATTGGCTGATACCAAAGCCGGGAAAGTGGACATCCTGATTGGAACGCACAAACTGGTGGGCAAAGAAGTGGTTTTTAAAGATCTTGGATTGCTGATTGTGGATGAGGAACAAAAATTCGGTGTTTCGGTAAAAGAAAAACTGAAACAGATTAAAGTCAATGTGGATACGCTCACCTTGACAGCCACACCAATTCCGCGAACACTACAATTCTCGATGATGGGCGCCCGCGATTTGTCGATTATACAAACACCACCACCCAACCGTTACCCGATTGCTACCGAATTGCACGGGTTCAGCGAGGAAATTATCCGGGAGGCGGTTCAATATGAAATGGCGCGCGAAGGCCAGGTGTTTTTTATCCACAACCGGGTGGCGAATATTTACGAAGTTGAAACGGTGATCCGCAAATTGGTTCCGGGGGTTCGCACGGTGGTTGGTCATGGCCAAATGGAAGGCCCAAAGCTCGAAAAGCTGATGATGGATTTTATCAACGGCGAATACGATGTGCTGATTGCCACTACCATCATCGAGTCGGGGCTCGACATTCCGAATGCGAATACCATTATCATCAATCATGCTGAGAACTTCGGACTTAGCGACCTGTACCAGTTGCGTGGTCGGGTAGGGCGCTCTAACAAAAAAGCGTTCTGTTACCTGCTGGCGCCACCGCTTTCAACGCTTACTCCCGAAGCACGACGCCGTTTGCGGGCCATCGAAGAGTTTTCGGAGCTGGGAAGCGGGTTCAACATTGCCATGCAGGATTTAGACATTCGCGGCGCCGGAAACCTTTTGGGCGCCGAGCAAAGCGGGTTTATTGCCGACATTGGTTTTGAAACCTATCACCGAATCCTGAACGAAGCCATTCAGGAGCTGAAACAAACCGATTTTAAAGAGCTTTTTAAAGACGAAAAGGAAGATTCGTCGCAGGCATTCCTGAAGCTGAAATTTGGCAGCGATTGCCAGATTGATACCGATATGCAATTGCTGTTTCCGGATAGTTACATTCAGAGTATTTCGGAACGCATGTTGCTTTACCGCGAACTCGACAACCTCGAAACCGAAGAAGCTTTGGTACAGTTCGAAGCTGGACTGGCCGACCGTTTTGGTAAATTACCCGCGGAAAGTATTGAACTGATTGAAGTCGTGCGCCTTCGCCGTGCCGCCGTCGAACTGGGGATTGAAAAAATTATCCTGAAGCGCCACAAAATGGTTTGCCAGTTTATTTCCGATCCGCAATCGGTTTATTATCAGTCTCCGGTGTTTGGCAAGGTGCTGCGATATGTTCAAACTCATCCCCAAATCTGCCACATGAAAGAAGGCAACAACAAACTTTCGCTCACCTTCGAAAAGGTGAAAAGTGTGAAAAAAGCGAAAGGGATTTTGGAAGGGGTGGGAGAATAGAAAGAATTAGATTTCAATTTCGGAATTGGTATATGCTTCCATCTTTCAAAAGAAATAGAACCCTTCCCAAATCGCCTTTGTTCTTCCGGCTCCCGTCTTTCCTACAAAAACTTCTCCCTGTTCTGTAAATTGAAAAGTCCGTAGAGAATAAAAAGCAGTGAGCCAACTGCCTGAAAAATACGGTTTTTCATGGCTATTTCCTGCCAAACCATTTCGTTGAGGCGGTTCGGAACCTCAAACGGGTTCAGGAAAATATTCCACATGGTACGCTCAAACATTCCTGACAAAATCAGCAATCCAACGCCAATAATCACCATCACCACTGCTGTTCCGTTTCCGTTTTTAATGATGGTCGAAAACATGAATGCCATCGAACCAAGAAAATAAACAGGAAACATAACCTGCGCTGCAAGTTCAAAAATGCTCACTGGCGCCAGCAGGTAATAACTCATCACAGTTAGTCCCAACATCATCAGAAAAACCAGTACAAAAACCAATAGCAGCCTCACCAACCATACTTTGTAGCGGTAATCAGGAATACCAAACAGTATTTCAAGAATTCCTGCATCCAGATCGTTTTGAATGCCGAAGGTCATCGGGTAAAAAATGAGCAGTAGTCCTGGGGCAATCTGCAAACCGTAAATAAAACTCTCGTCGATTTGGTTTCCATCGAGTATGTTGGCGACTGCAATGAAAAAGTAGAAAGCGATTGCTGCCAGCACAAACCAGATAAACCGGTTGCCGAAAATAACCCTCATATTGTATTTGACCATTTTCCGGAACAATGTCCAGAGATTGGCGGTATTGATAGCTGATTCCATAGTTGTTTTTTTTATATTAACCACATAGACACATAGACCACATAGAAAATTTTAACTATGTGTCCTATGTGACTATGTGTTTATACTTCATCTTATTATATAGTTTTTGCTCATTTCAAATCTTTGATCAGGCACAAATAAGCATCTTCCAACACCGGATTGGCCGGAATTGCATCTTCGGCAGGTTTTTTCTTTGATAGGAAACGAACCCTGATCTGGTCGCCCTGCCGCATGTGGTGGGTAACCAGTTGTTTGTTTTCCATCTTGTCGAATTCGGCAACAGGAAGGTCAAATTGCCAAACCATGTCTTTGGCCAGGTGCACCATGTCTGATGGTGTTCCGTTGTATTTTACCTGTCCGCGGTTGATCACTGCCACCTGGTTGCACGAACTTGAAATATCTTCGATGATGTGCGTCGAGAAAATCACGATACGTTCGCGGCTCAATTGAACCAAAAGGTTACGGAAACGGATGCGTTCGCGTGGGTCGAGACCGGCAGTTGGTTCGTCAACCACCAGTATTTTAGGCAGGTGCAGCAATATTTGGGCGATACCGATGCGCTGTTTCATCCCTCCGGAGAAAGACCCGATTTTATCGCCTTGTTTTTCCCATAGATGAACGGCTTTCAAAACGTATTCAATACGTTCTTCGCGTTCTTTCTTATCCGTCAGCCCTTTCAGGATGGCCTGATAATCGAGAAAATCAGCAGCAGGCATGTTTTCGTAGGTTCCGAATTCCTGTGGCAGATATCCGATCAGGCCCTGCAACTCTTCGCGTTTTTCCTGGGTGTCGATGCCGTTGATCCATATTTTTCCGTAGCTCTGCTCGTAAATTCCGCAGATGATACGCATCATGGTCGATTTACCTGCACCGTTGGGACCAAGCAGACCGAACATTCCGGTACCAATTTCAAGCGAAACACCGTTCAACGCTTTGAATGGCTGGTGCTGTTTGCCAAGTACCGGTATTTGTTTCACCAGTCGCAACACACTGCGGCGCAAGGTTCCGAAGCGACCTGTTATGCGGTCGATGTTGATCTTTTCCTGATATAGTTTTTTTGCTGTTACCGAAATAATCAGGGCCAAATACCACAACACACCAAAAGTCACAACCAGTCCGATGGTTTTGGTTATTTTCCAAACGAAGAACAATTCAATGGCCGGTAAAATCCAGAACAGGAAGGTTTGCACCCATTGAAAGATTTTCAGCGGGAGTTTTTTTCCCGTTTTTTCAGTCCTGAAATTCAGGAAAAAGCCGAACGGTCTCCACATACTTAGGGCGAGGCTTGCAATTGCAACCGAAAGCAACAACGACCAGAAAGCGGAATTGAGGTAAATGAAACTGGAATAAACAAGGAATCCCAGCACAGGCAACTGCCAGATCAGGTAATCGAACTCGCGCAAGGTGTGGTAATGTTTTTCGAGACCGGCACGTCGGCGTATTTTTTTACCTGCTTCCCATTCGCGTGAGAAACGGCTTTCGCGATCGTATATTTTTACCAGGTTTTGAATGCGGATGTGTAACTTATCCTCTTCGCCAATCAGTTTTGTTCCGGCCTTCCGCAGGCTGTTGAGCACGAACCAGGTTGATCCGGGAACCAGTATAATCACCAGAACAATATCGATCGCTTTCCACAAACCGGAATCAACATTCAGGAAAATAAGCACGACCAAACCTACACTTAGTAAAAGTTGGATGATTTTGGTGCGCAGCGTTAGTTCCTTAAACCATTCGATGGCATTTTCGAGACCGGAATAGAAAGTCGGTATAAATATCAGTGTAAGCACCGTGCTTAGTGCCAATCCGCCAATTACCACGATAGCGAACGGGGCACCGATGGCACTCACATATTCGGCATCGCCCATGGCCAGCGGCAACATGCCCACAATGGTTGTGATGGTTGTAATCAGTATGGGGCGCACACGCGACAAACCGGCGGTCATCAATGCCCGCGAACGACGGAATCCACGATCGCGCAGAATGTTGGTATAGTCGATCAGTATAATTCCGTTGTTGACCACTACCCCGAGCAAAATCAGAAAGCCCGTAAGCGTGTTGGCATTGAGCAAGCTGTTGTTAGTGACAATAAGTGCGATTAACGAACCGACAGCAGCCAGCGGAATAGAGAAAAGCAGCACGATTGGCAGTGTCAACGACTCGAACACCGAAGCCAGAATCATAAATATCAGGAGAATAGCCGCGCCAATCAGATAATAAAACTCCGAATAATCGGTTTCATCGTGAATCACTTCAACAGCAACACCCGAAGGCAGGTTGTAATTTGCCACCAGTTCATCAATCTCGTAACGGTAAGCTGCCAAAAGATCCTTCGAGCTGCTGGCCTCACTTACAAACCGGTAATTTACCTCAATCTGTTTTTCCTGATTTACCCGGTTGATGCCTGCCAGTCCGCTGGCATAAACTATATTGGTAAAATCCTGAAGGTCGTGAATTCCACCATTCGCATCGTTCACCTGCAACATTTTCAGTTCCTCCATGTTGCGGTCAGTTTTCTCTTCTTCGCCTTCTACCAGTTCTTTCTGGGTTATAATGATTTCATATTCGTCAACACCCTGTTTGTACTGAATGTTGGTTGATATTTCTTTCGAGAATGAGTTAATTTCTGACAGCACGTCGTTGAGCGTGATATTATATTCGGTCATCAGCAATGGATTAAAGTACAGGTGAACCTCCGGACGGTTGTCCGAAATGTTCAGGTTAACAGAATTGACAGATTCAAGCTGATCGATAAAATATTTCAAATCTTCACCAACGGCCTGCAATTGTTTAAAATCCTGACCTTTGAGCACAATTTTTTCTTCGTCGGTACCAATGCCCATCATTTTCTGGAAAGCGCTTCCCATGTTGCGGCTGCCTCCCTGAAAATTGCGGGTACTTTGTGATTGCTCAAACGAGATCGACGAAGCTTTGATATCCTTGGTTCGATCGTTGATATTATTTTTGATCTCGGCAAATGTACGGTCGGAAGTTTCTTCGAAATCGTCCTTCAGCTTAATGGTAACAATTGCTTCCTCTTCCTCTATTTTGCTGATAACATCTTCCTTTTCTGCTAAATCCTCCAGTTTTTTCTCAATTTCCTGAACTGTTTTATCGGTGGTTTCGAGCGAAGAGCCTGAAGGCATGGTCACATACAAACGAATTTCCTTGTTTTCGACTTCCTGAAGGGAGCTGATACTGACTGCCAGACTGATAAAAACAGCAAGGAAGAAAAGTACGAGGCCACCGATGATAGTCGCTGCCGGATTACGCATGCACGATTTCAGGATAACAAGGTATATCTGGACCATCCGTGAGTTGGTGGTCACCTTTTCGTAAAAGATATTTTTAGCGACCCGCCGCCTCATCAGTGCATACGAAGCCATTGGAACCAGCAACAAAGCCACTGCCAGCGAAACGACCAGTGTTGAAATAATTGAAACCCCCACGTTCAGTCCCAGCATCTCGACCATAAAATTTGTGGAAAACAGGAAAGGCAGAAATACAACAATTGTTGTTAATGTTGCTGCCAGAATGGAACGCCAGACTTCAGTGGTGCCCTGAATTACCGCCTGTAATGGAGGGACACCTTTGCCTGCAAGCCGGTAAATATTTTCGAGGACCACCACACTGTTGTCGAGCAACATACCGATGGCCAGTGCCATACCAACCAATGTAAGGCTGTTGATGGTTATGCCAAATGCATAAAACAGGTTGAACGAAGTAAAAATGGATATTGGGATGGCCAGTGCGATAAATGAAACGATGCGGAAATTTTTCAGGAAAATCCAGAGTACAAAAATGGCCATGATACCCCCAACCAGCGCAAGGTTCATAATCTGATTGATATTTTCTTCCATCTGATCGGCCGAGTTGCTTATTTCGGCAATCTCAATTTCTTTGATGCCCATTTTTTCATTCAGGTCGGCAACAATTTTCCGGGTTGCCACCGAGAGTTCAATCAGGTTGGCCTGCGAATCGTTGACCAGCAGAATCGTTACCGCATCCTTTCCGTTTACACGGCTGTACGAAGTTTCTTCTTTTACTCCGAACCGGACTTTGGCCACATCTTTGAGGAGGATGGGCCCAGGGGCAACCACCAGGTTTTCCAGATCTTCCACCTGTTTGTATTCGGCGGTAACATGCACAAAATACTTAACGGTTTTTTCTTTCAGATTACCAACGTAAGTGCGCGAACTGGAGTTTTGCGCGAGTACCGACCGTATTTTTCCTGTAGTGATTTGATAGGCTTCGCAGGCTTTGGTATCCAGAATAACTTCTATTGATTTTTGTTTTCCGCCATACACGTTTACTGCCGCAATTCCGTCGATGTTTTCCAGGTCGGGCTTAATGTCCTGATCAACAATAGTCCGTACACGGTCGATTCCACCTTCGCCACGCGCCTGCAACTCCATAAACTGACTGTTCATCTGTTGCAGGTCAACTTTGGCCACGTTTACCCGCACATTTTCGGGCATTGCCGATTGCATTTCGTTTATCTTTTCCTGAAGTTTCAGGTAAGCGTATTTGAAATTGACATTTTTCGTGTAATACACCACGATGGTACTTTGCCGCGAATTGACATTTGACTCAATTGATTCGATGCCTTCGAGCGTGCCGATGGCTCCTTCGAGCGGAACAATCACATGATTTTCCATGTATTCAGGAGCCAGTTCGGTACCTGAGCTTGCCTGAACGAAAAGGAAAGGCAATTCGGCGTTGGGCAACAGTTCGACCGGCAATTGTTTGTACGAGACGTAACCCAAAACGGTCAGCCCCAGAAACAACATGCTTATCAGTACTTTTCGATGTATGATGAATTTCATTAGATTGTTATTTATAGCCCCCTTCCCGTTCCCCCGCAGGGGGAAAGCTTGGGGATGGCCTTTCATGAAATTATTGCACTATTTTGGAAGCATCTTTTTAAGTCCCCTCCTGTGGAGGGGATTTAGGGGAGGCTTTAACCCGGTCTTTTATTCCGTCAAAAACTTCGAACACGCATGGGATTACAACCAGCGACATCACTGTTGATGTTACCAATCCGCCAATAACGGCCAATGCCATTGGAGCGCGTAATGATGAACTTTCGCCAAAACCGAAAGTAAGCGGTAACAAAGCCAGAATAGTGGTAGCCGTGGTCATTAAAATCGGGCGGATTCGCTGTTGTCCGGCCTGTTGAATGGCTTCGATCCGCGAAACGCCTTCTTTCTGAAGTTGCAGGATACGGTCAACAAGCAAAATCGAGTTGTTAACAGCAATCCCAACCAACATGATAATCCCGATAATGGCCATGATATTAAGGGTCATTCCCATAATGAAAAATATAAGAATTGAGCCGACTACCGCCACCGGAATGGTGAGCAGGATGGTAAACGGGTGCAACAACGACTCAAACTGCGAAGCCAGTACCATGAAAACCAGAACGATCGACAGCATCATTGCAAAACTGAGCGCATCCATCGACTCCTTACGTTTTTCTTCTTCGCCCGTGATCTTTATTTTATAATCGGTTGGTAGCGGAATGCCCGAAATTGTCTGGTTCACTTTGGCAACCATCTTATCGAGGGCAATATCTTTGTCCATGTAGCCCGTAATTTTACCGATACGGGTTTGGTTCCTGCGGAATATTTCCTTTGGCGACTGACCTTCTGTGATTTCGGCAATTTCGTTGATCCGGATTACCTGTGTTCCGTTTTTGATGGTCAAATCCGATAGATCGGCCAATCCTTTATCGGGCAGGCGAAGCGTGATGTCCTGCATTTCGCCGCCTTTTTCCATCGTTCCGGCTACCTTGCCAGTCAATTGGTTCTGAATCTGGGCCACCACGTTGGCAACACTCAAATTAAATATTCCGGCACGCAAACGGTCAACCATGATTTCCACTTCAGGCGATCCACCTTCCATCGATGCTTCAATGTTGTACAATTCTGGAATCTCCTGAACGGCAGTTTTTACCTGATTCGACAAACTTTCGAGAACATCAAGGTCGTCACCATGAATTTCGATCACCAGCGGTGCTTCATCGGTTCCCAGCAATCCGCCCAAAGCGGTTTGATCCTGAACAAATTTTATTTCAATGTCGGGCAATTCTCCCAAAGCCTGCGAAATGGATTGAATGGCCAATGTTGAACTGTAGTCGCCATCGGCCTTCAGAATTATTTTAATGTTCGCGGTATTTTCACCCTGAAAAAGTGCATCCTGACTGTTGAGCATTCCGGTTGACGGGCCAATTTGGCAATAAAGGGTTTCCAGATGATCGCCCAGCACTTCGCGCACAACGGCTTCCAGATTTTCGACAGCAGCCGAAGTTCTTTGGAGCCGGGTTCCCTCCTGCATTTTCAGGTCAAGGCTAAATTGGCGGGTTTCCGATTTTGGCATAAATTCGGTTCCGATAAACGGAACAATCAACAATGAAAGACCGAGCAACACCATGGTTGCAATGATAACAGCCCATTTGTAGCGGATTACATTTCCGAGGAATTTTCCGTATCCTTTTATTGTAAGCGATTTCTGAACAGCTGGTTTCGCACTGTTTTTATAGAAGTAGTTGAACAGCATAGGAATGAACAGCGTGGCAACCACCAGCGACGAAAGCAGCGAGAAAGTGATGGTCCAGGCCTGGTCGCGGAAAAGTTCGCCCGATGCACCATGCAAATAAACTATGGGCAGGAAAACTACAATGGTGGTTAGTGTCGACGACGTGATAGCCCCACTTACTTGTGAAGTCCCCTGAATTGCCGCCTCTTTTACCGACAAGCCATTGTCGCGCAAGCGGGAGATATTTTCAAGTACCACGATGGCATTGTCCACCAACATTCCGGCACCCAACGCAAGCCCTCCCAAAGTCATGATATTCAGGCTTAGCCCGTTAAAATACATGAGGTTGAAAGTGGCGATAATAGAAACAGGCATGGCCACACTTACAATCATGGTGGTTCCGATGCGGCGAAGGAATACGTAAAGCACTATTATTGCCAGCACTATTCCCATCAACGCAGTATTCTGCACCTCTTTAATGGCATTGCTGATGAAGGTTCCCTGGTTGGTGATTACTGTCAAGTGATAGCCGGGCAATGCTTTCTCCATATCGGCGAGCGTTTTCGAAACATCTTTTACAGCCTGCACCGTGTTGGAGCGCGTTTCCTTGTAAATCGACAAACCCAGACAGCGCGTTCCGTTCATCCTGACAATGTTTTCAGGATCTTTGTTGGAGAAACTTATTTTGGCCACTTCGCGCAAATAAACCGGTGCTTTTTGTCCCAGCTCATCGCCGGTTGTAATCGCTTTGTAACCCACAATTGTATTTTCGAAATCGCTGAGGCCGGTCAATAAACTTACGCCTTTCACCACATATTTCAGGCCCATTTCGGTAATCGATCCGCCCGAAATGCTTTGGTTGAAGTTCTGAATGCGGTTGCTCAACTCGTCAAGTGTGAGCCCGAATGCATCGAGCAGGTATTCATCGGTTTCTATCAGCACTTCATTTTTTTCTGAGCCAGACACTTCCACATCGGCAACCCCTTCGAGCCTTACCAATTCGTTCCTGATATAGTTTTCGGCCACTTTCCGGAGTTCGTTCATATCGGTAATGCTTTCGTGCGAAAGGCCTACAACCATTACCGGTGTAGTATTCGGATCGTGCTGGGTGATATTTATTCCGTCAATTTCCTGATTCTGGGCAAATGAGCTGGCAGCTTTCTGAAGGTCGAGAAAAGCTTCGTCCATATCTTTGGTCCAGGCATATTCAACGGTTATCTGGGCGGTTCCCACTTTCGAGGCCGATGAAACCTGCACCACATCTGACTGGCGGATGGCCAACGCTTCGAGGTTTTCCACGAATTGTTTTTCCATTTCTTCCGGGGGCCGTTCCCCTGATTTGAGTTCGATAAACAAACGCGGGTTGTTTATCTCCGGAAACAGGTCGATGCCCAGCTTTCCGAAGGAAATGTATCCCAGCAGGACAACGGCCAGCACCATCATCAGAATGGTTACCGGAAAGTTTACGGCAAATTGTGTTAATTTCTTCATTATTTCACAATTTTCACCTTCGAGCGGTTCTTCAATGTTTCGAAACCTTTGATTACCAGGCGGTCGTTTATTTTTAATCCTGAAGTAATTTCCGCTTCATTCTGGTTTTCGTAGCCAATGGTGATGCGTTTTTCGTTGGCAGTCCCACTTTCAACTATGAATACCGATTTCCCACGCTGGGTGGAAATGATAATGTCTTTTGGGATCACGATCACACTGTCTTTGCGTGCCAGAACGATATCGGCTTTGGCAAACATTCCCGGGCGAAGTTTCATTTCAGGATTGGCAACCTGAATAACCCCTTTAAAGGTGCGGGTTTCGGTGCTGATGGCAGGTGACAATTCTTTGACACTTCCGGGCAAAGTATCGTTGGGCAGAGTATAATTCATGATGCGGACCATCTGGTCAATTTTCACATCGCCAATGTATTTCTCCGGAAGGTTCACCTCAACGGTCATGATGCTGTAATCCATCAGGCTGACCACTGGGGTTCCGGTGCTTACCTGTGTACCGTTGGTAATGGCGGGCAAATCGGTGATCACCCCATTGAAAGGAGTGCGAACTTTCATTTTTGCCAGTTGTAGGTTGGCGCGTTCATAAGCGTCTTTGGCATTGGTGTAGTTCACTTCCGAATTACGGTAGTCGAGCAGTGTAACCCCTCCTTTTTCGTAGAGCGATTCTTGCTTTTTCATGTTCTGCTCAGTAATTTCGAGGTTTAATTTTTTGGCTTCCAACCCGATACCATTAACATATTCGGCATCTTCAAGCTGAACGATCACCTGTCCGTTTTCAACTACATCGCCCAATGCAAACGGACGGCGTGTTCGCGGATTGATCAGTAACCTGTATTCGCCTGTCATTTCAGTACTGACAACCGCTTTTTTTGTGGCGTTCAGTGTTCCGGTGGTATTGATCACTTTTTCGATCGAACCGGGTTTGATGTCGGAAACTGAAACCGGAACAGCCAACTCGGTGGTTGTATTTGTCGGTTGTGTGTTACAGGCTGTAAATGCCCCGATCAGGGCAAGTAAAGCGATAAATTGGTGAAATGGTTTCATGATATAATATGTTTTATTTATTCTTTTTGATAAGGTTTTCAGGAACAATTGCTTCTCTTTTCTCGAAATCATATAGCGATTGGATTTTCAGGTTCAGCAATTCAATTTTATAATCGATCAAAGCCTGTGCATACGACATTTTTTTCTGCGAAAGCTGGTTTTGGAAAAGGTTCAGGTCCATGCTGGTAAGGTCGCCGTTTGCATACCGTTCGAGGTTGATTTCGTAGGTAAGTTGTGCATTTTTCTCACTCTGTGCAGCAATATCAATCTGATTAACAAGGTTTTGAATACTCCGGTAAACCCTGCGAATATCAAGCGTAATCTGTTTCTTTTCTTCAGTCTGATTCAACTCCTGGGTCTGAATTACAGCTTCCTGCGCTTTTATACGGGCTTTCTTTTCGCCCCAGTCATACAGCGGGAGATTGAATGAAACCGAAACTCTCGGATTGTTGGTTGGATTGTCATAAACATTCCACAGTTTTTCGTTGTCACCGCTGATACCTAACGACAAATTAACATCGCCCCTGAATTCGTTCAGCGATCTGGTGCGGATCAATGCAAACTGTGAAGTTTCGATGTCGATTTCACGCTGGCGGAGTTCCATCCTTGAGTTCAGGCCATATTCAATCGCTTTTTTAACATCCACCACTACCGGGTTCATTGTCACATCGGTCATTACAGTTATTTCTTCCATAATGTCCATCCCGATGTATTGCTTAAACTGGTCTTTAAAATTATCAAGGTTTACCTGTGCATTCTGAACGGCTGATTTGGAAGTGGCAAAGTTGAGTTCTGCCTGATAAAGTTCTTCTTTAGCGGCAATTCCGGCAGTTACCTTGTTTTGGGTTATCTCGTAGCTTTTTTGCGTATTGATAAACTCATCCTGCGATATGCCCAGGCTCATTTGTGCCTCATAAACATTGTAAAAGAATTGGGTGACCTGCTTTTCGTTGTTCAGCTTTTGCATGGCGTAATTCAATTGGGCATTTTCGAGGTCCAGTTCCAGTTCTTTTAATTCAAGTTTAGTGCGGTTGTAGGTGAATAAAGGTTGTGCAATACTCAATGAAAGGTAGTTTGTGAACGCTTTGTTCTCTTCGGAACCGTTGAATTTTTCGACATAATTGTTCTGCCAGCCAAAGCGGTTGACAAGGCTGATGGTTCCGTCAGTAGGCAGGAATGGCTGCGAAACCGTAAATGTTCCGAACGACTGGGTTGATTTACTGGTAAACCACTTCGAATTATATACATCAAACTGCCTGCGCTGGTCGTAACTCAATGGAGTCAGGTTAAGCGAAAAGTTCGATTTAAGCGCGGCGTTCTGTGCTTTTAACGATTGTTCGGAGCGTTCAAGGTTCAACAACGAACGCCGAATATCGGGACTATTGGCCGCTGCAATGTCCAGCGCACTTTCGAGTGTCAGTATTTGCTGTGCATTTGCCTGAAGCAAAAGCTGACAAAAAATGATCAGCATGAATCCCCCTTTGGAGTAATTTTTTAATATCATATTCTAAAAATTTAAATTCCTGATGTCAAAATATCGAATATCGAACGAGAAATAAGAAATCAGGAACGACTACTTTGATATTTCTAGTTTCTTATTCGTCATTTCATACTTTTTCCTGTGCCTGTGCCTGTGCCTGTGCCTGTGCCTGTGCCTGTTTTCCTGTGCCTGTTTTCCTGTGCCTGTGCCTGTTTTTCCTATTGCTTCACCAATTTTATCGCATCGGCAACCACCACTTGTGCCGCGGTTTTATTGCCCAATTCAACTTTAACGGTATCGCCCGAAAAATAGTAAGTACCCAAACTGTTCCAGCCTTCATCAATTGTTTTAAGGTCGATCAATACTTCTTCCTTACTTTCGCTGAAAATGGTATAGGTGTATTCACCGCCTGAATCCTGGGCACCACGGCGACCTCCCCGTTGACGCGGCTTCGTAAGATAGCTGAACACTTCGTAGGTTCCATCACCTTTTATCGGAATCCTCCAAACTGCTTTCTTGCTGCCATCGCCCGACTTCACAAAGTGGGCCGACCGTATAAACTCTCCGAAGAAACTACTATTGGTGGTTGCCCGCCAGGTTCTCGGAGCCCGCCATGTGTTAAACCCGACAAACCGTTCTTTGGTCAGTTCTTCGTTCAGGAGTAATTTTTGCAAAATACTTTTATCGTCGGAAATAGTAAAACGGAAAGTTGAATCTTCATCATCACTTATAAACTCGCCTTCTTCGGCCAGACGAACAGGAATATCCACAATCTTTTCTCCCTCAAATGGAGTCGCCTTGGTATCTTCTTCGATGTTCTCCAGCGGAAGCATCAATTCAGCAGGAATATTGCGTGAAGTGAGGGTGTTGATGGTAATATTGCGGGGCGTACCGTCAAGCAAATAGCTCACTTCTTTGGTTTGCTTTCCTTCGAGGTACAATAGTTTGTCAACAGTCTCCATATTTGCGCCACCACCGCCAAACCGTCCGCGACCCGGACCGCCACCTTCTCCAATCCTGAATTGTATCAAAACGATCCCTTCAGTTTGTTCTGTATTGGTAATCTTGAATTTGGCCATCGTTTTCAACCGGTCGCCATCGAGCACATTTACCGCATTTACGCCCCCAATCAAATAGCCGGGCAATTTTTTGCTGTTGAACCATTTGTCCATATAAGGCAGCAAGTCGGTATCGAACTGCTGCTGAATCCGTGCATTAAAATCTTCGATGGTGGTCGAATTGAACCGGATGCTTTTCAGGAAATTAAACATGAAATCGTCAAATGCTTCATCACCGGCCTTGCGTTTGATGATGGAGAAAAGTGTCTGCCCTTTTAACTGTATCACATTATCGATGATCTTTATCCTTTCCGGATCGTTCAACAGTTCGGCAAACGAATAATCGAGCAAAGCCAGGTTGGCCTGTTCGTTTTCGGTCATTCCCTGCATATTGCGCATCCATCCCTGTGCTCCCGATTCTGAAGACTGTCTCAGGTACGATTCAAAAATACGGTCGGTAATTGGCCATTGGTCAGATTGTACAAAATAAGCATGGTTATAAAATAAAGGAAAAGCAAGCAAAGGATTGGCCTTTTCTTCTACCTGAACTTCTCCCTGACTACGGCTGACATCGGGCCGTGCAGCGGCCTGGGCAAACAACGACAGAAAGTTATTGAAGGCCATTATTTTTTTCTCCTCAGGAGTCGATTGAACATCGCCTCCCCTGCCACCCCAGCGTTCCATCCGCTTGAGGCTGCCTGCAAAGTCGGCCTCGCCAACCAACAAGCCTTTTTCAGGAAAAAGTATGGTTTCAGGCTGGACCTGTTCCCTTTCGGCAATCAAAGTACGCGGATAAGAATAAAACTGCGCCGGAACTTCAACGATGGTAAATCGTTCGAACGGATAAAACATATCGATTTTTCGCTCGTAATCTTTTAGTGCAGTAGCAATCAGATCAGGAAGGGTATCTTTAATGGGCTCAAAAAATTTGGTGAAATAATCGTGGTCTTTGTGGTGGTACAAATTAAATTCAAGTCCATCAATGGTATCTGTTTTCTGGGTATAATTACCTATGATCAAAGATATTTGTGGCAAATTGTTCTTGTTTCTGAAATAGAACGCCCCGTCTTTTTGCTCGACTTTGCCTTGAGAAATGGCAGTCAGTCCGGGTTTTGTAATTACCGATATTTCAAATTTGCTGAATTGTTTCTGCGTCCATTGTTTGCTTTGCTTTCCGAAACCTGTACCTGCAATCGGGTACCAGTTGCTTTCGCGGGTAAGCAATACAAATTCGGGCGAAACAATGGCCGACCGCTTATCAATCTGGAACATATTTGCCCTGAATGGTTCCTGAAGTGTTTTGTCGTCAACATCGAGAAAACTGCCCGCTTCGTTCAGGCTTCCGGTGTATGTAAATTCAAGGTCGGCCGTTTCTCCGGGTTCCAGTTTCGATCCGGAAAAATCAATCAGTTGAAGGGTGCGTTTAACCTCAAATTCCTGTCCGTTGAAACTGACTGTGCTTATTTTTAATCCTGGGTTCAGACTGAAAACGAAATGATTGATTGTTTTCTGAAGCGGATTGCTCACTTTAAGTTTAGCCGTTACTTCCAGTTCGTTTCCCTTGTGATTGAGTTCAATCAGGTAGCTTTCAACTTTTAAACGCGGAACTGTTTGGTTGGCATCGTTCAGCGAACGCATATTTTCCCGTAATTCCTGATTTTTAACGAATGTGGAAACATGCTTGTTGCCGAGCCATATTCCTGCCGCAAAAAATACCAGCGCCGGAAATATCGTGATCTTGTTGCTGAACGGACTTTGCGGCAGGCGTTTGAGCAAGGTAATTGTCAGGAAAATAAACGCGATACCAAAACACGCGTACATTCCGCGGTGAACGATTATTGCCGGAAGGTTTCCGAACCCAATGAAATCGGAGTTCAGCAATGGCATACTGTAAGCCATGTAATCGAACAGATAATAGTATTTTGTATTGAGGTAGAATATTGTAATTGCCACGTATCCAAGCAGAAGGATAAAGGTGATGGCCTGGTTTTTCAGGATGCTCATCACAAAAAACGAAAGTCCGAGAATGAAGATCAAGGTTGGCAGACTGATAATCAGGAAATATTGCAGATAGGCCAGCCAGTTAACAGCCACGTTTTCGGCTATCAGGTTAAAAACAAGCGCTTCCGAAAGAATTATCAGGTTCAGTATAATGAAAACTAACAGGTTCCCAATGGTTTTTCCGGCAACATATTCGCCGTTCGACATGGAACGAATGTAAATAACATCGGTGGTATCCAGTTTTTTATCGCGTTTCAGGAAGTCTGAAGCCAGAAATATGGCAATGATTGCCTGAACAGTGTTCAACATCAAGAGGTTGACGTATGGTATGGCCGAGGTTATGGCTTTCATGTCCCAATTTCCACCTTGGTCCATAGTCAAAACCGCCATGTTGAAAAAGAACAAAAGGGCCATGGCCAGCAGGGCGAATATCCGGAAAAACCAACTTCGCAACAGCGTGGTAATTTCGTATTTGGCAATGGAGGTGATATTATGAACTGAAATCATGTTGGTTCAGGTTTAAATGGCGGTCCATTGGTTTAAATTACTTTCCATAAAATACACGTAGGCATGTTCCAGATTGGGAGCGATGTTTTGCCCGTCGTATCCGTTAATCGCATCGGCCACCACCTGTATTTCCCAGCCTTCGCTGTTGGGCACATTGGATATAACCGGATATTTTTCGTTGATTTCGAGGTATTCATCTTCGGTAGCCTGAATGAGCCACACTTTTCCTTCGGCAAGTGTAACCAGTTCGTCGGGCGAGCCGGTAAATGCCAAACCACCCTTGTTGAGCAGTGCCATGTCGGTGCAGGAGCTTGAAATGTCACCAACAATGTGGGTCGAAAGAATGATAATTACATCCTGTGTTGAAATGGTCGATAGTAAGTTACGGAAACGGATGCGTTCTTCAGGATCGAGACCGGTGGTTGGTTCGTCAACAATAATTATTTTTGGTTCGTTGATCAATGCCTGCGCAATGCCGAGGCGACGTTTCATCCCTCCTGAAAGTTTGTTTGCCTGGCGGTCGCGGGCTTCGAACAAACCGACTTCTTCCAGCATTTTATCGACGGCCACTTTGCGCTCTTTGCTGTTTCTCATTCCGGCCAAACGGGCAGCATAATCGAGGAATTCGTAGGTTTTCAGGTGAGAAAAAAAGCGGAAATCCTGAGGAAGATAACCCAGCATTGTGCGAATTTCTTCGCGTTGTTTGGTCAGGTCGTAACCATTCATTTTTACGATTCCCGATGAAGGTTGCATCAAGGTTACCAATATGCGCATGAGGCTCGATTTGCCTGCCCCGTTGGGACCCAGCAACCCGAACATGCCGTTATTGATTTCCAGGTTCACATCCTTTAGCGCGTGGTTGCCGTTGGGATAGACTTTGTTGAGGTTTTCAATGGTTATCTTCATCCTGAAAAGTTAGTTCACGGTTTCTATGACTTGATTTCTTTCAATAGGTTTAATAAAGTGGCCAGAAGTTACAAAAAAGTGATTATTGGGGAGGTTTATTTCGATGGATGGTCGGATCTTAACAACAAAATGGTTGAAAGTACGGATAAAATAGCAAGCAATTAACGATATTCACAAGCAAAAAAAGACAACTGCACTCCGGACAGTTCACTACACATTGACAAATGTTGATTATAAAAATAAGCCGACACAAGCTCATGCTCAAACTAAAGGCTTGCAAAAGAGCTGCAATTTTGCCAACCCACCATTACTGCCTTGATACGTTTCTGCATAAATTTTATTCATGGAAAAGAAGACATTCAAAAAAATGAAAATTTTTCATGGAATGTAAATACAATATATATATATATATATATTGTTACAGCGTTTATTTTATCATACACTCCATGAGTGTCATTGAATCTAATCCACATGAGCGTGACTTTATTTATCCTTATAATGACCACTTGCATAGAGGATAATCACCATGTTCTTTTCCTCTTTAATGCGATAAACCAGGCGGTGTTTGGCATTTATTCTGCGTGACCAACAGCCCGAAAAGTTGTGTTTCAATTCCTCTGGTTGT
Organism: Prolixibacteraceae bacterium; assembly: GCA_031421065.1. Lineage (GTDB taxonomy): Bacteria > Bacteroidota > Bacteroidia > Bacteroidales > Prolixibacteraceae > Aquipluma. The sequence goes on from JANONW010000208.1 coordinate 30,878, forward strand.
CCGGTACCTGTTCGGGGATGTTCGGTTAGTTCTTCCAACAGAACTGAAAGCTTTTTTAAAGTGGCTTTATCTCCGGCTTTCTTAAGCTTTTCAATATCCTGAATGGCATCCGCGGTGAGTTGTAACGTATAGCTCATACTCCCAGAAAGCTATTAATATCCTCTTTTGCTAAAGTAGTGAGATTGCCTTTTTCGGCCTGTTCGAGCGAGTGCAGGATACGAGCCTTCACTTCCGGATTGGCAAAGAAACGGTTGGCATCGGTAATAGGAGTTAATGCGTATGCTTTATTTTTGCCACGTTGTACAATTACCTGTTCTTGTTGATCAACGAGATCAAGATACATTTTCTGTTTTTCGCGGAATTCCCTACTGCTTATTACAATCATGATTTTGAATATTTGTGTACCAAATCGGTTCACAAATATAGCTCTAAAAATCAAAAAAATCGATTTACTTGGGAATGAAATTTCTACGGTTTGCTTGGTGGGTGTCTATTTGCAATCAGACTTCTTGACTTAGGATCTTGATCCGGTTCAATAATATTTTATTGTTGATTCCAACAGTCGTAAAGCAAGGGAATTTTAGCATAAATTACTGGTCGTCAGGATTGTAAATCCTTGGTTAAAGGGTGCTGATTGCAAATCAGCACTAGCGGTTGCGAAGATCATCGCATATCCGGAGGAGCAGGATTTTTTAACTTCGGCTCAAATATATGATTAACTGGAATGCCAAAAACCTTTGCCAAAAAGTTAACCATTTCGGAAGCATCGCTTTACCGTTTGATTGAATCACAGAACAGGCAGCCAAAAAAGTTTTTGGAGGTTTTTTGTAATATAGAATTTTAACAATTTGAACATAAAAAAGGAGCCCGTAAAAGCTCCTTTTTATAATTTAATATTTCTTTAATAATTTGCAATTCAATGATTTGTCGTGACTCCCTCTCCTTTGGAGAGCCCGCCTGCCGGACAAGGCAGGTGCTGGGGTGAGGCTTTTAATACCTGTAATGATCCGGTTTGTATGGGCCTTCAGCAGGAATTCCAAGGTATTCTGCCTGATCGGGAGTTAAAACGGTTAGTTTAACACCAAGTTGTTCAAGATGTAAACGGGCAACTTCTTCGTCGAGGGCTTTTGGTAAACGGTAAACATCTACCGGGTAATCTTTCTTCCAAAGTTCGAGTTGCGCCAATGTTTGGTTGGTAAACGAGTTCGACATTACAAACGATGGGTGGCCGGTGGCACAACCAAGGTTCACCAGGCGGCCTTCAGCAAGCAGGAAGATAGAGTGCCCGTCAGGATAAGTATATTTATCGACCTGAGGTTTGATATTCGTTTTGCTGATACCAGCCCATTTTTCGAGGCGTACTACCTGGATTTCGTTGTCGAAATGGCCAATGTTACAAACAATCGCCTGATCTTTCATTGCAGCCAGATGTTCTCCGGTGATAATATCTTTGTTTCCGGTAGTGGTCACAAAAATGTTCCCTTCCGAAACGGCATCTTCCATGGTTTTCACTTCAAAACCTTCCATGGCAGCCTGAAGTGCACAAATCGGATCAATTTCGGTAACAATTACACGGGCACCATAGCTGCGCATTGAATGGGCGCAACCTTTGCCTACATCGCCGTAACCGGCAACGATCACTACTTTTCCGGCAATCATCACATCGGTAGCACGTTTGATTCCGTCGGCAAGCGATTCACGGCATCCATAAAGGTTGTCGAATTTTGATTTCGTAACCGAATCGTTCACGTTGAAGGCCGGGAATAAAAGTTTGCCTTCATTCTTCATCTGGTACAAACGGTGCACGCCGGTGGTAGTTTCTTCTGAAACGCCTTTGATCAATGGTGCCTGACGGCTCCAGCGATGAGGATCGAAAGCCAAAACTTCTTTCAGCGCATTATTCAGTTCGCGTTCGTCTTCAGCTTCAACCGGCAGGTCGAGAATAGAAGGATTTCGTTCGGCTTCGTAACCACGGTGAATCATCATTGTTGCATCGCCTCCATCGTCAACAATCAAATTAGGTCCGAGGCCGTCACCAAAATCGAGGGCCCGCTCGGTGCACCACCAATATTCGGCCAACGATTCGCCTTTCCATGCAAAAACCGGAATTCCGGCAGCAGCAATAGCCGCAGCGGCATGGTCCTGTGTGCTGAAAATATTACAACTTGCCCAGCGCACTTCGGCTCCGAGTTCAACGAGTGTTTCTATCAGCACGGCGGTTTGTATGGTCATGTGGAGCGAACCCATGATACGCGAACCTTTCAGCGGTTTGGCCGCTGCATATTTTTTCCTGACGGACATCAGTCCGGGCATTTCTTTTTCTGCAATTTCAATCTCTTTCCGACCGAAGGCTGCAAACGATATATCTGCAACTTTATAAGTCATTTGGTCTAAGGCTATTGTTGTCATTTTCTTTGAAAATTTAAAATTTGCTGCAAAGGTAATCAAATCAATACATTTATATTATTTAAGTCTGATTGCATCCTGATAAAATGCCGGATTATAGATGTTGTGATTACTGTTTATCCTGAAACCAGGTCAATGTATCGGTTTTATCTTTTGCCAACTGATCTTTCAAAGCTTCGATTGACAAAAATTTCTGTTCTTCCCTGAGTTTTTTGAAAAACACCAGTTCAATGGCTTCTCCATAGATATCTGATTCAAAATCGAATATATGAACTTCAATGCTCCGGTTATCGGCGTTATTGTTAACAGTTGGCCGGCTTCCAATGTTCAGCATTCCCTTAAATTTCTGGTCCTTCACGGTTATTTTCACAGCATAAACACCGAATCCGGGAATGATTTTATCTGGATCGGAAGCCTGAATGTTGGCTGTTGGAAACTGAATTTTCCTCCCCAACTTTTGTCCTTCAACAACAGTACCGTGCAGTGTGAACGAATATCCCAGAAAAGCATTGGCTGTTTCCAAATCTCCTTTCTGAATCGCTTCGCGAATTTTGGTTGAGCTGATGTGGGATTCGTTCATCAGCAGTACATCCAGTTTTTCGATTTGAAATTCATGGCGGTCGGCACACTTTTTCATAAATTCGAAATCGCCCTGACGGTTCTTTCCGAATTTATGGTCGTACCCTACAACCAGAAATTTTGTGTGTATTTGGCCAACCAGCACTTGTTCGACAAATTCTTCATATGTAAGTTTAGAAAATTCAGGAGTGAAAGGATAAATAATCAGGTGGTCGATACCGGATTGCTCGAATAAAACGATTTTCTCTTCCAATGTAGTTAAAAGGCGCAAGGTGGTTTCGCCGGGTGCGACTACTTTTCGCGGGTGTGGATCGAACGTAAAAATGACAGATTCCCCGTTGATCGTTTTTGCCAGATCGTGCAGCCTGACTATAATTTTTCGGTGTCCCAAATGAACTCCATCAAAGGTTCCGATTGTCAGAACTGGATTTTGGGCATGGAAACTATTCAGGTTTCGATGTATCTTCACAAGTCGAAGGGTTAAAATTCGGGTCAAAAATAGTTATTTCATGCGTTTATTTTTTATTTTTAAATTGCCGCATGGAACTCCCAACAATCAATTCTTGTGTAAAATTGATTGTTTTATGGTCGTTTCATGTGGCAATATTGAAAAAGGAACAACCGTTCGGTTGAAATTATTATTTTTATGCCCTTCATTGATCGTAAAAAATAGTACTGTGAAAAAAATATTCCTGATTTTACTTGTTCTTGCAGCTTTTATTTCTGCCTGTAAAAAACCCAATGGATTTGTTATTAGTGGAAAAATTACCAATGCAGAAGAGAAATATCTCTATCTGGACGAGCTGAAAGTTGCTGCCAGTGTGCCGATCGATTCGGTGAAAATAAAAAAGGACGGTTCTTTTGAATTCAAAGGACAAATCGATTATCCGAATTTCTATCTGTTACGTCTTTCCGGTGAAAATTTCGTGACTCTTTTGGTCGATACCACCGAAAAAATTGCAGTTTACGCTGATGCTGCCAATTTTGCACGCGATTATATAGTTGAAGGATCACCGGGATCTGTGCTTGTTCAGGAATTGAACAACAGGCTCACGGTAACCAAGCACAAAATTGACTCCATCCGTTCGAGGATGATTGTTTTCAGAACACGCGAAGGTTATGAGGCAGAGAAAACCAGGTGGGAACAGCAATTGATCGACATTAAAAAAAACCAAATCGAATATTCAACCGATTTTGTTCAGAAACATCCGTTCTCGATGTCATCTGTACTGGCCCTTTACCAGAAGTTTGACGACTCAAATTATGTGGTCCAGGATTTACAATCTTTAAAAGTAGCAGCTTCAGCCCTTAACTCAGTTTTTCCGAATTCTGAACATGTAAAAGCATTGTATGCGAATACGATGAGACTGATGGCCCAGGAAAAAAACAGCAAACTAAAGGAATTCATTCAGGAGCATGGATCAAACTCACCTGATATTACATTACCTGATTACAGCGGGCAAGATATTTCACTTTCATCGCTTAGGGGGAAAATTGTTCTGATTCAGTTCTGGTCGGCAAAAGATCGTGCCTCGCGGATTCAGAATCAGGCTTTAACCGAACTTTACAGTAAATATAAGTCGAGAGACCTCGAAATATTTCAGGTAAGTATTGATACCGAACGCAGTGCATGGCTCGACGCGATTGAAATGGACGGACTGAAATGGATAAACGTTGGCGACATGAAAGGTAGCGTGACTGCTTTGCAAAACTTTAATATTCAGAAAATCCCTTCAAATTATATTCTTGATAAAGAAGGAAACATTGTTGCAAGAGACATACAGGGGCCGGAACTCGACCAAACGATCGGCAAACTTGCCAGATAATGAAGTCTCAGGATAAAAAAGTATATTTTGTATCTGATGTTCATTTGGGCGCCCCGGCTTTAAAGAACAATAAAGAACGCGAACTGGCCTTTGTCAGCTGGTTGAACGAAATTAAGCACGATGCATCGCACTTGTTTCTGATGGGCGATATCTTCGATTTTTGGTTCGAATATAAAACTGTTGTTCCGCGCGGATTTACCCGTACATTGGGTAAAATTGCCGAGATTGCCGATTCTGGTGTCGAAGTCCATTTTTTTACCGGAAATCACGATGTTTGGGTTTTTGATTACCTTCCACAGGAGCTGGGAATGATTTTGCACCGAGATGAATTCAAAACAGAACTTGGAGAAAAGAAATTTTTTCTCGCGCATGGAGATGGCCTCGATCTGTCGGACAAAGGTTATTTATTTCTAAAAAAAATGTTTACAAGCAAAATCCTTCAATGGATGTTTGCCCGGATCCACCCCAATTTCGCGCTTTCACTTGGGCGACGCTGGTCCAAACATTCCCGGATATCAAAAGGAATTTCCGGAGAAGGTTTCAAGGGTGCAAATAAAGAAGGAATGTTTATTTTTGCAGAATCAATTCTTCAGACTGAAAAGTTTGATTTTTTCATATTCGGGCACAGGCATATCATGGTTGATTGCCCAATTGGCGAAAGCAGCCGGTTTATAAACCTCGGCGACTGGATCAATCACTTTTCGTACGGGGTATTCGATGGAAAAGAATTTGAACTTAAACAATTTAATTATCAAGGCCCGCGAGGCCACTGAAAATAGGATTATGACAAAACGGATATATACAAAAATTGTGGGGACAGGAAGCTATATTCCTTCACGTACGATCGGGAACGATTATTTCAGGAATTATACTTTTTTTGATGCTTGTACGAAACAGCCTTTGGAGAAAAGTAACGATGAAATTATCCAGAAATTCAAGGAAATAACAAATATCAGTGAACGCAGGTGGCTCAGCGATGATTTGCTGAATTCAGACATGGCCGCATTCGCTGTTAAAGATGCCTGCGAATCGGCTGGAATTGATCCGGAAACACTTGATTTCATGATCGTCGGGCACAACTTTGGCGATGTCAACGCAGGTTCGACACAGGTTGACCTTTTGCCAAGCCTTGCGAACAAGGTAAAAGCAAAGCTGAACATTAAAAATCCGGCTTGTATCTGTCACGATATTATTTCAGGCTGTCCGGGCTGGACTCAGGGAATGATCGTTGCCGATGCCTACATTCGGAGCGGAATATATACCAGAGGGGTAGTGGTAGGTTCTGATGTGCTTTCCAGAATATCCGATCCGCACGACCGCGATACGATGATTTATGCTGATGGTGCCGGGGCGACTATTGTGGAAGCTGTTGAAAGTGAAGGGCCAACCGGAATTCTGTCGCATTCAAGCAGATCGGACTCGGTAAACTATTGGAATTTGCTGACCAATGGAGATTCTTTTAATCCTGAGCTAAATGGAAATATTCAGTACATAAAGATGGCAGGCCATAAATTGTATGTTTATGCTTTGAGTTATGTTCCGGGAGTTGTGAAGGAAAGCGTTGAAAAAGCCGGGTTGCAGTTGACCGATATCAAAAAAGTACTGATTCATCAGGCAAATGAAAAAATGGACGAAGCCATTCTGAAGAACGTATTCAAACTATATAATGAAAAAACTATTCCTGAAGGGATTATGCCAATGAGCATTGAGAAACTCGGAAATTCATCATCAGCAACTGTTCCCACTTTACTTGATAGTATTCTGAAAGGCCGGATGGAAGGTCAGGCCATCAACGAAGGCGACTACATTATTTTGTGTTCGGTTGGTGCAGGTATGAACATCAATTCGATCGTATATAAAGTATAAATCTAAATCATGAAATTTGATTTGGATGACGGTCGGGAAATTTCCTGACCGTTTTTATTAAAAGCTATCCAACCGGCCATTTTCTACAATTCAAGTTGTTTTATCGTTTAATACAGCAAGCGGTAACAACTACACCTGTAACTTTAGATGAAATTGTGAACGAAAAAACTTAACTCGTTCTAAGCAGATAAGCAGTAAATATTATTCCTTTTTAATCTGTGGTAATCTTTGCCTTCTCTGTGGTGACAACACCTACTTGATCTCCGTAAAATACTTGTAAAACAGCGGGATAGTCCTAATTCCATTGAAAAACTGTTCCAGCGGGAAATTCTCGTTGGGCGAATGGATGGCATCCGATTCAAGGCCAAATCCCATCAGGATGGTTTTTATTCCCAGCATTTGCTCGAAAGTGGAAATAATCGGGATACTTCCGCCGCTGCGAACCGGAACCGGCCGTTTCCCATACACATCGAAGTACGCTTTTTCGGCAGCCTGATAGGCCGGAACATCGATAGAGCATCCATAACCGTATCCGCCATGCAAATAAGTAACATTAACTTTTACTGTCTTTGGAGCAATGCTTTCGAAGTGTTCTTTAAACAGGACAGCTATTTTTTGATGATCCTGATTGGGAACCAACCTGCAGGATATTTTCGCAAACGATTTGGATGGCATCACCGTTTTGGCCCCTTCGCCCATGTAGCCGCCCCAGATCCCGCAAACATCAAAACTCGGACGGATGCCTGTGCGTTCGTTGGTGGAATAGCCCACTTCGCCTGAAACTTCTTCAATATCGAGTGCCTTTTTGTAGTTCTCAAGATTGAACGGGGCCTGAGCCAACAGATCGCGTTCTTCGTCCGAAACCTCTACCACATCGTCGTAAAATCCTGGGATGGTAATGCGGCCCTGTTCGTCTGTCATTTGGGCAATCATTTTGGCCAGCACATTAATCGGGTTGGCCACTGCTCCTCCAAACAATCCGGAGTGCAAATCTTTATCTGGGCCGGTAACTTCTACCTGCCAGTATGACAATCCGCGCAATCCTGTGGTGATTGACGGCATATCCGGGGCAATCATCGAAGTGTCTGAAACCAGGATGATGTCGGCCTTCAGCATATCTTTGTGCTCTTCGCACCACTTGCCCAGGTTGGGTGATCCGATTTCTTCTTCACCTTCAATCATGAATTTTACATTGCAAGGCAGCGTGTTTGTCTTTACCATCAGCTCAAAAGCTTTGGCGTGCATAAAACTCTGGCCTTTATCATCGTTGGCGCCACGGGCCCAGATTTTCCCATCACGGATTTCAGGCTCGAAAGGATGCGATGTCCACAAGTTGAGTGGATCGACCGGCATCACGTCCGCATGGGCATAAATCAGCACTGTTGGCTTGGCCGGATCGATGATCTTTTCGCCGTAGGTTACCGGATTTCCGTCTGACTCATAAACTTTGGCACGGTCAGCACCTGCGTTAAGTAAGGTTTGTTTCCAGTATTCGGCAGCCTTGTACATTTCAGGCTTGTTGGCTGCAATTGAGCTGATAGATGGAATTCGGATCAAACCAAATAATTCTTCCAGAAATCGGTCTTTGTTTTCTTCAATGTATTTTTCGATGTGTTCCATTGGGCTGATTATTTATTTGTTAATTATTGGTTTTATGTTTTAAAAGTTTTGTACAATAAAAAAGTAAAGTGGCATGCCAAAAGTGATGTTAATTGGGAATGTAACGGCCAAAGCCATCGGTAAAAAAAATCCAGGATTTGCTTTGGGGACTGATATTTTCATTGCAGCCGGAACTGCAATATAGGAAGCACTTGCAGCCAATACAGAAAACAGAAATCTATTCCCAATGTCAGATGTAACAAAACCACTTAATGTTGCTATCAAACAGCCATTTAACAAAGGAATGAATACTGCAAATAGTAAAATAAACCAACCTTTTTTAAAAAAAACATTTAATCTTCTTCCACTAATGATCCCCATATCCAATAAAAAAACTGCAAGGAACCCTTTGAAAATATCAGTTGTGAAAGGTTTGATCCCTAATGCTTGTTTTTCACTTGCCAAGAATCCGATAATTAAGCTACCTAAAATTAATAATACACTACCATTGGTAAATGAATGGCCAATTATTGATTTAATGTTTGGAGAATTTCCTTCCTTTTTACTGTATAGCCGAATTAAAATCACCCCTATAATTATCGCGGGTGCTTCCATAAGTGCCATAACTGCTACCATGTGACCACTAAAAGTCAAACTTTGAAATTCCAAAAACGAGATAGCTATTACAAATGTAACAGCACTTACAGAACCGTACGCGGCAGCTATTGCTCCTGAATCTTCAATAGCTAATTTCCTTTTTAAAATATAAAAAGTGTAAACCGGTATTGCAGCAGCTACTGTAACTCCAAATAACAACGACCACATTATTTCAATTGTAAACTGACTATGTGCCAGCTCCTGACCACCTTTAAACCCAATAGAAAATAATAAATAAAGAGAAATAAACTTTGATGAATTTGGGGGGATTTCTAAATCGCTCTTTAGGTAAACCGCTAAAATGCCAAGAAAAAAAAATAGCAAAGCAGGGTTTGTTAGGTTTTCAATTAATAAGCTAAAATTCATTTTTATTAGTAGTTAAGGGTTTAGTAATAGCACTTTTTGTTTTTTCCATCACTTGATCACGAAGCATGTTTTTGTATTGGATAATTTTTTTTCTGATTTCGTAGTCAATCCCAAATTGGTCAAGGATTTCGGCAGCTTGTTTCATTATGGGGAGATCGGAATCTGGGCCCATTATAATACTTATATATTTTTTCCCCATGATTTTGCCTCTTGTATAATCATTTTGCCTAACTGGCCTCCGGCAATTATGCCTAATTTCAAATTTGATGTAACTAATTTCTCCATTTAATATTTTTTACTTTATTTTACTGTTGGTATTTCAATGTTTTATCTCATTAAAACAGTTGCGTAAGCAAATTGTTGCTGGTATTCACTAGGCCTAAATCCTGTTTGACGTTTAAAAGTGCGGTTAAAATTCGAAAGATTATTGAACCCGCATTCGAAACAAATTTGTGTGATCGGTAAATGGTTTTCGATGAGTAGTTTGCAGGCATACCCGACCCTCATTTCATTCACGAAAAATATGAATACTTTGCCTGTCTTTTCTTTGAAATACCGGCAGAAAGCAACGCTTGTCATCCCAATCCGAGCGGCTATTTCTTCTTGCGTAATTTTTCGCTGATAGTTGGTATTGATAAAATGCATGATTTTGTCGAGGCGGCTGTTGAGTTCCATATGCCCTTCAAGCTGATATGCACTGCTGGCAAGTATCCTATAATGCCCGTTCCGGGCCATGGTATCCATTAATTTGACAAAGTACAACATTCGATCAAGTCCTTTCAGTGTTAAAAGCCGTTTAAGCATCTTTCCGATTTTCTCGTTGCCAGGTGCAGTAAAATGAACTCCGCGCGAAGCTTTTTTGAGCAATCCGCTAATCTTGTGAAATTCGGGGTACGAATTTATTTCTTCCCTGAAAAAATCCTTGTGAAACTGGACAACAATGGCATTCACGTGCATATCTTCTATTCCTGAAGGATTGCTTTCTGTTTTCCAGAAATGCGGCAGATTGCTACCTATCAGCGTAAGGTCGCCTTCAACAAATGGTTCAATGTTATCGGCCACAAACCGTTTTCCTGAACTTTTCAGAATATAAACAATTTCGAATTCGCTGTGAAAATGCCATGGATAAGTGAAATGTGGAAAGTCGTCCCACTTAACTTTCAGCATGGTTCGCGGTGGAAAGCTGACTTGTTCGTGCATTATCTTCATTGCTGTACTTTTTTAGTCGTGCTAAAATAGTACTAATTGTGATTAAAATAGTACTGGCAATTGTGTCGTGAAACAGCTATTTTTGAGAAAACTGATAAACGATCTACATGACTAACGAACAATGGAAATTGCTGGTTGATGTCGTCAACCGAAAACACAAAGGCCCGTCACCTGTTGGGTTCATCATAGACAGTCCTTGGCTGCCGGGTTGGGCGGGCATTTCAACGCTCGATTATTACGCCAGCGGCAAACAATGGTTCGAAGCCAACGAAAAAGCCATCAATACTTTTCCTGAAACTATTTTCCTTCCCGGATTTTGGTCAGAATATGGAATGTGCAGTGAGCCTTCAGCTTTTGGGGCTAAGCAAGTTTGGTACGAAAGCAATTTGCCACATGCCGATAAAACCATTCATTCGATTGAAGATATTGCAGGAATTAAAAAGCCCAATCCAAAGCTGGATGGGCTGTTGCCTTTTATCATTCAACGCCTGAAGGAATTTGAGCCTCCCATCAACGAAATGGGGCACGAAATTAAATTTGCCATTGCCCGCGGACCATTGAATATTGCCACCTTCCTGATGGGGACCACCGAATTTATGATGGCCCTGATGATGAATCCGGAAGAAGCCCATCAACTGCTGAAAGTTATTTCAGAATTTACAGTCGATTGGCTGCGGCATCAGAAAGAACAGTTTCCATCGATTGAAGGAATCCTGGTTTTGGACGATATCGTTGGTTTTGTGGGCGAAGATGAGTGCCGCGAATTTGTAGTTCCTTACCTGACGCCCATTTTTGCTGCCTTCGAAACCAAAGTACGCTTTTTCCACAACGATGCACAGGGATTAATAAGTACCCCCTTCCTGAAAGAAATAGGAGTTAATTTGTTTAATTTCAGCTTCGAACATTCCATCAACGAAATTCGGGAATTGGCAGGGCCGGAAGTTGCATTGATCGGGAACCTTCCTCCGCGCGATGTACTGGCTGCCGCTACTCCTGAGGAAGTGAAAATACAAACCGAAAAAATGTGGAACGAAGTTCAGGATAAAAAAGGCATCGTGTGGTCGTGTGGTGGCGGAGTTCCACAAAACGTACCGACCGAAAATATGCAGGCATTTATCGAAACCATAAAGAAGCTGGAAGGAGCGTAAAGTCGGTGCAAATTGGAAACGGGAGAAGAGCAGGAATTTACAATTGGACAATTTGCCATTTGATTAGTTCTGCAATCTATCAAAGGTAAACCCGGAACTTATTGCCTTTCGCCAAATAGTAAATTGTAAATCAAAAAATAATAAATATTACAATGAAAATTTCATACCTCATTTTAGCTGCCTTTTTTGCGATTCAGGTTTCGGCTCAGGATCTCCTAAAATTTGAAGTTGCAGCAGGAAACACCGATCGAACAGATTGTCCGGTCAGCCTGTCCATCGATCAGTTTAATTACAATACCGACTCGCTGAAACTGGCTCTTTTTGAAGTCAAAGGAAAAACGGAAACGGCAGTCCCATTTCAGTTGGAAACCGCTTCAGGAGGAAAAGTTTGGTTTATTTTAAACGGGCAAACCCTTAAAAATACCAAACGCATTTTTGTTCTTCGGAAAACTTTAAATCCACAAACATTTAAATCGGAAATCAGTGCAATCAAAAAAGATGGTTCATTAAACCTGACTTCAGGTGAAAAACCGATTTTGAGTTACCAGACCGAAACTATGGATCCACCCAAAGGAGTTAGTCCGCTTTTCAAACGCTCAGGTTTCCTTCATCCGGTGTATTCTCCCGGTGGCGAAGTGCTCACCCGCATTCATGCACCCGACCATTACCATCATTACGGAATCTGGAACCCATGGACTTTAACTTTTATAGGCAAGCGCGAAGTTGATTTCTGGAACCTTTCCAAAGGCCAGGGAACAGTTCGTTTTGCCGGGCTCATTACTCAGGTGGAAGGCCCCGTTTATACCGGATTTAAATCCCTTCAGGAGCACATCGATTTTGGTGCTGTTGGTGCAGATGCTGTTGCGATGTGCGAATTGTTTGATGTGCGTGTCTGGAACATCAATAATCAGCGGTACATGTTTGATTATGCCAGCACGCTGAATACTCCGCTCGATTCAGGAATTCTGCTGGCAGCCTACCGATACGGCGGTGGAATTGGCTGGCGTGCAACCGAAAAATGGGCCAAAGACAACAGTTCAGTGTTAACTTCGGAAGGTAAAGACCGCAAAGATGCCGATGGCAGCAATGCCCGCTGGTGTATCGTGGATGGAGAATCGGCCACCAAAGAAGGCCGCTCCGGAATATTGTTCCTGAGTTGCCCGGCCAACAGGATGCATCCCGAGCCAATGCGCGTTTGGCCAATGGATGCCAATGGTGGAAGAGGTGACATGTTTTTCGAGTTCTGCCCTATCCGCCACAAAGACTGGAAAATTGAAAAGGGAAACGACTATACCCTGAAATATCGACTGATTATTTTCGATGGAAAAATGACTTCTGCAGAAGCCGAAAACTATTGGCAGGCATTTGCCAATCCGCCGGTAATTGCTGTTCTGAAGTAACGAAAAGCTCGCTCTGATTAAACTGCTCCAGAGGAGCATAATCTTTGTAGCCGAGCCAATCAATGGAGCTGGCCGTCCGCGCAATGTATAAATACAATGAGGTTATTTTCATTCGGACGGAATTTCGGAACCTATATCTGAGAAATAAAATTGAAAAACATACATTATGAAATTGAAACTATTACTATTCAATATTTTGGTTCTGACCATTTTTGCCGAAACCATTAAGGCGCAAACCAAAATTTCAGCCGTTAAAAAAGGATCGAAAATCGATGTAACCATCGGCAATCTTTTCTTTACCAGCTACATTTTCTCCACAGACGAAAAATATCCATTTTTCTATCCGGTCAACGGACCTTCGGGAGCATCGGTAACTTCGATGCGAAACGGAACGTATCCGCATCACAGTTCGCTTTTCTTTGGATGCGATCGCGTGAATGGCGGTAATTACTGGCAGGAAGGATTGGAACGCGGACAAATTATTTCGCTTCGGGAAGATATTGTCGAAAATGACGGACCTCGTGTGGTGATCGAAAATGAATGTATCTGGCATCGTCCCGGCGTGAATGCCCCAGTTAAAGATTTCAGGAAAATTACCATTTCGGCTCCATCTCCTGAAATTTACCAGATTGATTTTGAAGTCCAAATGGAAATGCTGATGGATGTGACCATCGAAAAAACCAATCATTCACTTTTCTCCGGAAGAATGGATCCTGCACTGGCAGTTACAAATGGCGGAACAATGATCAATGCAGAAGGTGAAAAGGGCGAAAAGGGCACATTTGGCAAACCTTCGCCCTGGATCGACTGTTACGGAAAAAGAGGTGATAAAACGGAAGGAATGGCAATTATGCAACATCCGTCAAACGAATGGTACCCATCGCCCTGGTTTACCCGCGACTACGGATTTTTCTCGCCAACACCCATGTACTGGCCAGCCGACGACAAAGCAACAATTCTGAAGAAAGGAGAAACCATCAAACTGAAATACCGGGTGCTTGTTCATGCCGGAACAAACGAAACGGCAAAGATTGCAGACGAGTTTAAAAAGTATGCCGCAGAGGCAGACTTGAAATCTGGAACCTGAAACTTGGGACCTTTTTAAAATCATAAATAATCATAAACCAATCATAAAAACTCTACCTATGGAACGACGTAATTTTTTGAAACGAACGGTTGCCGGAGCTGCCGGTGCCATTATATTGCCAACCATTATTCCATCAAGCGTGATGGGCAAAAATGCGCCGAGCAATAAAATCAATGTCGGACAGATTGGCTGCGGACGAATTGCCCGCGACCATGATATGCCGGGAACCATGCAGCACGAAGTTGCCCGAATGATGGCCGTGTGCGATCTGGATAAAAACCGTTTGGCTGATGGAAAGAAATTAGTGGGTGATTTCTACAAAAAGAAAACCGGTCGGGATAACTACGTGAATGCCAGGATGTACGACGACTATCACGAAATGCTCCTGAATAAAGACATAGATGCGGTTGTGATCAGTACTCCTGATCACTGGCATGCACAACCTGTTATCGAAGCAGCACTGGCCGGGAAACATGTTTATGTGCAAAAACCTACTTCATTAACGGTTGCCGAAGGCCGCATTATGGCCGACATCGTGAAAGAAAAAGGGATCATCCTTCAGGTTGGAACACAGCAACGTTCATCTCCGCAGTTTCGCGTGGCTGCAGAGCTGGTTCGCAACGGACGAATTGGCCGTTTGCATACGGTAAAAGTCGGTTTACCGGGCGATCCTTCAGGCCCAGAAGCTGCTGAAATGCCGGTACCAAAAGGTTTTAATTACGACATGTGGCTGGGCGAAACTCCGTTCGTTCCATACACCGAGATTGGAGTTCATCCGCAGGTTGGATACGGTCGGCCGGGATGGTTGCGCCGCGAACAGTTTGGCGCCGGAATGATTACCGGATGGGGACAGCACCATTACGATTCAGCCGCCTGGGGAATGGACACAGAATTGACCGGACCAATTTCTATTCAATCTGTCGCTGAATTTCCAAAATCAGGTTTGTGGGATGTTCACGGCGATTTTATGGCCAAAGCCGAATATGCCAATGGAATTACCATGTTTACAAGCGGTGGTTATCCAAACGGAATCAGATATGAAGGAACCGAAGGCTGGATTTTTGTTTCACGCGGTGATTATATGGCTTCGGCCAGCGATCCGGTTTTGAAAGCAAAAAGCAGCAAGGCGTTGGATGCAAGCGATCCGAAGATTTTAACTTCAGTAATTGGCGAAAACGAGATTCATCTGTACAAAAGCGACGAGCAACATGGCAACTGGCTGGAATGTATCCAAACTAAAAAGGAGCCTATTTCTCCTGCTGAAATTGGTCACCGGGCCTGCTCAATTTGCCTGATCACGCACATTGCCATGAAACTGGACCGCAAACTACACTGGAACCCTGGCACCGAACGTTTTGAAAACGATGACGAAGCCAATTCAATGTTGAGCCGTCCTGAACGTTTCCCTTATGGAGTTGGAAATATAAAAAGGAAATAAGATTCCAAAGGAGTCAAATATGAATAACCCCGGGTGAAATGAAATGGAACCCGGGGTAAAAGAGAATAAAAAAAACAAGGCGCGTCCAAAATTGTTATTAAAAGATATTGCTCTATGCGCCGCAATTTATAGCATTGAGAAATGCCAATGTTTAATAAAAATTATAGTAGAAAGGACATGAGCCAACCAAGTTTTGATTTATCAGGAAAGGTAGCCGTAGTTACCGGAGGTGGTGGTGTTTTGGGTGGAAGTATTGCCCAAAGTCTGGCCATGTTAGGGGTAAAAGTAGTTGTACTGGGCCGTAGTCCTGAAAACATTGAAGCCAGAGTAACCGAAATAACCCGATTGGGAGGTGAAGCCATGGCTTTGGTTAGCGATGTGGTTGAAATGGCCGAACTGAAAAAAGCCTGTGCCCAGATTGTCGAAAAATGGGGAACCATTGATATTCTGGTTAATTGCGCCGGAGGAAACATTGCCGGAGCAAACATAAGGCCCGATCAGACTATTTTTGACATGGATACCGAGGCCTGGGAAAAAGTACTGGACCTCAACCAAAACGGAACGGGTTACCCCTGTTTGGTTTTTGGCGAAGTGATGGCCAGAAGCGGCAAAGGAAGCATTATTAACATTTCGTCGATGGCAACTTATTCTGCTATTACCCGCGTTCCGGGTTATTCGGTGGCCAAAACCGGCATGAACATTTTTACCCAATGGCTGGCAACCGAACTGGCCCAAAAATTTGGAGAAGGATTACGTGTCAATGCCATTGCACCGGGATTTTTTATTGGCGATCAGAACCGCGACTTGCTGATTAACCCGGATGGTTCGTACACCGAACGAAGCAAAAAAATAATGGACAAAACACCGATGGGCCGTTTCGGAGATATCACCGAATTGAACGGACTGGTTCAGTTCCTTTGTTCCGATGCAGCCAGCTTCATTACAGGAACAATTATTCCGGTTGATGGCGGATTCAGTGCCTATTCAGGAATATAAAGGCTATTAAATTATCGTCATGAACATCGAAGAATTCAGGGAATATTGTATTTCGAAACCGGGTGTGACCGAAGAATTTCCGTTTGATGAGGTAACGCTTGTCTTTAAGGTAATGGGCAAAATGTTCGCCCTTACCAATCTCGATGGCGACTGGTCGTTGAACCTGAAATGCGATCCGCAACATGCCATTGAGCTCCGCGAAAAATATCGGGCCATTCAGCCTGGCTACCACATGCACAAAGCCCATTGGAACACTCTAATGATGGACGGTTCACTCAGCCAAAAGCTTATTTTAGAACTGATCGACCATTCTTATCAGTTGGTTTTTAATAAGTTGCCGTTGAGACTAAGGAATTTGAACGCTGAACATTAAGGTACAATTCAGGAATAGGGTTGGGGATTTTATTCTGATAAACCACCAGGTCTATTTCTTTGAAAATGAAGCAGTTCTGTAGCAACTTCCACATCGTTCCATGTTTCGAAAAAGGCAAAACGCGCATGTTTTTCGTTGTGGCCTTCGTTGTATTTCCGATGTATAATTCCCATAATCCGGACTACTAATTTTTTCCCTTTGTAAGCCAATAGCAGAATCGTGTCGCACGGTTGAAACGACTTGTTTTTCTTCGGATTGAAAAAATCTTTTTCGTCCACATAGATCGGAGGAACCCAGTTGGAATGATTTTTATGAATTTCTGCCGGCAGATGAATAAACTGGTGCAGTTGCTTTTTATTGGTTACTTCCTGAATAGTGATCTGTGATTTGAATACAGGTTGAGATGCCTGAACAATCACAGGGGGCAACCCTGAAATCTCTTTGTCGTTTTCAATCTGATCTTTCGGGCTTGATTTGGTTACCATAAAAAGTCTTTTAAACCGGTATGCAAGATATTCAAATTTTTATTGGATCAGCTATTGTGCAAATGATACTGTCTTCGTACATTTAGCTAACAATAAATCCGAAAAATATATTTCATGCTGATAAAAACCTTTGCCAGTGCCGTTCATGGTATCGATGCAACCACCATTACCATCGAAACCGAAATTTCTCAGGGTATCAAATTTTTCATGGTGGGCTTGCCCGATAGTGCGGTTAAGGAGAGTCAGCAACGCATCGAATCGGCCATTCGGCTCAATAACTTCAAGTGGCCACACAAAAAAGTGGTTATCAACATGGCCCCGGCTGATATCCGAAAAGAAGGTTCAGCGTATGATTTGCCTTTGGCTGTTGGTATTCTGGCGGCTTCAGAACAAATTAAATCTGACAAGGTATCGAATTACATCATGATGGGCGAGTTGTCGCTCGACGGGACCCTGCAACCAGTAAAGGGAGTCTTGTCGATTGCCATCAAAGCTCGACAGGAAGGTTATGAAGGTTTTATCCTACCCAAAGAAAATGCACGCGAAGCGGCCGTGGTGGATACTTTAAAAGTGTTTGGAGTTGAAAGCCTCCGCGAAGTAATCGACTTTTTTAACGATGAATTAGTGCTGGAGCAAACCATTGTCAACACCCGCGAAGAATTTTTTACCAAAGTGAACGAGTGCGATGTCGATTTCTCGGATGTCAAAGGTCAGGAAAATGTGAAGAGGGCCCTCGAAATAGCAGCGGCCGGCGGCCACAATGTAATTATGATCGGACCTCCAGGGGCAGGTAAAACCATGCTCGCCAAACGCATCCCGACCATTCTTCCTCCATTTACCCTGCGCGAAGCATTGGAAACGACCAAGATACATTCGGTAGTTGGGAAAATTGATAGGAATACCTCGCTCATGACCCAACGTCCGTTCCGCAGCCCCCACCATACTATCTCAGATGTTGCTTTGGTTGGCGGCGGAGCTTTTCCACAGCCCGGTGAAATAAGCCTGGCCCACAATGGCGTGCTTTTTCTCGACGAACTGCCCGAATTTAAACGCCAGGTACTCGAAGTGATGCGCCAGCCGCTCGAAGACCGGACAATCACTATTTCACGGGCCAAATTTTCGGTTGAATTTCCGGCAAGTTTTATGCTGGTCACTTCTATGAACCCTTGTCCGTGTGGCTATTACAACCACCCAACCAAAGAGTGCGTCTGTGGGCCTGGCATCGTTGCCAAGTACCTGAATAAAATATCGGGGCCGCTACTCGACCGTATCGACATTCATCTCGAAGTCGTACCGGTTCCGTTTAAAAAACTGTCGGAGAATTCGGTTACCGAACCCAGCGTTGACATTCGACTACGAGTTATCAACGCCCGTGAAATACAGTTGCAACGGTTTGCAAAAAGCGATGGGGTTTTTTGTAATGCACAAATGTCATCGAAAATGATCCGTCAATATGTCGATCTGGACGGAACAAGCAGTGGCCTGCTGAAAAATGCCATGGAGAAACTTGGTTTGTCGGCCCGGGCTTACGACCGTATCCTGAAAGTTTCGCGTACCATTGCTGATCTGGAAGGCAATGAACGCGTCGAAAGCCACCATTTGTCGGAAGCCATCCAGTATCGAAGTTTAGATAGGGAAAATTGGGGAGGATGAGGTCAAATGCTGGTCTGCCCCTCGTTTGAGCGATAGCGGTAACGAGGGGTAAATTGTTTTGCGTTTGTAACGCAAATAAACTATAAGAAGAAAAAAGAATTCATAATCAATTATCATGTCAGCCGACAATTATTTTATCAAAGACCAGAATGAAATTTATTTTTTAACCTTCACCCTTGTGGACTGGATTGATGTTTTTACCCGTACGTAGTGGATATAAAATGGTAATAACTGATTCGTTGAATTATTGCATTGAAAACAAAGGATTGGTAGTTTTTGCATGGTGCCTGATGTCAAATCATTTGCATTTGGTGTGCCGGGCAACTGATAAAAAAAGAATAAGTGATGTTGTACGTGATTTCAAGAAATACACTGCGAAAGCCATTTTAGAAAAAATTCAGAAAGAACCTGAAAGCAGAAGAGATTAATTCCTGATGAAGTAATATTAAGCAATATTTATTTCATACGGGAATTAAAAGTAATGTTAGACAGCGACTTGGCTGAACTTTACGGGGTTGAAACCAAAGTCTTGAAGCAGCAGGTAAAAAGGAATATTGACAGGTTTCCTGATGACTTCATTTTTGAATTAACCAATGAAGTGTTTGCCAACTTGAGGTCACAAATTGTGACCTCAAGTTGGGGAGGGGTGCGGTATCTTCCAATGGTATTTACCGAGCAAGGAGTAGCAATGCTTTCAAGTGTTTTAAGGAGTAAGCAAGCAATTAAAGTAAACATCCAGATTATGAGGATCTTCACAAAAGTTCGTCAACTGCTTACCGATAATTTAAGTGTAAAGCTTGAAATTGAAGAAATCAAAAAGAAGCTTGCAAACCAAGACAAAAACATTGAATTGGTATTTAATTATCTGGATGAACTAATTGAGACACAGGAGAAACCCAAGCCACATAAAGAGATAGGCTTTAAAAGGAATAATGTATGATAGATTTATTTGGTGAGTTG
>JANONW010000209.1:0-1745 GCA_031421065.1 Prolixibacteraceae bacterium
CCCGCTCATGGCCAGCATGCCGTAGGCGCCGAGCAGCATGCTGGCCACCAACGCATCGGTGGGCCAGCGCGCCACATGCGCCAGGGCGGCCTCGAGTGCTGCTGCCGCGCTGCCCTGCAACGCCTCAGCGGCCACCGCTACCTGCGAGCGTTCACGCTCGGTGGCCGCCGTAGCGTGGAATTGCGCGGCTTCGATGGCCGGACCGACCTCGGCGCGGCGCATGTACATCGCCGCTTGAAGCGCACGCAGGGCGTGGGCCAGGGCAAAGTCGGGCGCTTCGCGCAAGGCTTCGTCGAGCGCGGCGTCGGTGCCGGTCCAGGCATGCAGGCGGGCATCCAGGGCGCGGTTGTAGGCCTGCATCGCGGCGGGCGAGGGGCAGGTGAGAGACAGGCCGAGGGCGTCGTTCATTGCGAGTCCTCTCCATAGGCTAGCCTGAGCCGCAAACACGCGACAGGCACGCTCACCATCGCATCGCGGATCGACTGGCGCAAACCAGACACCGCCAGCAAGCGGAAGGTTTCCCTGACTGCCCGCCAGTGATCTGCCGATCGTTTTACCGTCAATCCACCGGGGTCTGTCTGCGTCACGCCTTCGCCCGCCCTTCCTTGCGCCCCAGGCCCTGCGCGATGAAGGCCAGTACCAGCGCATTCAGCGAAACCCCCTCGGCGCGCGCTCGGGTGGCCAATTGCGCGTGGACGGTCTTGGGCACGCGCGCAACGAATTTGCCCGATGCGATGCCGCCGCCGTTGGGCGCGGGCACGGGCTGCTTCTTGGCCTTGAGTGCGGCCATCGTGGCCTTGAGCGCATCGCGGCCATTGGCCAGAGCCTCCTCGACGGATTCACCGTCGGAGATGCACTCGGCAAAGTCGGGGTAGGAAATTAGAAACCCGCCGCCCTCTTCCTGCGACAGGGGACGAATCTCGAACGGGTAGTCGGTCAATTTGCTCATGGTCGGTCACGCTCCATCGATGAGGTCGAGGAATTTGCGCACGTACACGGGTTTGATGGGCCGATGCGCGGGCACCGGCAGCGTGCGGCCGTCGTCGCGGATGAAGACGCAATGGCTGCTCTTGTCATGCCGCCAATCGACGCCGTGCTGCCGCGCCAGGGTCTGCAACTGGGCGATCTGCCAATCGCGCGGACTGCGCCGCACTGCCTCCAGCAGTTTCGCGGACGTGTTCACAAGGGATGATACTGCCGGTGAGATCGTCCCGCCTCACATCACCGCCCCCAACTGCCACGGCACGAACTCGTTCTGACCATAGCCGTGCAGTTCGCTCTTGGTCTTGCGGCCCGAGGCGGTATCGAGAATCAAACGGAAGATTCGTTCGCCCGCTTCGTCGACGGTCTCGGCGCCTTCGATGATGCCGCCGCAGTCGATGTCGATGTCTTCCTGCTGCTTGGTCCACAGCGCCGTGTTGGTCGAGAGCTTCAGCGAGGGGCTGGGCGCGCAGCCGTAGGCCGAGCCGCGGCCGGTCGTGAAGCAGATCAGGTTGGCGCCGCCGGCCACCTGGCCGGTCGCCGAGACGGGGTCGTAGCCAGGGGTGTCCATGTAGACGAAGCCGCGGGCGGTGACGGGTTCGGCGAATTCGACGACATCGACCAGGTTGGTGGTGCCGCTCTTGGCGATGGCGCCGAGGCTCTTTTCCAGGATCGTCGTCAGGCCGCCGGCCTTGTTGCCCGCCGAGGGGTTGTTGTCCATCGACATGCCGTTGCGCTGGGTGTACTGCTCCCACCAGGCGATG
>JANONW010000210.1:0-35077 GCA_031421065.1 Prolixibacteraceae bacterium
AAAAGCGTTCGTCTTTTGTGGCATCTTCAATTTCCAAAAGGGATTCACCATTAATTGTATATTGGCAAAAGGAAATATCTCTAGGCGTTTCCGGTGCATCCAAACCAATTTTAGATTTAAACCACTGCCTGTCCTTATCAATTAAAGTAATTACTGCAATGGGAACTCCGCATATTATTGACGCTAATTGTGTGAGACGATCGAATCCTTCTTCTGGTAAAGTATCAAGAATATTGTATTGAGCCAAAGCATCTAAACGAGATACTTCATTTTTTGGTATCGGGAGATTTTTATTCATCATGTTTAAAAGAAGCTAAATTCATTTATAAATGCAAATTTTGTCCGTTATTATTTTTTTTTTGCAAAAAATACAATTTGGAGTTCATTTCCGAATCTTTTTCTATGTCGATTATTTCATTTGTCTCTTTCAAAAGCCAAATAAGATTGATTCACCGACTGAATAAAATCAAATTATTCAATAGTTACTATTTAGTCCTGAGTTTTATTAAATTTGAGATAAATATTTCAATAAATCGCGTTTAACGTAAATTCCTAATTCTTTAAACTCTATTCCCCATGAAAATTTCAATAGTAGGTACAGGTTATGTTGGTTTGGTTTCCGGAACTTGCTTTTCAGAAACGGGCGTTGATGTGGTTTGTGTTGACGTTAATGAGAAAAAAATTGAACTTCTTAACAACGGGCAGATACCGATTTATGAACCGGGATTGGAAGATATCTATAAAAGAAATGTGGAGAAAGGTCGTCTTTCATTCACAACCAGTTTAAAGGACAGCATAACTGATGCAGAAGCCGTATTTATAGCTGTTGGAACCCCTCCCGATGAAGACGGAAGCGCTGACCTGAAATATGTTTTGGGAGTCGCCCGCGAAATTGGCCGGCATATAGATCATTACATGGTAATCGTAACCAAAAGCACCGTTCCGGTTGGTACTTCTATGAAAGTAAAAGCTGCTATTCAGGACGAATTAAATAAACGAAACGCAAACATACCTTTTGATGTGGCCTCGAACCCTGAATTTTTAAAAGAAGGGAGTGCTGTTGAAGATTTTCTGAAACCAGACCGCATTGTGGTGGGTGTTGAATCACCTGAAGCTGAAAAAACCATGAGTAAATTATATAAAGCTTTTCTACTAAACGGTCACCCAATATTGTTTATGGATATTGCCTCGTCAGAAATGACCAAATATGCCGCGAACTCGATGTTAGCAACTAAAATCAGCTTCATGAACGACATTGCCAACCTTTGTGAATTGGTTGGCGCAGATGTAGGAATGGTGCGAAAAGGAATTGGCTCCGATTCCCGGATAGGAAACAAATTTATTTATCCGGGAACTGGTTATGGTGGATCATGCTTCCCTAAAGATGTTCAGGCATTGGTAAGAACTGCCGATGAAAATGGTCATTCTTTGGATATCCTGAAGGCTGTTGAAGCTGTTAATTATCGTCAGAAATCGGTTCTGATCGGAAAGATCAAATCCCATTTCGGCAATGATTTGAAAGGGTTAAAATTTGGAATGTGGGGATTGTCGTTCAAACCTAAAACAGATGATATGCGCGAAGCGCCATCTTTGGTAATTATCGACATGCTTTTAAACGAAGGCGCTACTGTTGTTGCATATGACCCAGCTGCACAGGAAGAGGCCCATCGGATTTTAGGTGATAAAATTACGTTTGCGAAGGACGAATACGATGCTTGTATTGATGCCGATGCACTAATTATTGTGACTGAATGGCCCGAATTCAGGATGCCAAACTTCAGGGTACTTGAAAAACTACTGAAATCAAAAACCATTTTTGATGGCCGGAATATTTACGAGCCGGAAGAGATGAAGGAAATAAAATTCAATTATTACAGCATTGGACGGAAACCTGTTATAATTACATAATGAAAAAAAGAATATTGGTAACCGGGGGAGCAGGTTTTGTCGGGTCGCACTTGTGCGAAAGGCTCCTGAATGAAGGCAACGAGGTAGTTTGTATGGATAATTACTTTACCGGAAAGAAGAGCAAAATTGTTCACTTACTTGATAATCACTACTTTGAGTTGATCAGGCATGACGTAACAATGCCGTATTATATCGAAGTCGATGAAATATATAACCTTGCCTGTCCGGCCTCGCCTGTGCATTATCAATACAACCCGATTAAAACAATCAAGACCTCGGTGATGGGGGCAGTAAATATGCTTGGTTTGGCCAAACGAATCAGGGCCAAAATTTTACAGGCCTCAACCAGCGAAGTTTATGGCGATCCGGAGGTTCATCCACAACCTGAAAGCTATTGGGGAAAGGTTAACCCGATTGGAATCCGTTCGTGTTATGATGAAGGTAAACGATGCGCCGAATCTTTGTTTATAAATTATCACTCCCAAAATAATGTCAGGATAAAAATAATCCGGATTTTTAACACCTACGGACCAAAAATGGAACCTGATGATGGGCGGGTGGTTTCGAACTTTATTGTTCAGGCATTGCAGAATAAAGACATTACCATTTTTGGTAACGGAAAGCAAACCCGGAGCTTCCAGTATGTTTCAGATCTGGTCGAAGGAATGATCAGAATGATGGCCACTGGAGATGATTTTACCGGCCCGGTTAATATTGGTAATCCGGGAGAATTTACCATGCTCGAACTGGCGCAAAACGTGATTGAACTGACTGGTTCAAAATCGAAAATTGTCCATTTGCCGCTTCCGGCCGATGACCCAACGCAGCGCAAACCTGATATTTCGCTCGCCAAAGAAAAGCTTGGCAACTGGGAACCAAAAGTTCCATTACGCGAAGGCCTGGAAAAAACCATCGAATATTTTGACCAACTGCTGTCTTCAAATAAAATATGATGTTTTTAATTTTAACCTGAAATCAAATGAAGCATAAAATATTGGTTATTGACGATGAGCAAAGTATTTGCCTCATACTTGAAAATTTTCTGTCGGTTGATTACGAAATTGTTAGCAAAAATGATGGCATTCAGGCGCTCGAATGGCTCGAGGGCAACCTCCCCGATTTAATCATCTGCGATGTGCAAATGCCCAATATGGATGGCTATCAGTTTCTTGAAAAAGTTCGTCAGCGGGGATATACCAAACATACTCCGGTAATCATGTTATCGGGAAGTGAAGCGAGCAAGGAAAGAGTGAAATGTTATCGCCTCGGTGCACAGGATTTTCTTACCAAACCGTTCAATCCGGAAGAACTCGAAGAATTGATCAAGAAGAATCTTTTCCCGATCCACTATGCAGGTAAATGGTAATTGCAGGATAAAAATTAAATTAAATGGAGCTGAATTTTTAATAACTGAAGGAACCCAATTATGGAAAGTGTTTTAAAAATCCTTTATATCGGTAACTCTGCAGAGAACCTTGAGCCATTAGGCCAGGCTTCAATAATTTCGCTGACACAGGCTGAAAATACCCTAAAGGCAGAAAATATTCTTCGGGCAGAAGAAAATCCAGATGCCATATTTTGTGAAACGGCTATTCCGGGAGGCGATGGATTTCAAATGTTTCTGTGGGTCCGCGAACGGCCAAAATTCAACGAAGTACCTTTTATTCTGGTAGCCAATGAATTTAAGGATGAACTTTATAAAAAAGCATTCAATCAGCGCGTTGACGATTTCTTTGTGACTCCGCTCCCCGCATCTGGAGATTTAGCAAGTCGTATTGAGTTTCTTTGCCAATTCCGGAAAAAGATATCGCCAACATCCGTAGAAATCACAAAAAAAATCCCGTATAAAATGCCGGTTACTAAAAGGATGTTTGATGTTCTGGTGGCTTTTTTCGCGCTACTCTTTTTATCACCCATTCTTTTAATCATTATTTTGGCCATCAGGCTCGAATCGAAAGGCAAAGTGTATTACATCTCGAAAAGGGTAGGCCGGAAACCATTCGATTTTTATAAGCTGCGATCTATGCGGACGGGTTCAGACGCTGAATTAAACAAACTCGCCAAAGAAAAAAACCAATACAACACGGCAGCAAAGCAAACTGAAATCGATTTTTCTGTTACTTGCCCCAGATGCGGCGATTTGCCCGAAGGCCAGACCTGTTCACCAATCCTGCATATCCGGAATTATAACATTTGTGATTACTGGTATAACGTTCAGAAGAAAGAGGTCGCCAAATCGAAATCCGCGTTTATTAAAATCGTTGATGATCCGCGCATAACCAGAGTAGGTAAAATAATCCGGAATACCAGTATTGACGAACTCCCTCAATTAATCAATGTGCTGAAAGGCGATATGTCAATCGTTGGTAACCGGCCGCTTCCGGTGTATGAAGCAGAACTGCTAACCAAAGATGCCATGTCGAAACGATTTTTAGCTCCTCCCGGGATAACCGGACTTTGGCAGGTTGAACTACGGGGAAGAGGCGGTAATATGTCGGAGGAAGAACGCATGCGCCTCGACAATGAATATGCCGACCATTTTGCCGGGAATAACTATTCTTTTTGGTACGATCTAAACCTTATTTTAAGAACATTCCCTGCTCTATTCCAAAAAGATACGGTGTAGCGATTATTCTGCTTTAACAAATTTTCCTGTAACGTAACCTTCATTACTTCCAACTGAATACAGGTAAATTCCTGGATCCAAATCGCCTAAGTTTAGACCAATCGTTTTTGCCCCTACCTGCAGTCCAAAGCTTTCTTTGGTTAAAATCAGGGTTCCCGAAAGGTTGAAAACTGAAAAGATCAAATCGGATTTTGATTCAAGCTGAAGTTTCAAATACAATTCAGCTTTTACCGGATTCGGAAACACAATTATTCCGGATTGACTTTTCGGAATTAATGTGATACCTGTTTGCGGATCATATTCGTAAGCGCCAATATCAGGAGCATTTCCAATTGGACGAAGCTTGTTTTTGAAATCGAAGTTTACGGCTGGCAAGCCTAAATATCCGGCATCAATTAAAAGCGAATTTTTCAGGAGCGAATAATCGCCTGCCATTCCGGCATTCGATAAATCACGGGCAAAATAATTGTTTCGGATGTCTATATCCGAGCCGGCATCAGGAATCATCACGTAGGAATCCGATCCTTTAAAACGGAAATTTCCGTTTTCATAGTAGTCGAAGTTACCCGGATTTATAATGGCATTCGAAGCAATCAGATTATCACGGCTTTTTATACTCAAAAAACGTACCCCATCCGATTTTGGATTGATGATGGTATTGTTTTGGATAAAAAAAGAGGAGTCTTTTTCAACGGA
Source organism: Prolixibacteraceae bacterium (assembly GCA_031421065.1). Lineage (GTDB taxonomy): Bacteria > Bacteroidota > Bacteroidia > Bacteroidales > Prolixibacteraceae > Aquipluma. The sequence goes on from JANONW010000210.1 coordinate 5,231, forward strand.
AACGTCAGACACAAAAATCCCATGTTTCATTCTGGATGCGTTGTAATCTTCAGGATAAAATGCCCGTCCGGCATTTACAATAATGTTGTTGAAAATACGGTTCCCGCCAAGTCCATGAATTTCAATACCGTCACCCTTTCCATTGGCTATGTAATTGTTGTAGCAGTCGCATTTCGAACCTCCGCCAATTATAATTCCTGCCATTTGATTGGTGTATTCAGCCTGACTGTCGAACAAAACCTGGTTACCGAAAACCTGACAATTCTTTACAGCCGAACTTACCTGAATACCGTCCCATCCGGAATATTTAATGATGTTGTCGTAAATTCGAACACCATCGAGCAAAGATGGAAGCAGAACGGTATCTTTCCCGTCACAATTCACCGTTTGACCGAAATATTTTGTACTTCCTATGTACAATGCTTCATTTCCGGCATTTTCGATGTAATTGTCATGGATCAAAGTGTTCATCTGAATAAATTTTCCACGAACTGAAATCAGCGAGCAATCTGGATCGGTTTTAGCGTAAATTCCTCCAATCGGAACATTTTTGATTGAAATATGGTCGATCTCAAAATCGGAACTTAACCCACCAATGCCAATGCCTGTCCCGTTTTGAACACGGTCGATCTGGATGCCGTAAAATTCTGACTTTATTCCGGTACCCGTAATTTTGAAAAACTGGCAATTCTGTACTGAAATGGCATAGTAATGGTCAGTATCAAACCTTACAACACCATCTTTATTGATGAAAACAATAGGTTTTTCGGACGCTCCCCGAAAATTCCGGATTAAAAGTTTATCCCATTTCCCGGCAAGCAGATAAATCGTATCACCGGCAATCAGTTGGTTGTATGGCGAAGAACTGCCATCAATGAGTGTAGTTTTGGCATCCACAATCAAACTGGAGGGTTGGGCTGAAGCAATAAAGTTCAGCACCATCAAAAATAAATATACAAAAATTTGAGTTTTCCTCACTGAATTGCTATTAATTCCCTCGTTTTGCCCGCTCCCAGTTTACCGACTGTGCCTTTTTTAAGTATCGGAAGAACCCCAGAAAAACGGAAAGATTCATGATGAAGAAATAGTAGGGGACAAACAGAACCTTCACTTTTATCGACCGGTTTTCGAGGTACCAACCCAATAAAGCTGCAAGATAAAACAAGACTTGCAGCCAGAACAAAACCGGATAAAACTGTAACGTAAAGATTCCCTTATCTAAAGCAAGGGACAATCCTGTTGGAATCATCAGTAACAAACTTAAAGGTGCCAACGTCCAGCGCAATACCCGGTGCGAAATATACTGAAACGACAACGTTCCGAATTTAAAAATGTTTAGAAGCGAACGAAGCCTGACAACTGACTGAATTCCACCGGCTGAAATGCGTACTTTCCGCTTCAGTTCTTCTTTAACATTGGCTGATGCCGACTCGATGGCATACGCATCCGGGTCGTATTGAATGGTATATCCTTTTTGAGCTACGCGAAGCGAAATAATAAAATCATCGAGCAAAGTATCGCGCTCAACTTCCTGAAAAAGCTCCGTCCGGATGGCAAACAACTCTCCGGCTGCACCAACCACCGAGTAAAGTTCAGCATCCCATTTTTTCAGGGTTGATTCGTACTTCCAGTACAGACCCTCACCAGCGCCAGCCGCAGCGTCCTTATCTTTGCTGAAAATTCGCTTTTCACCCGACACACATCCAACTTTCGGATTGCTGAACAGGTTTACAATCCGCCTGATCGACTCATTTCCCAGCATGGTATTGGCATCGCAAAAAACGACGACAGGAGTAGTAACGAATTTCATTCCGCGGTTCATGGCGCCAATCTTGCCGTTTCGCTCCGGAAGATGATGGACAGTCACTCCTTCGTACTTTTTCAGTTCATCAGGAGTTCCGTCATTTGAACCGTCAGTTACCCAAACGATATGAAGTTTTTCTGCAGGATAATCCAACTCCCTGGAATTTTTGATTTTTGCGTCCACAAAATCCTTTTCGTTGTACGCAGCAATAAATAAAGTGACATCGGGTTCGTAAGTTGTATCAAAGATGGCCGATCGTTTACCGGCATACAATCGTTTGACGCGAACCAGCAAAAACAGCAAAATGCCATAACCAAGGTAGGCGTAGAAAACAATGAACAGCAAAACCCAGAATGAAATTTCTAAAGCGATCATAACTATTTGTATTATTTGATATTACCAATCTTGTGAGCGTAAATATTGAATTCGATTACCCAAACCAACCTGAAAAGCCATTACTTTGTCAGTTAAGTTATTTAATTCCAGATTCTTTACCAAAACAGAATAATTGTCGGCTATGGGTTCAATGGCAATACATCGGGTATTGTATTTTGAAAGCAGAATACAATAGTCACCAATGCAGGCACCGCCATCAATAAAAACAGAATATTCATGAATATGATCATGAATAAACTTCTTGACAGCCCATTCATAACGGAAATTCGCAAACTGAAAATCGTTGGTGTTTTTACGACAGAAAAATACACCCATTGATGACTGAATGATTCGGTCTTGTTTATGTGTTTTTCTGAAAATCAAATAGTTTACTGCGGCAATAATTGATGGAAAATCCCAATTTTTAAGATATTCCAGAAAGTACCAGAAATATGTGTTTAGTTTTTTCATATTATTTATTTTACATCTATTAGTCAGCTTTGCCATTGAGCGAATAGCTGCGACCAAGAAATAGCATCCGGGTTAATTTAAAACGATCAAGCAATTTCTCAGCGACTATCGGAAGAATCATTCCAATCAGCAATGACACCATAAATACAATCCACGTTGCATTCATGCCTGTCGCCTTAATAATAATCCGTCCTCCGGCCGTACCAAATGCATGAAAAAGATATATTGAATATGCAAAACTTCCAATCCAGATTAACCAGTTAACCCGCCACCGAAGCCTAAACAATAAAATTGCACCCGAAAGTCCTATTAACAATCCGATTCCGCCACTTTTACTAAAATTGTATTCAATTATGTCATGCCAAGCCAACTGCTGAATAATTATACCGACAATCAAGATGGTTACAAGAGCGGTATTGAATATTTTATTTGTAAAAAAGGGTTTAAAACGCTGAATACCAACACCCATTACAAAGAATGGCAATAAGTAAATAGCGCCTTTATAACTAAAATAATTAAGCGATTCCTGAGAAATTATTAAATCACGAATAAGCAACACAACCAATGCCAAGCAGAAGATAAGAACCCAACTGATAAAGCTCTCCATCCTTTGGAATGAATCGATGATTGCAACCACTACAAAAACAAGAAACAGGGATGGTAAGTACCAGAATAGAGTGTAAGGAAAAACAAATATTTTCCATATTTCAGACAAATCGCCTTTTTTATTCGTTCCCGGAATCAGGTACTGGAGTAGAAAATAGCTGAGCCCAACAAAGATTATTGGAAAGATAATCCTTCTGACTTTTTTAATCATAAAATCGCTGATTTGATCCAGATTTGCAGGATGTAAAGCATATACCCAACCAGATATTACGGTAAATAATGGCATCCTAAGGTATTCGAAAGTGTAATAAAGGTGACGTAAAAAAGAATCATCGGGCACTTTCATTCCACCATCAGAATCAGACCCAATTACATGCCCCATTACTACCAGGATAATTGCTGCTCCCCGAAGAGTTTCAACTGACAAATCTTTCTCCCTTTTAATTCTCATTTTAACGAAGTACTAATAGTTAAAACAATCGCTGTAATTTGAATTATTTTTGATCAACCCGTTCCCAAATACCAGTTTCCTGATTTAAACGCTTGATCACTTTACATGGATTTCCAACCGCTACCGAGAACGGAGGAATACTCTTGGTTACCACACTTCCTGCACCAATCTGCGTCCGTTTTCCGATGGTAACTCCGGCTGTAACCACAGAATTTGCACCAATGTGTGCTTCTTCTTCAATGATAACGGGCTTAATATCTAATGATTGAACGCTTGAATTCTTGGATCCATCCTGATACCCATGATTAAAACCACTCACAAATACATGTTGGCCAAGGCCGGAACCGTTTCCCATTGTAACCGGACCGATAATTACAGATCCGATCCCAACACGAACGCGATCGCCCAGAATTACATTTCCGGAGCCATTGTTAATGACAGTAAAATCTTCAATGGTTGAATCCGATCCCACATCGAACCTGTTATATGGGAACACATCTATGCGCGATCGGCGGCGACGGATAACCGTATTTTTTCCTTTCTTGTGAATAAACGGATTTACAAACCATTTGATCCAAAGTCGTGGTTTGGGGCGGCGCGGAGGCGAAATAAGCCAAAGGGCCAATGCCTTGGTCTTCGGATTTGACTTAATCTGTTGTACAATTCCCATGATATTTTGGTATAAAATCGTTATTTAGAAACCATTTCAATCGCTTTACCGATTTCATTAACATTATTTTCCCAAGTATGGCTATTCGCAAATACACGTCTCAAAGCTTCTTTCCCTACTGAATTTTCCGACAAAGCCAATTCAATCAAGTCCACATAATCCTGATGTGTTACTGCCAAATAAGTGTATTTCCTGAAATATTCCATTGCTTCGGTAACGGTTGCCACAGTAGGTTTCCCCATTGCCAGATATTCATCAATTTTGCGTGGGTAATTGCCAATGGTCGCATCGTTTACCAACTGAGGATTGATACAAATATCAAAACCCTTGATGTATTGCGGCAAAACAGATGAATCGCGCGATCCCAGAAAATGGACATTGCTTATCCCATGAAGTTCAGAATTTTTAAACGCATCATCTTCAGGACCAACCAGAACGACATTCCAATTTGGCCGTTTGCGGGCTATATGGGCTAACAATTGAATATCCAGCCGTCGAGCCGAAAGTGCCCCAACATAACCGATAACCGGATGTGAAAATGAATTCATATCTTCGGCTGGCACAATCTCATGATCAACATCGTTGAACAACGAAACATCGCAACCCTGACCAACCATGTACGAATGCTTGTTGAACTGCAATCCGTACTTGGTGTAAAGGGTTGAATTATTGACAACAACATCAGCCTTTCTGATTAATTCAGGTTCAATTCGAACACCATGCCTGCGCCAATATGGATTTTTGGTAAGGTAGTCGCGCATGTAATACACATACGTTTGGGGCGATAGCAATTCTTTCTGGTTTAGTCCCAGAAACATCGAACTATCATTGAACAAGACATAATCCTTGAAATTCAATCGTTTAATTGCTGATTCTATGGATTTTGCAAATATCCGGTTATTGCGTTTATTTAAATGGTCGAACAAACGGATATTTTTTATCCAACTGATTGATTCGACCATGCCAACCGGGTTCAGATTCCACATTGTGTCACTCAATTGCACCAAATCTGGTTCTTGGCCATTCTGAACCCGAATGCGTTTTTGAATTTTAGGTGTATCGCTTTCTTTGTACCTTGAAATTCTGTCAAGTGGTGGATTCACATAGAGAACCCGGTTATTTCGGGCAAATTCCATGGCAATATTCTTGCAATTACTTCCTATTTCAATGTCATAAGCCTGAATGCCAATTACAACGATGTCACGATTCTGTATCATAGTGTATTATTTTAGAAGCTCAACTTATTTGATTTTTGAACCGATTTCCCGGTATATTTCCAGTACATTTTGAGCCATCGCCTTCCATGAAAACTTGGCTGCCTGAACCAAACCTTTCTGAATCATATCAGCTTTTAAAACAGGATCAGAAAGAATACGAACCATGGCGGCTGTAATTTCTTCAGGCTTAAATGGATCGATCAAAATAGCAGCATCGCCTGAGACTTCAGGCATTGATGATGTATTTGAAGTAATTACCGGAACGCCACAAGCCATTGCTTCGAGCATCGGAATTCCAAAACTTTCGCGAAGTGATGGATATAAAAAGACATCGCATTGGCAGTAAATAGCCGGCAAATCAGTATTTACAACATATCCGGTCAGAACGATCCTATTGATCAATTCCTTATCGCCAATTTTATCTAACAATTTTTCAAGCTCATTTCCGTCATAATCAAGCATAACCAGTTTGTGATCGCTACCTGTTTGCTTCAAAAAGTCAGAAAAAGCCTTTAACGCACCTATGGTATTCTTTTTCGGGTCAGTATTTCCCAAAAAGAAGAAAAAATGATCAGGTAAATGATATTGTTCCTTTACACGTTGTAATTCAAGTTGATCTGTTACTGGCTTAAAATACTCGCTCACACCATTATAAACGGCAGTAAGACGATTATCACCGGCCATTCCAAAATATTCTCCAATGCGTCTTTTCTCGAAATGCGAAACTGTGATTATTTTGTCACTTTTATTAATTATTCGCGGAACAAACAGTTTTCGGTATGCATTCCCAAATTTTTGATAAAGTGTTCCGGTTCCACCAAGGATTTTAGAGTAGCTGCTTTCCATATAAATAATGTCGTGCAGAGTAACCACTAACGGTATCAACGTTAAAACCGGAGCAGTATTACTAGTACAGTGAAGAATCTGACAACCAGCAGCTTTTGCGGCTTTTGGCAAAGCAATTTGTTCCCACAAGGGATAAAAACCACTTTCGAGCCTTACAATTCGGAAATTGGAAGTTTCTTTAATCACAGAATCATCAACATCAGGCTTAATAAATAGAACATACTCATTTTCAGTATCAATTTGCTGAAGGTTGCGAATCAATTCCAACGCAACCATGTCCATTCCATGTTTCTTTTTCCGAAATAGCCGTTGCCCTTCTATACCTATAATCATAATAGCTGTGGTATTAATAATCAGTAAACACTATTCTCTATTTTGTATCCGCTTTTATTGCACCATGTTTGGTATGAATAAACTTTTTATTTGCACCTCTGATTTTGAGCAATGAACCCAACATCAGAAACATTCCTTTTGGCAAACTAGCCAAAGCGCGTGCTGTTTTGAGATTGTAAAAAGATCGTGGAATTGAAAATAAAAAAGCCAACAAACACGCTACAATCACTTTCACCCAAGCCAGAATAAATAACAAACTGGTATCCAAGAAAATATCAGCAATTAGGAATCCGGCACCAAAAACAAAAACTGCTCCAAGCAATAAAATCCTGGGAGGTTGAATGAACTGAATGGCTTTATCGAAATAATCAACATTGCCTTTCATGAAAAGATCTTTCAGCGAGCTAAAAAAATCTTGTCTGAAATAATGAACCTGAGCAGACAACCATCTACGACGCTGGTTGCTAAACACTTCAGCCTTTTGTACTTTTTCATCATACACGTAAGCATCATCAAGGTAAGCAATTTTATGACCTGCCTTGAGCATTTTCAGTTCAATTTCTTTATCGAAACCACCAACTGCTGTAACCGAAAGCATTAATTCTTTAAAGAAATCATACCTGAAAGCCATTCCGGAGCCAATTATTGCGGAAGAAAGACCAAGTACCCTATGACCTTTCCTGAAAATATGATTGTTGATTTCTTCGCTTACCGCATCAAGAATTGCCAGCGAAGTATTCATATTTTTAGCTGCTCTATGTCCTTGGACTGCCATGAAATTCTGCTCGAAAGAAGCATCGATTTTAGTCAGGAAATCCGTTGCCATTACATTATCGGCATCCAATACAACCGCAATTTCATACGAATTATCAAGCTGTTCCATAGCCTTGTTCAATGCTTTCGATTTGGTGCTTTTCTCGAAGCTCACCTCAATTACTTTTATTGGCAATTTCCGCAACTCAACAATCGTTTCAGGCAAAAACGAATCAGCTATAATCACAATATCGAACAATTCTGGAGGATAATCCTGAAACAATGCATCTTTGGCAACTTCAACAATTACGTCATCTTCCTTATATCCGGGAATTAAAACGGCAATTTTCCGAAGTTTAACCTTTTCAGGATAAGGTGGTTGTTTGTAAAACAAACCTGCAAACGAAAAAATAAAAATGTACAGCACAGATAATCCAAGAACAATCAAAAAAACAAGCTGTAAGACATTGAATACTAACATATAATCAGCGTTCATAAATCAAGTTTTAGTATTTCTAATTAAGTGTTGGATTTGTGTGGATATCTTTATCAAACAAATGCCATAAATGCCAGGCGACAGCCTTGGAATATGCTTTAAAGTGACCAATTTTACCTTTTAACAAAAAGACAGTCAAATTTTTAGGTACTGCTACAAAAAATTGATATAAAGTAGCAGCCAGAAATGTAAAGCCTTTCAAATTACGTCGCAGATAAAGCAACCGGGCCCGATTCATGTAATACGTTTTGAACGGTGTCATTTTGCCTGTCGAAACTGATTCTTTGTGCAAGATGGTAGAATTATGCACATACCACAACTGATAACCAGCCCTTTTAATGGACGAACACCAATCAAGTTCCTCATAATAAAGAAAATAAGATTCGGGCATCAAACCTACTTGCTTGATAACGGAAATGGGCATCATCATGGCTGCACCATGGACAAAATTCGTAAGTGCATCTTTATCAAATTGTCCGATATCTTTAGCTCCATACCCATATCCGTAACTTCGCATGGTATAATGATTAATTGGTGCCTGCCCTGAAAATTGAATGGTATCTGGCTGATAATAAAACTTAATCTTAGGACTTACTGCCCCTATCCTCTTGTCAGATTCGCATTTGGCGACCAACGGCTCCAGAAAACCGGGTTCTACTTCAGTATCATTGTTAATGAACAACACATATTTCCCTTTTGCACTGCGCACACCAAGGTTATTTCCACCCGCAAACCCCAGATTTACAGAACTCTGTATGAAAATAATTTCGGAAAAGTTTTTTTTAAGAATCGATGGATCATCTTTCGGAGAAGCATTGTCTACTATAATTATTTCAATCTTTGGGTAAGTGATTAATCGAAGTGATGAAAGCAAAGCTAAAGTTACCTCAGGATGATCGTAATTAACAGTAATAATCGAAACTAAAGGAGTATCCATGTTGAATGATTTCAAATTATACTTACCGTAGACTTAATGAATTGTTAAATTTATGTAAATTTTCAATTCAAAATGCAAAACACCAAAAAATTATAACTCAGGAAGCCTTTTTTCTTCACCCGTTTCAACTATAGGAGAATCAAGCTTTTCAGTGTTCAACATCAAAGCCATCGAAGTATAAACCAACATACTAGTTGGCATGGTTCCCAAAACCGCATTTCCATACGATGCCACCATTATTCCAAACATTCCGGAAGTTAAGGCAGCCATTTTAATTTTTAATATAGGGTCGCGAATTCGGAACATGATATTAAATGATGATTTCGCCATGATGTAAAAAAGGATAAATAAATGCAGCAAAAGCCCTACAATTCCCAGTTCGGCCCAAATCAAAACATACCAGCTATCGGTAGCCACATTCGATAAAAAGGCATTGGGCAAAAAACGTTGTGCCTTAACTCCCGCATGACCAATTCCACCACCAAACGGACGGGTAGCCAAGTAAACTTTAAGCTTTTTCTGGTTTTCAAGCCGCACCTGTAACGAAGAATCATTGGGATCGAAAGCCGAGCGCATCCGCCTGATTTGCTGGTTATCCTGACCTATTGTTGTGTATTTAAAGAATATGAAGACCAAAATCAGGAGAAAAAATCCGGAGATCATTACTGCCCGATTTTTCCGAAGTACAAAAAAAGCGGCAAACCCAGCCAGGGGAATACTAATGGCACCGCGGGTTCCAGACAAAAGCATACCGTAAAATCCAAAAATTGCAACCACAATAAAAAACAGCTTTAGTCGCCAATCTTTTTGTACCAAAGAAACAATGGTAGCAACAACAGCCGTATAAGCCTGATTGGCACCGAACTGCCCGGCATCACTCAAAAAAGAAAAAATTCTTAGTTTACCATAAATGATATGGGTTACAGCTCCTCCACCATCGAGCCAAGCTTTTTCATAAGAATCGATGCCAAAAGTATTTTGAAGAATCCCTTTAAATGAAACCAAGAGTGAAAATACGCCCCACAGATAGAACAAAGCATTCAATTTCCGGTTGGAATCAATAAAAAGCAAGGTCAATGGAATAATGAGAAACATATACAATGAAATTCCACGCATTCCGGTGAGCCAGGCTTCGGTACTTCTCGATTCAGGATTTACCAATTCGAACATTGAATAACCCAACCAAATTACCGCTAACAAGGTAATATCTTTTTTTGCAGGAGTCCAATCAACTCTTTCTCTAAACTTATTGAATATTAAAGCGATAAAAGTCATTACCAGAATGCCATCCATAGCCAGACCTACCTGAACACCTTTGATATAACGAGCCGAACCAAGGATAATAAATCCGAGTGCAATGGCGGTATAAAGCCCAATGATTGGATGCTGAAACAAGGCGTACAAATAAAAGAAGACGAATGGAAGAATAATAAAACCAAAGCCTGCGGCCAAACCCATCTTGCCTGTTATCCATGCAGATAAAACAATCAACGAAACAAACAGAAGTATGAATGAGGGCGATCGAAGCCGATCGGATCCAGTCTGTTCATCAAATGGATTTAGTAATCCTTGCATAATAAAATAGTTATCAACAACTTATTATTTTAATTCCGATCTTTTCCTAATTTTATAATACATCGATTTGTAAAAATCGATACCCTTTGTAAAAATATGCAAATAGCTTAATGACAACTCTTTACTTAAATAGTAGAAACCAACCCAAATACCCAAAATTGTAAAAAAGATGGATCCAACGGCCACCAACGACAACGACTTGAAAATAAAAATGGCAATCAAATCGCCGACAACATTGGCAATAACCATGTATAAAACCTTGATAAAATTGATATTTGGTTTGTTAATGCTATCAAGCCCGACACCCGTCATTCGATCTATTGGCAGTAAAAGGCCGTAAATAGAGAAAATGCGAACAATGTTAGCAGTATTGAAACCTGTAATTGGATCGGTTCCCAGATATTGTTTTCCTCCAAGGATCATTACAAAGAAATCAGCAAAAACAAAGGTAAAAAGGCTTACAAATATGAACAGATAGCTCATCGCTCCTGCATAAGTATAAAATATGTCTTTCACTTCCTGCACTTTTCCTTGAATACTGGCTTTTGACATTTTTGGGAAAGCTGTCGCGACAAAACTTCTCAACGGAATTTGCTGTAATTCAGTTAATTTCAACGGAATACTATATAATGCAACAGCCGCAGTACCTAAAGGGCTTAAACTAATAATCAATATATCGGCACTTCGGAGCAAATTAGTGCCAATCAGCGTAAAAGTTGTGTATTTCCCGAAATCGAGCAAAACTTTGTTGGTCTGTTTGGTGGCATTCCTGATATGCCTCAATCCATCTAAACCCCTGTACATGCACATTCCTGAAGATAAAACATTAATTAAAAGCATGGCATAAACCAATTGAACAAGCGTCATTTTCAGGAAGAAATAATTAACAACCAAAACCAAGAAAAATACACCACTATTGATTGCTTTAATCTGAAGAATACCTCCAAATTTCCGATCGGCCTGCATAATAACCAATGCCGTATTCCAAGGCAGGTTAATCAATGCAAGCAAAGGATACCAGGTAAAGAACAATTCATAACCAGCACGTTGTATCGAATCAGCAAAAGCAAAATGACAAATTACAAGTACTGTACTGATCAAGATCGTAGCAATTAAACCAATCAAACCATTCGATCCGATATACTTTAAACGCTCATCCTGATCGACTCCTGACAAATAACGGATAATGGCCGTATTGGTAATTCCAAACCGAAACATTTCGATAAAAGAACCAGAAGAAATGAATAATACCCATTGACCAAAAACATCCAACGAAAAGCTTCGGGCCAGTAAGGCAAAACCTGCAAAACCAAAAAAAGCAATGGTTAGGTTTCCAACCAATGAGAGAAAATTATCTTCGCGAACTAATTGTTTCAGATAGTTTTTCAAAATACAATCTGTTTAAATTTGATTTTTAGCGAAAAATTGAAAGCGAAAAACATTTTTTATTATCCTGCGTAAACAGCTTCGCTTTTTCGGCAAATCGCCTAAAACTGATTCAATTGCTGGAAGATCGACCCCATTAAGTATGAAATGAGTTTTTTGTTTGGTAAGGTTCATCAGATTATTGAGAACCCCCTGATCTGCTTCAGACCAGATCCGATTCGAACGACAAACCATTATTGGAACATCTGCTTGTGAGAGTAAACCTACCGGATAGGGATAATACAAAATAGAAGGCAATTCAATCAATACATAATCAGGAATATACGACAAAACAAAACCATTTTGGGTGAGAATTTCCTGATAGATATTCACAGAATAAAACCGCTCATTCACATCATAATACATGTATTCATTGTTTCCGATATAGTTTTCCGGATTTTCAAGAAAAGGACTGTCTAAGTCGATACGGGTATCGGGGTAACCCAACAGCCAGCCAATAATCGAAATTCTTCGCTGCTGCTTAATGGTACCTGAAGTAGAGCTGGGCGGAGGCTTTACCGGATATCCCATCTGTGCGACTTCGGTTTTCCGCAATGACTCGCGCGAGAAATTCAAAACAAAAACTTTTTTACCCTGTTTTTTTAATTTCTGAGCTAAATTGCCTACTACTACCGATTTACCTTCATTGCTCAATGTACTGAAAAACAACAAAGTTTTGGTTGAGTTTTGTACACCGCTAACTTTCAAGTACAATTCAATATTCTGAATGATAATTTCAAGCAATCGATTGGTAATAAATGCGAAATTAGTATCTCTAACCTTGAGTAAAATTTTGGGAAGTATTCCAAATGGAGTAAGCTTTAAGATTCTGGATGCTTTGGTTTGATTCTTCAGCGTATTGTCAAAATATTCCAAAACCAAAATGATTGTTAATACCAAAATAAAACCAAGCAAAGCGGCAGCAACAACCAATACCTTACGTTTGGTGGGGATTGGCGATAATGGGAAATACGGAGGATCAACGGCTTTAATATTTGATGATAGCTCATTATCCTGCATTTTCAGTTTTGCCAGATTCAAACCATGCAAAATTTCAAGAAACTCTTGTTCCGAAACAGAAATCTCTCTTTCAATTCGCTTAATGTTTGCTCCGGCCGGTGCATAAATAGCATATTGTTTCTGATACTCGATGATTCTCTGACCTAAAACTTCAATTCCAGCTTTGATATTTTCAGCTTCAATCACATTGCTAATCCAATCGTTCAAAATGGTACTAATTGGCAGACCATCAGTAGAATTGTTAAACGTATATAATTCGCCTACAGCTTTCCGAATCTCATCTTTTAATTGTTCTGCCTGCGCTTTTAGTTCAACTAATTTATCAACAGATTTATTTTCAACAATTTTCAACGTTTCTGTAGAAGTAATCTGAAAGTTTAAAGCTCCCAGCTGATTTCTTTTCTCGATAATTTTATTGCTCTTTAGCTGTATTTGTTGTTGAATTCCGAGCTTTTCTTCGAGGCGTTTAATCCCGGCCTGAATTCCGGCCAACTTGATTTTTTTATTATTGTACTCAACATCCAAATCTTCCTTAACCACCGCAACAGCCTTACTTTGTTCGTAATAGTTGATAATGTTATTGGCCTTATTGAACTCCAGCAATTTATCTTCTGCAACTTTGAGTCTTCCGGCAGCTTGCTTTAACTGAAATTGAAAATATTTAACAACCGCATCAGAGCGGTTTTCTTTGATATTTTTATAATTCTTGATACAGACTTCGGTTATAATTGCGAGTGTTTGCTGGCAAATACCAGGGTCTTCATTTTCATATTTCAGCTTTACCAAATCGCTGTTAGCAATTCGCTGCACATTGATTGAGGAAATTGCTTTAATGGAATAATGCGGATTTTCAAAATTCAACAACTTGTAAACAAAATTGGTATTGTTACTTAACATGTAATCAGTCAGATTTTTAACTGTCTGTTCATAAGCTTCAGGATCGATGGTGGCTGGAAGTGAATTTGGTCTGCCATCAGTATTCAAATTTTTGAACGAAAATGCTTCAACTTTAGTCGTTGTATCTTCAGGTGAGTCATTTTCTGGATTATTTTCGTGAATATCAATAATTCGATTAACATCTTTGTTGTTTCTAACCACCAATCGATCGATATTTTCAGGAGTAATTTTCTTTAATCGGGAATATGAACTGGCTGAAATGTATTTCGAATCAGAATGATCAATTAGCAGATGTTGCGCCAATAATCGAATGGCCGTTTCCTGCTGAGTCTCACGCGATTTGATAACGTTGATCAAATTATCAAAGGCCGTATTTGTTGCGAAAAAGCTGAACGACTTATCCATCTCGACACTCGAACCAGTTGCCAGGCCAGTATAAAGTGTAGTTTCGGTTGCAAATTTATAGTCAGGCTGACGAGTCATATAAATAACTATACCCGCTAACAACAAGGGAGTTACAAGCAACAATACCAAATGCTTTCGCAACAATCTGATGAGATCAATGACTTTCATTTGTCGTGTTTATTTTACTGTTTAAATTGAATTTGAACCCAACAATTTCTTCCAAAATCATATAGGCAGTAATAAAATCTACTCTGGCAGTTTCAAAATCGGACTCTGTTCTGGTTCCTATTTCCGAAATGCGTGAATATTCACCGACAGAAACCACTCCATTCTGAAATTCTTTCTCAACCATTTCCATGTTGATTCTGGACGTTTCAAGGTACTTCGATTTGATTTTCAGAAGTCTTTGCTTCAGAATCAAATCATTATACTGTCTGATAACCAACTGTCTAACTTCATTACGTTGAACCTCTGCCATTCGTTCAGCTTGTTCGATTTCCGTTTTTGCCAATTTATTTTGGTTCTTGCGGTTTACAATATCGTACAGTGGAAATTTTATATATGCAGCATAACCATGTTTGGTTTCATTACGGGAAGTAGCAAAAGCTGAAGGCGTTTGACCACCAGCATTGTTTGTAGAATAATTGTCAAAAGTGCCATATCGTATGTCAGTCTGAAAGCCAATATGTCGCATCCATTCCGAACGGTTAGCCTTTAATTTACAATCATTTATAATTAATTGCAAATCCCGGAACTGAACATACGGGTCATGTTTCATAGCCGAATCAAGTAAGGCATTCAGGGGAGGAAGCTGCTCGCTGATATCGCCATTTAACTGATCGTTTTGCTTTTGATCTTGTGAAACTGCAACAAGGGAAAGTCCAAATATAAAAAGTGCAAGTAAAATCGGTTTTTTTTGTTCCATAATTAGTTTATGCAAAAGGAACTAAATATTATTATGTCTCAGGTACAATTCTATAAACCTTTAAATCAATCAGGATTCAATTAATTGTTAAAATTAATAATGAATTTAGGTAAACAATGAAAAAATCGTTTAAGTTTTAGGAGAAGTCTGAAAATATATCACTTTCTATAAAAACCCACATTTCGTAATGTTTATATTGCTGTTCAACTGACATGCAAATCATTCCTTCAACCTTTGGAAATGATGAGGTGCATAGTTTCATCGCATTCCAGAATGCTACCCAAAGTGTCTTATCAAACAGTCAATACGCTGGGGCGGTTACTATAACTGTACGCGCTAATTGGTTGAAGTCACAAACTTAAAACCGCTTTCTTTCAGAGGGCGGTTTTTGTTTTTTATATCCTTTGGTAATGACTTTTTGACACGCTTTGTATGTATCTGGTATGTATAAAAATCAAATGAGACAATTACACCACTCGTAATTGCCTCATTTTTGGTCGGTCCGCAGGGATTCGAACCCTGGGCCCGCTGATTAAGAGTCAGCTGCTCTACCAACTGAGCTACGGACCGGATCGGCGACAAAAGTAACAGTTTGTTTGGCATTACCAAAAAATAGAGATGTGTATTTGAAGCTAAAAAGTTCCCCGCCTGCCGGCGAGGCAGGGGAATGCCTCGTGTTTAACTAATGAAAGATTTACCATTGGACGATTTACTATTTACATGCTTGAACGAGCAGAGCAAATGGTAAATAGTAAATGATTCAATAGTAAATAATTCAACTTTATAACATCTTAGCTCACAATAGGCACTTTTGATTATCTTTGTTAGCTTAGAATATTAACCACATGGAACTCCTGAATTATATACCTGTAGGATTCATTAATTTTTTTTTGGTACTAATCTTTTCATTGCTTATAGGGTTGGAGCAAAGGCGTCACCATATTAACGAGAACGAAGACCTGCTGTTTGGGACCGATCGTACCTTCACTTTTATCGGATTGCTTGCCTATGTTTTGTTCATCGCCGATACCGTCAACTATATCCCTTTTCTGTTTGGATTTGCCCTGATTGGCCTGTTGCTGAGCATTCAGTATTACCATAAAATTGGGCAAAACAGCAAATACGGATTGACCAGCACCATTCTGGCACTTCTGACTTACTGTATCCCAATCATGGTTTTTACCCAACCAATCTGGCTGGTTCTTTCTTTTATTGTTGCATTGCTGATTGTTACCGAGCTTAAAAGCCACTTCGTTAGTTTGTCGAAAAAAGCTTCCGAAGAGGAGTTTATTACCCTGGCCAAATTTATAGCGTTTGCGGGCATTATACTCCCACTACTTCCTGAAACCAATATTTCGGAACAAATCCCAATTTCGCCCTATCATTTGTGGCTGGCCATCATGGTGGTTTCCGGAATATCGTATTGCAGTTATTTGTTGAAAAAATTTGTTTTTCCTGATTCAGGCATTTTCCTGACCGGACTTTTAGGTGGAATTTACAGCAGCACCGCCACAACTATAATTCTGGCACGACAAAACAAACAGGAATTTTCCGGCTCACAGACCGTTTCGGCAATTATGATTGCCAACGGAATGATGTACCTGAGAATCCTTTTTCTGGCCTTCATTTTTAATCGACAGGTTGCTGTAATGCTTGCCATTCCTTTTGTTGTAATGTTTCTGATTACTATTTCGCTTTCGAAACTTATTGACCTTAAAAATCGGGAAACAGATATTGCCAAAGTTCAGGGAAGCGATTTGGCATCAGATAAAAATCCTCTGGAATTCAGAACAGCCGCTATTTTCGGAGTACTGTTCGTAGTGTTCGCACTTGTGACCGACTTTGTACTGAAAACATATGGAAGTGCAGGAGTTACAAGTCTTGCATTCGCAGTTGGGGTAACCGATATCGACCCGTTTTTGCTGAACCTTCTTCAGCAAAAATCAGGAATTGAACAGATGACAATAGTTTTGGCCATATTGAATGCCACCAATAGCAACAACCTGTTAAAAATGATTTATTCAGTAACATTGAGTAGCAAAAGTATCCGCAAAAGCTTATTTTTGAACTTTTCAATACTGATCGTTTCAGGATTGCTACTGTCTATCATCTTTTACTTAATTTTAGCATCCTGAATTTCAGGAGAATAAATTACTCATTTAAAGAAAATATTACACATGAAAAAAGCATCATACGCAAGTGTCCTCACATATCTCCTGATTAGCGTTATATTGATTTCAGGTTGTGCGAAAGAGGAAGAACCAATAATTCCGGAAGTTATCCCTGGGGCCACCGAAGTAAATTCGTTTATATGGAACGGGTTACATGACTATTATCTTTGGAACAGTGACGTTCCGGGTTTAACGAATTCAACATATACCAAAGCTGATAGTTTAAACGCTTTTCTGAACAAATATTCGGATCCGAAGAAGTTGTTTACCAGCTTGTTGTACAAATATAAAGAAGTTGACAAATGGTCGTTTTTGGTTGATGACTCAAAAACCATCGACGATTGGATTGCGGGCATCTCTGAAACAATGGGATACGATTTTATGCTTGGAAGGATTGGTTCTTCAGGTGACCTTTTCGGATTTGTACGATATGTTTATAAAGGTTCTCCGGCCGAAAAAGCCGGTGTAAAGCGTGGCGATATTTTCCTGAAAGTGAATGATCAGCAACTTACTGTTTCCAACTATCAAACACTTTTGCTTGCAACCAAAACCTACACATTGTCATTTGCATCCATCAGCAACAATTCCATTTCACTTAACAACCGTATTGTAATGATGACGGCTGTTGAAATGCAGGAAAATCCAATCAACAAGGACACTGTTTTTGTTTTCGACAATCAAAAAATCGGGTATTTGGTTTACAACAGCTTTAATTCTGATTTCGACATCCAACTAAACAATGTCATCAAAAAATTCAAGGATGCAAATATCGATTGGTTGATTTTGGATTTAAGATACAATGGCGGAGGTTCGGTTCAGAGCAGCATTTATCTGGCCAGTATGATTTATGGAACAGATGTATCTAAAGTATTTGCCAAAGCGAAATACAATAGCGGGTTGCAATCGTACCTCATGAGAGAATATGGCGCTGCAATGCTAAACGATAATTTTGCTGCAATCATTGACAAGACCGACAAAAATCCTGTAACTGCAATCAATACCCTTAACATGAACAAAATACACATTATTGTATCCGATAATACTGCCTCGGCCAGCGAAATGCTGATAAACGGGCTGAGGCCCTACATGAATGTTGTTACCGTTGTTGGCACTAATACAAACGGGAAATATACCGGCTCGATGACCGTCAAAGACTGGGATGAAAAAGGGGTTGTAAATCCAAACCATAAATGGGCCATGCAGCCTATTGTGGTAAAATATACCAATTCGCTGGGCGTATCTGATTATGTTAATGGTCTGGCTCCAACCATAATTGCAGAAGAAGACTTTGCCAACCTTTTGCCCTTCGGAGATCCGAATGAAGATTTATTGAAAGTGGTTTTGGCTGATATTAAAGGTATTCCGGTAACAGGCATGGTTTTAAAATCAGCGAAGATGGGACTCCGAAAAGTGGCCGACAGCCACGATTTCAAACCATTTGCCAACGAAATGTACATCAATCCGAAAAAATTTCAGAAATTAAAATCAGATCAAGAATCAGATCAAGAATAAACTACAACCATTTTTATTTGTATGAGGCAATTAATCATTGAAAAGTTGTAGGTTGTTGATTTTCAATTTGCTAATTTTAGCCCAATCAACCACTAAACTTTAAACCATGAAAAAATTTCTGTTTATTTTGCCATTGCTTTTTATTGTCTTATTACTTCAGGCACAGCAACTTCCTTTCAGGCTCGAAGAATTAACAGCGCCCGATTACATCAAAGCAGTTGAAAAATCATCCAAAACCTGCATCCTTCCTATGGGAGTATTCGAAAAGCATGGGGCACATCTTCCGCTTGGCACCGACCTTTACACTGCCCGCGAATTCGCCATCCGTGCAGCCGAAAAAGAATATACAGTCGTGTTTCCATGGTACTATTTCAGCCAGATAAACGAAGCCAGACAACAGCCCGGAACAATTGCGTACAGTCCTGAACTGATTTGGAAAGTACTTCAGGAAACATTGGACGAACTGGCCCGCAACGGGTTTGATAAAATAATCATTGTAAATGGTCATGGCGGCAACAACGCTTTTTTGAATTACTTCGGAATGGCCCAATTGTCAGAACGGCGTTCCTATAGTTTGTATTGGTTTCAGCCAACCAACGATCCTGAAGTGTTGAAAAAAGCGGAGGAACTGACACAACATGACCCATACGATCAACATGCAGGAAACAAAGAATCATCTGTTATGAAAGCGATTGTTCCTGAATTTGTTCATTTGGAGCGGGCCGGCCAGCAATCAGGAATTGATCAGGACAGGTTGAAAAATCTTTCCAATGTTTATACCGGAATATGGTGGTACGCCAAATATCCCAACCATTATTCAGGTGACGGCACAAAAGCAAATGCGCAGGCCGGTGAACTACTGATCAATTCGACGGTCGATCAACTTGTAAAAATGATTCGGGCTGTAAAAAAAGATGAAGTAACTCCGGCACTTCAGAAACAATTCTTTGATGATTCGGAAAATCCACTTAAAACCAAACAATAGCAAATTATAATTTATAAAAAGAAAACAGCAACCCCTCCAACGGTAATCACTGCACCAATAATTTCTTTCCAGTTCACTTTTTCATGAAAGAACAAGATCGCAGGAGGAATAATCAATACCGGAACGATTGACATAATGGTCGCAGCAATGCCGGCCTGAGTATGCTGAATAGCCAGTAATGAAAATGATACGCCCAGAAACGGGCCAAACAGCGACCCCAAAGCAATACGTTTCATAGCAGGTTTATGCTGCAAAGCTTTCCATACTTTTCCATATTTTTTGGCAATCAGTATTATAATAGCAAATCCAATCGTTCCGGTAATTACACGAATGTGCGAAGCGGCAAAAGCATCGTATTCTCCCATTCCTTTTTTACTGAGGACCAGCCCAACCCCCTGCCCGACAGCACCGCCAAATGCCAGCAATATTCCGGTAAAACTGTAATTGGTAGATATTTTTCGCCTCTTCTTTGAGTTTTCCTCTTTCTTTTCGCGTTTCAGGATTACGATCGAAATTCCGGTCAGTGTCACAATCATACCCAACCAGTTCATCGGGCTCAGTACTTCGCCCAATATCATCCAGCTTACAAATACAGTAATGGGAGGTGTCAGGGCCATTATCAGCATCGAAATGCGGGCACCAATCACCACAAAAGCCTGAAAAAGAAGTAAATCGCCCATTACAAAACCAACTAAGCCGGAAAGTGCAAGCCACAGCCAGCTTTCGGTAGTGGCATCAAGCGGCAAAAACAATCCCCGCCTGAAATAATTGACTACCCCATAGATAAAAAAGGCTACGACCAAACGAATCAGGTTTACAGAAAGCGAACCCACTTTTTTACCGGCCGACTCAAACGACATGCTGGTAACTGTCCAGAAAACAGCGGTCAATAAAGCAGCAATCTCACCAAAATACATCACCATTGGGTTTCTTTTGTTAGGAAGGTGCGAAGATAATACAAGAAGTGCCTAAAGTGAGCTAAAGTATTTAAAGTGCCTAAAGTATTTTCGCAGCATTTAACTTTAGGCACTCCAAACTTTAGGCACTCCAAACTTTTTCACTCCATATCACTTAATTGAAGGTCCAGCGCTTTTACCGAGATTTGAATTTCGCGAACGGATAAAGCAAGCGAGAAGATCAGCAAAATAAGGGCGACAGCAAATGTAATTTCGGCCAGGGCCGAGAAATGCACATAAATCAGGAACATACAAATAACACATAGCAATAGGCTGGAAATCCCAAGAACCTGCATGGTTTGTGTTAACCGAAGTCGTTTTCTCAAATTCTGAATTTGTCCGAGAAGTAATATGTTTGGGTTTTCTTTGAAGGTAGCATGAAGCCCCCGCACCACCGAGGCATAAGCCAGAAACCTGTTGGTATAGGCCAGTAGTATGAGTGATACGGCCGAAAACAGAAGGGCAGGTGTTGAAAGTGTTAATTGTTCCATAATTATTTTAATAATCCGCCAATTGTTTCACCAAGTTTTTCTTCGCGAAGGTTGCGGCCAATAATTTTGCCGGTTTTATCAACCAAAAGATTGGCAGGTATTGAGTTCACCGAATAAAGGGCGGCTGCTTCGTTTTTCCATCCTTTCAAATCGGAAACATGTGGCCAGGCAAGCTGATCATCGGCAATGGCTTTTTCCCATTTTCCTTTATCCGCATCAAGCGATACACCAAACACACCAAATCCTTTTGACTTAAAGCTGTTAAATGTGGCCACAACATTCGGGTTTTCGCGACGGCACGGGCCACACCATGAAGCCCAAAAGTCGATCAGGGTATATTCGTTTTTTGAATAAATATCGCTAAGGTTTACTGGATTCCCGCTTTCATCGTTCATCACAAAATCGGGGGCAGTTTGGCCGATAGCCACTATTTTCAATTTAGCAACACGTTCTTTCATAGAGACAATGGTCGTTACCGAATCGAGTGCGGGATCAAATCCCAACAAGTAACCATCCAATTCGTCGGCTTCCATTCCGTAAAAAACCCTGCTCAACAGGTAGGGTGAAATCCACGAGGCAGGATTTGCTTTGATATAGTCTTTTTGCTGATCATCAATCGAGTCAAAAATATTTTCAGCCAATGTCATTAAACTGTCGGCCTTTACTTTTTCTCCTGCCTTTTCAGCCTCTTTCGACTGTTCGAAAAATGCCATTCCCTGTTTGTCCTGTTCGTCCAGTTTATCCTGAAGGTTCTGGTATTCGTTGTGAACCGTTGATCCGGTAACTTTTGCAATTGTCAGTGAATCAACTTTACCAGTAATAGAGATGTCAGAATTTTCAACAAAGAATGGTAGCTTTTCATTTTTCGTACTGACACTTAAATAAAAGATTTCAGGATTCTTAACCACCCCGTTGAATGTACAAACACCATTTTCGATCATTGCTGAATCAAGCTTTACCCACTCACCTTTGACATGTTGGCTCATGTATGCGATTCCTTCGGCGGAATCCAATTTCACATTGACTTTGTACGAAGGCGTTTGGGTACACGCAAATATACCAAACAAAAAAACAATCAGTAGGACATTTCTCATGATGATATTTTTAATAATAGTAAGACTTTCAATTGTATGCAAAATAAAAGAATTTATTCAAGGATTACTTGTTTTTAACAACAAAAAGAACCGGGACTAAAAGCCCGGTTCTTCTGTTTCAACAGAAACCTAAAGCAAATTTATTTAGCAACATAACCTTCAAGGTGAACACTGCCCACCGAACGGCCTGAAGGATCGGCATTGTTTTTAAAGCTGGCATCCCACTCAAGTGCAGTTGGTGTGCTGCATGCAATTGATGGAACCGAAGGCACGCAACTTGCAGCAGAATCTGAAGGAAAATGCTCGGTAAAAATGGAGCGGTAGTAATACTCTTCTTTCGATGGAGGCGTGTTGATCGGAAACCTGAATTTTGCAGTAGCCATTTGTTCATCTGTAACTTTTTCTGCCACCATTGCCTTCAGCGAGTCAATCCAGTTGTAGCCAACACCATCCGAAAATTGTTCTTTCTGTCGCCAAACAATGCTTTCGGGCAAATAATCCTCAAATGCTTTGCGTACAATCCATTTTTCCATCCGGCCATTTTTGGCCAACTTTTCTTCAGGATTGATCCGCATGGCCACATCCAGAAATTCCTTATCGAGGAAAGGAACACGGCCTTCAACACCCCAGGCAGCAAGCGATTTATTGGCACGTAAACAATCATACAAATGTAGTTTGCCCAGTTTACGAACTGTTTCCTCGTGAAATGCCCTTGCATTGGGCGCTTTGTGAAAATACAGGTAACCACCAAATATTTCATCAGCGCCTTCGCCTGAAAGCACCATCTTTACACCGGTAGATTTTATGACACGGGCGATCAAATACATAGGCGTAGAAGCTCGCACTGTGGTAACATCATAAGTTTCAATGTGATAAATTACATCACGCAATGCATCCAGTCCATCCAGTACAGTAAAATGGATTTCATGATGAACAGTTCCGATATAATCGGCCACTTTTTTGGCAGCTATCAAATCGGGCGATCCGACCAACCCAACAGCAAATGAGTGCAACTGTGGCCAGTATGCCTGAACAGTATCCTGCGATTCGATACGGTAAGCCGCATATTTTTTGGCAATTGCCGAAATAACGGAAGAATCAAGCCCTCCGGAAAGCAATACTCCATAAGGGACATCCGACATCAATTGACGATGAACCGCATCTTCCAGGGCTTTACGTAAAATGTCGATGTCAAAACCATTGTCTTTAACCGCATCATAGGATGTCCATTCGCGTTCATACCATGTTTTCACTTCGCCATCGGGACTGTAAAGATATTTTCCCGGCAAAAATTCCTCGATATTGCTGCAAATGCCTTCCAGCGATTTTAGTTCTGATGCCACGTAGTAATTTCCTGATTTATCCCATCCCTGATACAAAGGGATAATTCCAATGTGGTCGCGCGCAACCAGATACACATCTTTCTCCTGATCGTACAATGCAAATGCGAAAATTCCATTCAGGTCTTCCAGAAAATCAATGCCTTTTTCGCGGTACAAAGCCAAAATGACTTCACAATCCGACTGTGTCATAAAATCGTAGGAATCGCCCATCCGGTTTCTGATTTCCTGATGGTTATAAATCTCGCCATTAACGGCCAAAACCAGCTTCCCATCTCTACTTTTCAAAGGTTGACCACCTGATTCCGGATCAACAATCGACAAGCGTTCATGCGACATAATAGCTTTATCGCACGAAAAAACACCCGACCAATCTGGCCCGCGGTGGCGAATTTTCTTCGACATCTTCAAAACCTGGGAACGCAAATCCTGAGATTTTTCTTTTAAATCAAATACACCTACAAATCCACACATATTATCAGTTTTAAATATTATCTCTTCTTTTGTCAATAATGTGTTCAAAAATAGTCTTTTTGATTAGTTTTTGAAACTTTTACTGTCTTTTTTCTTGTTATTTAGACATTATATAACATTTTTGACATTTAAAGCAAGATAATAGAATTATGAAAACGCTACATTTACGACCTCTACCCCACTCATATCAGATCACTTTTTAAGATTTCATACATTTTATTGAAATTACCCCTGCAATAAAACCACCAAGATCATGAAATAGTATGTATTTTTTATCGTATTGCGGTTTCTGAAATTTCAGTCAAAAAATTCATTAAAATATAAAAGGCAGCCAAAAATGACTGCCTTTTTATTATTTGTGTGAAATTATTCCTAAACATTAAACCTGAAGTGCATGATATCGCCATCTTGCACCACATATTCCTTGCCTTCGATTCCTATTTTTCCAACTTCACGACAGGCTGCCTCAGATCTTAAACGGACGTAATCGTTGTATTTGATCACTTCGGCCCGGATAAAACCCTTTTCGAAATCGGAATGGATAATACCGGCAGCCTGCGGTGCTTTAATTCCACGAATATATGTCCACGCGCGACTTTCGTCAGCACCGGTTGTAAAATAAGTTTCGAGATTTAGTAACCGGTATGCAGCATGAATCAGTTTATTGACACCCGGCTCAGTCAACCCAAGTTCTTCCAGAAACATCTGTTTTTCTTCATAAGATTCCAATTCGGCAATGTCTGATTCGGTTGCAGCTGCAATTACAAGTATTTCGGCCTTTTCATCTTTCACAGCTCCTCTCACCATTTCAACATATCTGTTCCCTTCTTTTGCAGAAGCTTCGTCAACATTGCAGACATACAAAATAGGTTTGTTGGTCAGCAAATAGAAATCATAAGTCAACTTTATCTCTTCAGAACTTAACTCAACGGTACGTGCCGACTTTCCCTGAATCAATGCCTCGCGGTATCTTTGGCTTATTTCTACAATCTTTTTCGCATTTTTATCGAGACCATGTTTGGCAACCTTTTCCCACTTTGCAATCCTGGCTTCTACTGTCTCTAGGTCTTTCAACTGCAACTCGATATCGATTATTTCTTTATCGCGAACCGGATTGATTGATCCATCGACATGAACGATGTTGTCATTGTCAAAACATCTGATTAAATGGATGATTGCATCAGTCTCGCGAATATTGGCAAGAAACTGGTTGCCAAGCCCTTCACCTTTACTTGCCCCTTTTACCAGACCGGCAATATCTACGATTTCGATGGTGGTAGGAACAACCTTCTTCGGATTATCAATTTTTTGAAGTTCGATTAACCGTTCATCGGGAACAGTAATTACCCCAATATTGGGTTCGATCGTACAAAACGGAAAGTTGGCCGATTGTGCTTTTGCACTCGACAAACAATTGAACAAGGTTGACTTTCCCACATTCGGAAGTCCTACAATCCCACACTTTAATGCCATGCGTTTTTATCTTTTTAAAATTTCGGTGCAAAGATAATCTAATCAGCAAATTTTGTAGCATTAATAATTTGATACCTTTTTATAACTCATTTATCAGCAATGCTAAAGTAACCACCAATAAATATTAATACAATGTGAGATAATATATTCATGTTTAGTACTTTTGCACCCAAAGCCAATTCATTATGATTTTAAATTCAGTTTCTGTCGATTGCGTTATTTTCGGATTTGACAAATCAGGGTTACGAGTTTTACTCAATCAAATTGATAAAGATGCGCTCAAGCTATCACTTCCGGAACAAGTCACCACGGATCAGATTAGAAAGCTATACGAACAGCATCCGGTATTAACCAATGACCATTACTGGAGCCTTTTTGGTAGCCACGTTCCTGAGGATAAAGATATTGACGAATTCGCCAAAGCACTTCTTTTCCAGGCAACAGGTGTAAACAATGTATTTCTGCAGCAAATTCATACTTTTGGTTCGCTCGAACGTGTGCCCTACACTAGGGTAATTACCATTGGATATTATGCGCTGATAAATGCGGATTATTACCATTTGAAACAATCGGATCTGGCAAAATCGTTGCAATGGTTTAACCTGAACGAGTTGCCTCCTCTTTGTTTCGATCATGACAAAATCATTGAACAGGCGCTCATTAAATTAAGGCAGGAAGTGATGTGCCATCCTGTTGGGTTTCATCTTCTTCCGAAAAATTTTACACTTACCGAGATTCAATCGTTGTACGAGGTGATATTAAACAAAAAATTGGATACCAGAAACTTCAGGAAAAAACTGATAAAGATGGAATTACTGGTCGATTCAGGAAAAAAACAACAAAATGTAGCCCACCGTGCCGCCAAATTATATCAGTTCGACATTCAGGTTTATGAAAAACTGAAGAATGAAGGACTGAATTTCAGGATTGAATAAAAGGACATTAAACCATTCTCCCATTTTAATGTCAGATCAGCAACAATTATTTAAGTATGACCGATGACCATCAAATATTAGAGAGCCTGAAAGATCCATCGACCAGGGAACTTGCTTTCAGGCATCTGATTACCAAATACAAGGAGCGGTTGTATTGGCACATACGGAAAATGGTTTTGAACCATGACGATGCCGATGATGTTTTACAAAACACTTTAATTAAAATCTGGAATGGGATTGACACTTTCAGGGCCGAATCGAGCATATTCACTTGGCTGTACCGGATTGCAACCAACGAATCGATTACCTTTCTGAATCAGCGTAAACGCAGGTTGATGCCTGGATTAAACGATGTTAACGAATACTTGCTTGAAAATCTGGAAAGCGACACCTATTTCGATGGCGACGAATGGCAGTTACTTTTACAGAAAGCCATTGCAACTTTACCTGACAAACAACGCCTTGTTTTTAACATGAAATATTTTGAGGAAATAAAATACGAGGATATGTCGGCAATTCTTGAAACATCTGTTGGCGCGCTTAAAGCCTCCTACCATCATGCGGTGAAGAAAGTTGAAGAATACGTAAAGACACATGAACCTGGAATCGGTTCTTAAATTATCATGTTTGAAATTTAAGTTGAATATCTATAAAAAATATTGAAGATTAAACCATTGTGAATTAAAGATGTCAAAGCCATATAAAATAAAGATCATGTACGAAGAAGAAAACATAGAGCCCGAATTCCTGAAACGGCCCAAAAAGAACCCGTTTCAAACTCCCGATCACTATTTCGATTCGATCGAAGACAGGGTGATGGGTGCAATTGAACATGAGGCAAAAAATAAGACGACTTCAAAATCAGACAAAATATTCCAACTGTTAAAGCCAGTTTTGGGGCTTGCCGCAAGCTTTGCACTTGTTTATTTGCTCGCTTATTACCCGATCAAATACTTTTCACCAAATAGCCTGGTAAAATCTGAAATAACTGATTCAAGCTCCTTTGATAATATGGATGCTTACGCCCTCAATTTTTCACTGATTGACGAAAACTCTTTGTTTAATACAATATTTGACAATGAAACAAACGTTCTTTCTGAAATAAAACCGGATGAATTACTAGCCTACCTTTCTACTGATATGAACGATCTTGAAATTTATTCTGAAATACAAAATTAAAAAGCCATGAAAAAGCTATATACAGTTATTATTCTGACGATCATCTGTTTTACGAGCCTTAATGCCCAGCAAAGAAGAGGCGGAAATCCTGAAATGTTCGAAAAAATTAAGGCTGAAAAAATCTCCTTTTTTACAAGCAAACTTGATTTAAAACCAGCTGAGGCACAGGCATTCTGGCCGGTTTACAACGAGTTTGAAAAGAAAAGATTTGACATTAAACGGCAAATCCACAAATTTGAAAGGATGCCTGATGAAGAGTTTGCAAAATTATCGGATTCTGATATCGAAAAACTTACCAACAATTACATTGGGTCATTTGAGAAAGAAGCCATGTTGCTAAAAGAATACAACAAACAGTTTCTGAAAATACTGCCAAAGAAAAAAGTGCTGATGATGTACAGGACCGAGAATGAATTCAGGTCACATCTGATCAGGGAATATAAGAGGGGTAAAAAGGGAGAATAAAAAAAAGCCAGAATTTCCTTTTGCAAGTGCATGTGTTTTGAGCAAAAGTTTGGGTGATATATAGTGAATTTCGCTTTGTATGAATTTTTTTGCAGAAAATAACTCAAAAGGATTCTATTGTGAAAGGATTTTTATCAGTTCCTGCGCATCTACCATTTGTTGGTCGCCTGAAAGCATGTTTTTAAGGTTGATTTTGCCTTGTGCCAATTCGTCTTCGCCGACAATTGCCACAAATGGGATATTTTTATTGTTTGCCCAAGTCATTTGCTTTTTCATTTTGCTCTGATCGGGGAAAATTTCAGCATTGATTCCAGCTTTCCTGACTTCCGCCAAAACCGGCAAACAGAAAGCTTCTTCAGCTTCGCCAAGGTTTACAAACAACAATTTAGTCGAATCAACAGTCGCTTTTGGGAACAATTGCAATTGGGTAAGTACATCGTAAATACGGTCGGCTCCAAATGAAATACCAACACCCGAAACGCCCGGCATACCAAAGATTCCTGTTAAATCGTCGTATCGACCACCTCCGCAAATACTTCCCATTGCCACATCTTTTGCCTTTATCTCGAAAATAGCTCCGGTATAATAATTGAGTCCGCGGGCAAGTGTCAGATCAAGTTCAACTTCAGTATTTAATTTGAAGGGTACGAGATATGCAAACAAAGCGCGCACTTCGGCAATTCCTTTTGCACCGATTTCCGATTGACCAATCGCTGATTCCAATTGCGCTAATTTTTCGGAACCCGAGCCTGACAAATGGAGAATAGGCTGAAGTTTATCGACAGTGGCCTGTGGAATACCTTTTTCGATCAATTCCTCGTTTACTTTTTCCAGACCGATTTTATCCAATTTGTCAATGACAACGGTAATATCTACAATCCGGTCTTTTTCACCAATCACTTCGGCAATCCCGGCCAATATCTTGCGATTATTTATTTTGACGACTGTATTGATTTTCAGTTTGGTGAAAACCGCATCAACAATCTGCACCAGTTCCATTTCATTGAGCAACGAATCGCTTCCAACAATGTCAACGTCGCACTGGTAAAATTCGCGGTAACGGCCTTTCTGAGGGCGGTCGGCACGCCAAACCGGCTGAATCTGATACCGTTTAAATGGAAATGAAATGTCGTTTCTATACTGAACCACATATCTGGCGAAAGGTACCGTCAGGTCGTAGCGAAGACCTTTTTCCGAAATTTTATGGGTAAGCCGGATGCTGTTTCGTTCCAATAATTCCTGTTCTGAAGGAGCAGCGGCAAAATCGCCTGAATTCAGGATTTTAAACAGCAGCTTGTCGCCTTCTTCACCGTATTTCCCCATCAAGGTTGAAAGGTTTTCCATTGCCGGAGTTTCAATGGGTTGAAATCCGTACAATCTGAAAATACTTTTGATCGAATCGAAAATGTAGTTCCGGTTGGTCATTTCAGCCGGTGAAAAATCGCGTGTTCCTTTGGGGATTGAAGGTTTCTGTGCCATGTTTGTTTGTTTCTGAAGGCGCAAAATTAAAGAATTTCGACACATACCAACAAATAAAAATCTTTTTAAACACGAAGACGCAAAGAC
>JANONW010000211.1:0-1634 GCA_031421065.1 Prolixibacteraceae bacterium
AAGGGCACGAACGAGGAGGCGTACCTGTTCCAGAAGCTGGTGCGCACCGGCTTCGGCTCGAACAACGTGGACCATTGCACGCGGCTGTGCCACGCATCGAGCGTCGCCGCGCTGATGGAAGGCGTCGCTTCGGGCGCGGTATCGAACCAGGTGAGCGACGTCGCGCGGGCGGAAGTGATCTTCCTGATCGGCGCCAACCCGGTCTCCAACCATCCGGTGGCCGCGACCTGGATCAAGAACGCGGTGAAAAACGGCGCCAAGCTGATTTATGCCGACCCGCGGCGTTCGGAATTGTCACGCCATGCAGCGTATTCGCTGCAGTTCAAAGCCGACACCGACGTCGCACTGCTGAACGCGATGATGCATGTCATTGTCCACGAAGGCCTGGTCGATGAAGATTTCATCAAGTCGCGCACCATCGGCTACGAGGACCTGAAGAAAAACGTCGAAGGTTACAGTCCGGAAGCGATGGCGCCGGTGTGCGGTATCCCCGCCGAGACCATCAGGGAAGTGGCGCGAGTGTACGCGACCTCTAAAGCTTCGATGATCCTGTGGGGCATGGGCATCTCTCAGCACATTCACGGCACCGACAATGCGCGCTGCCTGATCGCGCTGTGCCTGATGACCGGTCAGATCGGCCGTCCAGGAACGGGACTGCATCCGCTGCGCGGCCAGAACAATGTGCAGGGTGCTTCCGACTCCGGCCTGATCCCGATGGTGTTTCCGGATTACCAGCGCGTCGACAATCCGCAGGCGCTGGCGCGTTTCGAGAAGCTGTGGGGCATGAAACTTGATCCCAAGCCCGGCCTGACGGTGGTGGAAATCATCCACGCCACGCTGCAGGGTGAGATCCGCGGCATGTATGTGATGGGCGAAAACCCGGCGATGTCGGATCCCGATGCACACCATGCGCGCGAGGCACTGGCGAAACTCGATTGCCTGGTGGTGCAGGAAATTTTCCTCACCGAAACCTGTTATTACGCCGACGTGATTTTCCCGGCGACCGCATGGCCGGAAAAAGACGGCACGGTGACCAATACCGATCGCATGGTGCAGATGGGCCGCAAGGCGCTGGACGCGCCGGGGGAGGCCATGCCCGACCTGTGGATCATCCAGGAACTGGCGCGCCGTCTTGGTCTTGACTGGAATTACAACGGTCCGAAGGACGTATTCAACGAAATGCGCCAAGCGATGAATTCGATCGCCGGCATCACCTGGGAGCGACTGGAAGCCGAGAGCTGCGTCACCTATCCCTGCGAGCAAGAAGGTGATCCGGGGCAACCTATTGTTTTTATTGATAAATTTCCAACAGCCACCGGCAGGGCGAAGTTTGTGCCGGCCGACATCATTCCGGCCGACGAACGCCCGGACGGTGAGTTTCCGTTTGTGCTGATCACCGGCCGCCAGCTCGAACACGGGCATACCGGTGCGATGACGCGCCGTGCCGGCGTGCTCGACGCCATCGAGCCGGAACCGACGGTGTCCATGCATCCGCTGGATCTGGACCAGATCGGCGCCCAGGGTGGCGATGTGATCACCGTGGAATCGCGACGCGGCATCATTTCATTGCACGCGCGTCCCGACGACGGTACGCCGCGCGGCGCAGTGTTCATCCCCTTCTGTTTCTATGAAGC
>JANONW010000212.1:0-42072 GCA_031421065.1 Prolixibacteraceae bacterium
CAAAAACAGAAGAAGTAGAGCCGGTATGGAAAAAGTATGTCAATAACAGGAGTGTTGGAGAACGGATCAGCAACTTGGCCACACAGGTTGGCAATATTTTTAAAAGTGAAGAAAATAAGGCCAGCCGCGACCGTTTAAAAGTTGAATCAAAAGGAGGTGAAATGTACGTAAGATCCATCGAAGTAAACAAGATCTCAAAGTATTCGATGGATGTTTATGCCCGGATCACACAATTAGCTGAAGGTTGTCAGTTCAGCGCTTTCTTTCAATACACCGATTCGACATTCATTAATGAATCCAATGTTGATGATGAAAGGATATTATCGCTGAAAAGCTATATCCGTGATTTTGGCGTTGAAGCCTACCAAAGTGTAGTTGACAACCAAATTAAAGAAGCAAAAAAGGAGGTTTCGAAACAGGAAGGTGTGTTGAAGGATATTGAATCGGAAACGATAAAACAAGAGAAATCAATCACCCGTTACGAATCTGACATCCAGAAATTCAATGCCAGTATTTTCGAGGTGGAGAATGACATCGTACGTGTGAATGAAATCATCACTTTGAAAAAGACTTCTTTTTCGGCAATGTTGAAAGGCACTCCTGAATTTGATGAAGCAAAAAAGGAACTAAAAGTTCTTGAAAAGGAAAAATCAAGATGTTTCCGGGAAATAAAATCCTTGAAAGGGAAAATAAAGTCGAAAGAAATGGATATCAAATCGGCAAAAAACACGATCGGAAAAAACGAACTTGATCGAAAAAAACAGCGATTGGTAATTCAGGAAAAAGAACAAATTGTAGATCTGTTAGTGAAGAAAAAAGAAGGAATCCAATAAGAAAAAAAGCTGGTCAGTTCGAATATGGAACTCACCAGCTTTTTTACATTTTAATCGATCAACGACCTGATATCCTGAATAATGGTTTGTGCCAGCTGATCGGCTTCGTCCATCGAAGGAGCTTCGGCATAAATCCGGATAATTGCTTCTGTGTTAGATTTACGCAAATGAACCCAACGGCCGGCAAAATCAATTTTAACGCCATCGATATCTGTAACCTGTTCATTTTGGTATTTTTCTTTTACTTTCAGCAAAATGGAATCCACATCAATTTCAGGAGTGAGTTCAATTTTATTTTTCGAGATGAAATAGTCGGGATAAGTTTTACGCAATTCAGAGCATTTCAAACCTGATTTGGCCAACAGGCTTAAAAACAGTGCAATGCCAACCAACGAGTCGCGGCCGTAATGCGAAGCAGGATAAATGATCCCACCGTTTCCTTCGCCGCCAATTACTGCATTTACAGCTTTCATTTTGGCAACTACATTTACCTCGCCAACAGCCGATGCATAATAAGTTCCGCCATGCTTTTCGGTAATGTCGCGCAAAGCGCGCGACGATGACAAGTTGGAAACCGTGTTGCCCGGAGTCTGTCCCAATACATAATCGGCAATTGAAACCAGTGAATATTCTTCGTTGAACATTGAGCCGTCTTCGCTGATAATTGCCAAACGATCTACATCAGGATCAACCACAAAACCCACATCAACTGCGGATTCACGAATTATTGCCGATGTTTCTGTCAGATTTTCGGGAAGTGGTTCCGGAGTGTGGGCAAAATGTCCGGTCGCTTCGCAGTTTATTTCGACAATCTCCTTCACGCCCAACGCTTTCAGAAGTGCCGGGATTACAATTCCGCCAACCGAATTAACAGCATCGATGGCAACACTGAATTCCGCTTTGCGTATGGCATCCACATCAACAAGTTTCAGATCGAGCACCTGCTGAATATGAATATCGGTATAATCTTTAATAAAAACCTCGCCCAAATCGTCCACTTCAGCAAAGCAATACGATTCATTTTCTGCAATCTCCAACACCAAAGCACCTTCGGCTGCATCTATAAATTCGCCATTGTGATTGAGTAATTTCAAGGCATTCCACTGTTTCGGATTATGGCTGGCAGTCAGTATTATTCCGCCCTGCGCCTGTTCTTCCTTCACAGCGATTTCGGCAGTGGGAGTTGTTGCCAATCCCAGATCAACAACCATGCAACCCATTCCTGAAAGAGTGGCCACCACCAGCGACTGAACCATTGGCCCCGAAATGCGCGCATCGCGGCCAACCACAATGGTGATTGTTTGTCCGGGATGTTGCTGTTTGGCCCATTCGGCGTAAGCGGCTGTATATTTTACCACATCGAGCGGACTTAAACCTTCGCCCGGTTTTCCGCCAATTGTTCCACGAATTCCTGATATTGATCTGATTAGGGTCATAATATGATTGATAAATTATTAATGTTGAAGGTGTAACGGGTTCTTTCAATTACCAATTGTTTGTTTTTTGAAAAATCAAATCCTTCACGGGTCACATCCCATAAAAGAAATGGCCTTATTTTCGGTTGAGATTGTTGTATTGGCAAATCCATTTAAATTAATTTATCCTGAATTATTATAACCAGTGTGAAACTACAAAATTTCAAAAGATTATCAAAGATTATCAAAGAAGGGAAGTTGATGCAAAAATATAATTTTTGCTACCTTCTAAAGGAATTTCATTTGCCAAATATAGAAAAATTAAAAAGGGTGCCGGATCTCACCCCACACCCTTTAAAGTTTTTAAGTCAGACCCTAAGTCTAAGATCAAAAACCATAACAAACTTATGAAAAAAAATTCCGCAATACGATTATATAACAAGTCACAAATCAAATACCCTTATCTGAAACCCGGCGTTTTGGAGAATATTTAATGATAATCACGGAATTTAACTTCTTTTAACAAAATCGGCCTGTTCCACATCATTTTCGGGATTCAAAATCGGGATGGACAGACCGGAGTTGAACGATATTTATTTGAATTTTGGGATTGTCTAAACTTCCACTTATTCTTTTAACATGAAATTAAACAACCGCATAATCTTCATCACGCTTACCGTTGCGCCTGGTGGTTTTCTGTTCGGATTCGATACTGCAGTTATTGCAGGAGCTACTTCTGAGCTCGAAAAACTTTTTATTCTGGATAAATTCTGGCTTGGGTTCACGGTCGCCATTGCTTTAATCGGTACAATCATCGGAACTGCGGTTTCACTGGCTGGTGTGGCTGCTGGTTAGCTACATTGCATTTTTCGAATTCTCGCAGGGAGCGCTTCAGAAAGGGAATGTCGGATAAAAGTTATTTTGAGCGAAGTTTGTAAACCAAATCCCACAATACGATTCCGGCGCTCACCGAAATGTTGAAGGAGTGTTTTGTGCCGTATTGGGGTATTTCAATGGCGCCGTGGCACAAATCGATCACCGATTGCTGGACGCCTTTTACTTCGTTCCCAAAAACCAGTGCCAGTTTCTGATCTTTTTCAGGAGTAAAATCAGGAAGGGGAACACTGTGAACGACCTGTTCAATGGCCCAAACCCGATATCCATTTTCTTTCAACTTTTTTACGGCCACTTCTGTTTCTTCAAAATACTCCCATGGAACCGATTTTTCGGCATCGAGCGCTGTTTTGTGAATGTCTTTATTGGGAGGGGTTGCCGTAATTCCACACAACATTATATTTTCAATCAGCAAGGCGTCCGAAGTGCGAAATACAGACCCTATGTTGTTGCAGCTGCGGATATTATCTAAAACTACCGTTATGGGCGTTTTTACTGTTTCTTTATATTCGTCAACCGACAAACGGTCGAGCTCGTTGTTTTTTAATTTACGCATAAAAAGTGTCTTGAGTATTTAAAATGCCTAAAGTTAAATGAAGGATTGACCATTAGACGATTGACGATTTGATATTTGTAATGTTGGAATGAGCAAGATAAATGGTAAATAGTCAATGATTAAATAGTCAATGATTGGCGGCCCACTCCGAACATCTTTCACCATTCAACTCTTTTCCTCCTGATTGGCATCGACATGCAGCGGGCACCGCCGCCATCACGGGCAAGTTCGGAGCCGGGAATGGTAACCACGCATTTTCCTTCGGGAATTTCGCACAATCGGCTTAATAAATCTTTTGCCTGAACGATCTCAAATCCATTTTGGTTGAGTTGTTCGATGGTATGAACATTCCGTTCGTACCCAATCACTTTTCCGGGGGCAAAAGCGAAAAAGTTAGCGCCGCTGTGCCATTGTTCGCGTTCCTGTGTCCAACTGTCAATGCCACCACCGCAACGCACCGGCTTCATATCGATACCCAATTTTTTCAGCGCTTTGGGCAGGTTTCTCTCTTCCTCAATACTGGTTACTTCACCGTTCTCAACCTGAATATGAATGGTATGAAAACGATTGGTCCCCATGATCAGCGGTTCATAAACCATGCAGGTATCTACATCGAGAAACGTAAAAACCATGTCGAGGTGAATAAACGATTCGGGCGTATCGGGCAATTCCTGAATCAGGATATGTCGCAGACCATCCTTTTTTGCTTTAATTTTTTCGAGAATAAAGTCGATGCCTTGCGTACTGGTGCGGATTCCGGTTCCAATAACCAGCACATCTTCGCGCCCTACCTGAAAATCGCCGCCTTCAATAGAAATGCCCGGATAATTGCGAATGATTTCAGGCGTATTGGGATTAATGGTAGAAGTTTCGAGCATCGGATGGTGATTGAAAATAGCATCCATAATAACTGCCTCGCGATCGCGAACTTTGCTGGCCATTTTACCGATCAGCACTTCATTTCCAAACGACATGGAAGCATCGCGGGCAAAAAGAAAATTGTGCAGGGGGCGCAGGCTGAAGCGTTCAAGGCTCAGATATCGGGTCAGATTGTTCCGTTCGAGATAAACGCCCTGTATCAGTTGCCGTGCAAGTTCTGTTGGATTTTGCTCCATTAGCAAGGGCAGAATTTCCAATGCGCTTTCATTGTGGCAAATATCCTGCAGCAAAGTTGTTTTCACCTGTTCATTGCTTAAAATGTCCGAAAGCAGATCCCTGACCTCAAACGTCCGGGTGATTTTATTCAGCACTCCTTTAAAAATAGCATATTCGTCGCTTGCCACCGATAAATTCAGAATGTCGCTGTACAACGCACGTTCAGCATTTTCAGGAGTCATTTCTTCTACTTCCAGTCCCGGAGTATGAATGATCACACCTTCAATTTGACCAATTTCAGAATTTACCTCAATTTTAAATTTTTGATTTGTTCGCATATTTCCTTTTTTAAGCGCCTCAAAGATACAAACATTGAGCATCAGGATAATCGAAACATTTTTTTATCGTTTCAGTTTTATAACATATAACTATCTTCGTTGCGGAAAACAGGAACAATGAGAAAGGTATTTTTGACAGGGGTTATTTTTTTGTTGGCTGCATTTGCCATGCACGCCCAGCAACCTGTATCCCCAAATTATCTGCAAGGGGTAAAAATTGACAATGATACGATTCCGCACGTAGATTTGCCCCAGGTTATTGTTTTTCCAAAAACGCGTTTTAAATCGAAACAAGAAGAACAGCAATATTGGCGGCTGGTTTGGAAGGTAAAAAAAGTTTACCCATACGTGAAAGAAGCTTCACGGCTTTACCAAAAATACCAGCAGGACGTGCCTCAAGGAGCCAAACGACGAGATCGCCGCATTTATATTAAGAAAGCGGAAGGTGAGTTGATGGCACTTTATGGGCCAAAACTAAAAAAACTAACCATTTCTGAAGGGCAGATACTGATAAAACTAATCGACCGCGAAACTCATTCGACTTCGTATGATTTGATAGATAATTTGAAAGGCGGTGTTCCGGCTGTATTCTGGCAGGGTGTGGCACGTCTTTTTGGCAACAATCTGAAATCGCAGTACGAACCGCATGGCGAAGACCGGCAAATCGAGCAAATTATACTTTATATTGAAGCGGGAATTCTTTGAGAATTTTATACGTCAACTGCAAATTTAGCTGCCTATTTACCTTTGGCTTTTACACATTCCATAATGGTATAAATCAGTATTTTGAAATCAACATAAAGTGATATGTTTTTGATATAAACCATATCGTACCGAAGCCGTTCCACCATTTCAGGAACATTTGATGCGTAACCGTATTTGACCTGTCCCCATGAGGTAATTTCTGGCCGTACTTTTTGCAGGTGTGTAACATACGGTGCTTCTTTTACAATCTGGTCGATGTAAAATTTGCGTTCGGGACGGGGGCCAACCAGCGACATTTCGCCCAAAAGTACATTTACAAACTGTGGGATTTCATCCAGATGGGTTCGGCGCATAAACTGACCGATACTGGTAATGCGGCTGTCGTTCCTGCTTGAAAGAAGCGGCCCGTTTGTTTCGGCATCCTTTACCATTGTCCGGAATTTATATATTGTAAACGGCTTCCCGAATTTGCCGACCCTTTCCTGATTGTACAAAACTGGGCCCTTAGAACTCGTTTTAATCATGATTGCCAAAATGATAAAAACAGGGAAAAAGACAATCATCGCCAGAAGTGAAAGTACCACATCCAGCAATCGCTTGATGTTTTCCTGCCATACGGGCATCAGTCCGTTGGAAATTTTTAACAATGGAGCGCCAAAAATTGTACTTGTTTTCGCCTGATTTGAAAGAATGTCAAATAAATCAGGAATTCCCCAAACGGCGCGTGTACGGTTTTCGAGCAAGGTGAGAATTTCGCTTAACAGCTTGTGTTCGGTAGATTCAATGGCGATAATGATTTCTTCAACCTCTTGCCCACTAATCACTTTTTGCAGATTTTTGTAGGTTCCGAGATTTGGCGCATACTTTTCCAAAGGATAGGATTTGCGTTTGTCAACGGTCAGAAACCCAATAATTTTGTTTCCGGCAGGTCTGGTCTGCACCATCATTTCCTCAACCAGTCTGACTGCTTTTTTATTGCCACCAATAATAATGGTATTGAATCCGAGAATACGTTTGTGTATTTTGTGTATTGTGCGGGTGGTAAGAATGAGCCTGAAAAGATAAGTAAAGCCAAAATGCAGTGCAAGTAGCGTAAAATAAAGGTTATAGTATTTTTTATAATCGCTGATCGAATCGTTCAGTAAAAGAAGGAAAAAGATTACAGTAACACCACCGACTGAAGTTGCAATGGTTTTACCTAATTCGAGCAGGCGCGATTTTCAGTAGATATTAGAATATTGACCGGTGATGTAGTAGATTGTGATCCAGAAAATTGGTATAAAAACAAGCGCCTGGTAATATTTATCGGTAAGCTCCAGCGGAATTTCAATACCAAACGTCAACGGTTCAATATAGATTTTCCGGTAGAAATAAAATAATGTCCAACTGATGATTGTGGCAATTATATCGAAAACCAGGTACCTGGCAACATGTAAATTTTTATTCATAGAGATAAATTAGGTCGGTATCGCGTGCGCAAGTATGAACGCAACAATCCTAAAATTATTGCTGCGAAAGTAGTCTTTTTTAATCTTAGAATTTTATTTCGTTGAAGCGCAGGTGTTCACTGATCTCGTTTACGATGCGGACACCGTTCAGTAAATTGGAGAACGAGTCCAATTGTTTGTTATGAACCTGAATCATCCGTATAAAATTGGTGATGGAGGTAAATTCCTGATTAGGATTAGGATACGAAAGGTAAAGAGGTGATTGGAATTCGAATTTGCTTCTCCCTCCCGTGCTTAGAATCTCACAATACCCTGAAGTTTTTTCCTTCGAAACGGTAAGATTGGCCACGCTGCTGTTTTCGTATTCAATCCGAACATTGACAACCAGTTGACCATCTGAATCTTCTATCCCAACAATATCGGTTTTTCTATAATTACTTTGGATCACCCGGTTGATGGCAGTGACTAAGAGCAGCATCTCATTGGCCGGTTTCAGGGTCGAGCCTTCAAAACAAGTTCGTAAATTAATGAGCATCGGTTTCTCATATTTGTTCAGGAACGGATCGAAATGCGGAATAAAATCGAAAGGGTTGTATATAAAATTGACAATCCCAGCTTCTTTTTCCAGATCTATCAATTCTTTCATTTCCCTTATATTCAGGTTGGGTATTGTTTTAAGATAAATGTGCTTGCTTTTCCGCAAAATCAGCCGTATTAAATCGCTGCTGATACTTTTATCGCTTAAGATCAGGATGGCATCCGATATTTCCATCAATTCAATTGGTGTAAAAAATTCCGTAAAACCACCCTCAAAAGGTGTATTTCCGGAGAAATACACCCCTGCAACGATGACTTCAGGCATGGTTTTCAACTGCCTCATAAGCTCCGGATTGCTTGTTTGGTCGCCAAAAATTCCGAGTTTTAACATACACGCAAAATAGGAATAAATTAAAAATCCTTAATATTGTTGGCTTAAATACTTTTCAACATCGATTGTTAATAATGTTTATTTATGCAGGTTTTTTCGAGCCTGTATTTAGCTAAATTTGAAAAAAGGTTAATCTTATGGAGTTTCAGGATACATTGCGTCATCAGGGTTTACGGAAAAGAATGGTGGAAGGTATTCGCATTAAAGGTATTAAAGACGAAAAAGTACTGGATGCGATCGGAAAAGTGCCGCGTCACCAGTTTATGGACAGCAGTTTTGTTCAGTTTGCTTACAAAGACCAGGCTTTCCCGATTGGGGCAGGCCAAACAATCAGCCAGCCATTTACTGTGGCCATGCAAAC
Source organism: Prolixibacteraceae bacterium (assembly GCA_031421065.1). Lineage (GTDB taxonomy): Bacteria > Bacteroidota > Bacteroidia > Bacteroidales > Prolixibacteraceae > Aquipluma. The sequence continues at coordinate 8,574 of JANONW010000212.1, forward strand.
CCAGCTTTTACAGATTGGACGACATGATAAAATTCTTGAAGTCGGCACCGGATCAGGTTATCAGGCAGCCGTTTTGCTGGAAATGGGCGCAACTGTTTATACCATCGAACGCCAGCGCGAATTGTATCTCAAAGTGCAGTCGATCCTTCCACAAATTGGTTATCATCCAAAATTTTTCTTTGGCGACGGTTACAAAGGATTGCCAACCTACGGCCCGTTCGATAAAATCATTGTAACAGCTGGTGCTCCTGTCATTCCTGAAGAGCTGCTTACACAGCTTAAAGTTGGCGGACGAATGGTGATTCCGATGGGCCCACGCGAAAAACAAACCATGTACGTTCTGGTAAAAACCAGCGAAACCGAATATTACAAGGAAACACACGGAACTTATGTGTTTGTTCCGATGTTAAAAGGAACCGATAAATAGAATGTTATTTACCATTTAATTATTGACTATTTACCATTTTTCCGGCTCATTACAGCATTCAAATAGTAAATAGTCTAACAGTCAATCTCACAAAATGATACAGATAAAAAAATTTACCTTTAATCAGGTTCAGGAAAACACTTTCGTTGTTTACGATGAAACAAAAGAGTGCATCATTATTGATGCTGGATGTTACTACGAAAACGAATGTCAGGAACTAGATGCGTTCATTGCCGAAAAACAGTTAAAACCGGTCAGGCTGATCAATACCCATTGCCATTTCGACCATATTATGGGCATTACCCATTGCCGTACAAAATATCAACTTAAGTTCGAAACTCATCCGGACGAAGCAGTTCTGGTCGAACAAGCATCCGAACACGGCGATTTGTTTGGTATTCCAATGGAACCGGTTGATCTTCCAGACTCTTATTTTCAGGAAGATGACCAGATCACTTTCGGAAATTCTTATTTGCAAGTAATTGCAGCGCCGGGACATTCGCCTGGCGGCGTGGTTTTTTACAATCCTGAACAAAAAATTTTAATCACCGGTGATGTTTTATTTTACGGAAGCGTTGGCAAGACCGACCTTCCCGGCGGAAGTTTTGTGCAGCTGATTGGCAACATCAAAACAAAATTACTGACCTTGCCCGAAGAAACAATGGTGTATTGCGGACATGGCCCCGAAACCACCATTGGATTTGAGAAAAAAAACAATCCGTTTTTGACGTAACAAAAATCATTTAATTGAACTCTCTAAGTTCATAATATTGCACCCTCAAAACAGAAACAAAAATCTATAGAAATATGGCAAGCGATAAATTTGTAATGCGCCACATTGGTCCGCGCGATCATGAAATTCAGGAAATGCTCGAAACTTTGGGCGTTTCAACATTGGATGAATTAATCAGCCAGACAGTTCCTGAAAATATCAGGTTGAAAAAACCGCTCAATCTGGAAGATGGATTAACTGAACGTCAGTATTTCCGCAAGATTCTAGCTTTGGCTTCCAAGAATAAAGTCTATAACACCTACATCGGCATGGGTTATTATGACACGATTACCCCGGCGGTAATTCTCCGGAATGTGCTCGAAAATCCGGTTTGGTACACCAGTTATACTCCATACCAGGCTGAAATTTCGCAGGGACGCCTCGAAGCTTTGCTGAATTTCCAGACCATGGTTTGCGAACTCACCGGCATGGGATTGGCCAATGCCGGACTGCTCGATGAAGCTACCGCCGCAGCCGAATCCATGATCATGATGCACAACTCCCGTTCGCGCGCCAAAGCAAAATCAGGTGCAAATATTGTTTGGGTGGATGAAAAAATCTGGCCTCAAACATTGGATGTGCTCATTACACGCGCCAATCCGCTGGGTATCGAACTGAAAGTTGCCGACTGGAAAAGCTTCGAACTGGATGAAAATACCTTTGGGATAATCGTTCAATATCCCAATTCCGACGGACAGATCATTGATTATTCATCGCTGGTAAAATCGGCTCACGAAAAAGAAATATTTGTTTCGGTGGCAGCTGATTTATTGAGTTTATCAATCCTGGCCCCTCCGGGTGAATGGGATGCCGATATTGTTTTCGGAAATTCACAACGCTTTGGTATCCCGATGGGTTACGGCGGTCCTCATGCGGCTTTCTTTGCTTCAAAAGACGAATTCAAACGGACCATGCCCGGCCGTATCATTGGCGTTACCAAAGATGCCTTCGGGAAACGTGCATTACGCATGGCCCTTCAAACCCGCGAGCAGCATATAAAAAGAGAAAAAGCAACGTCCAACATTTGTACTTCGCAGGCTTTACTGTCCAACATGGCCGGATTTTACGCCGTTTATCACGGTCCGGAAGGCATCACACAAATTGCAACCCGCATTCACTGCATCGCGGCTTTGCTCGAAAAAGAAATTTCAGCTTTGGGTTATCCACAGTTGAACAGCAACTATTTCGACACCATCCGTTTTGACTTGCCGCGCCACGTAAAACGTGAAGATATTGAATGGTTGTCGCTCGAACTGGAAATGAATTTCCGCTATTTCGAAAACGGCGAAGTGGGACTGAGCATCGACGAAACAACAAACCTCGATGACATCAACTGGATTATCGAAGTATTTGCCAAAGCGGCCAATAAACCTTTTAGCAAAACCACCAGATACCCGGAAATTTGTACCATTCAATCCAATTTTCTGAGGACTTCAGCATTTATGCAACAGGAAGTGTTCAACAAATACCGTTCTGAAACCGAAATGTTGCGATACATCAAAAGGCTTGAGCACAAAGATATTTCGCTTACCCACTCCATGATTCCGCTCGGATCGTGTACAATGAAACTGAATGCTGCTACCGAAATGCTCGCATTGAGCTGGATTGAATTTAACGGCATTCACCCGTTTGTTCCCAAGAATCAGGCTCGTGGTTACCACGAAATGATGGAAGAACTGCGTCGCGACCTGGCTGAGATTACCGGCTTTGCCGATGTCAGCCTTCAGCCAAATTCAGGAGCAGCAGGCGAATATGCAGGACTGATGGTGATCCGCGAATACCATATCAGCAGGGGCGAAGGCCACCGCGATGTGGTGCTGATTCCTTCATCGGCCCACGGGACCAACCCTGCCAGCGCGGTAATGGCTGGCATGAAAGTGGTGGTGACTCCCTGCGATGACCGTGGGAACATCGACGTGGAAGCTTTGCGCCAGAAAGCGGAAGAATTTAAAGATACTTTGTCTTGTTTCATGGTGACTTACCCATCTACGCATGGAGTTTATGAATCATCGATCACCGAATTGTGCGAAATCATTCATTCGCATGGCGGTCAGGTTTACATGGACGGCGCAAACATGAACGCGCAGGTTGGCTTGACCAATCCGAGCAGAATTGGAGCCGACGTTTGTCACCTGAATTTGCACAAGACCTTCGCAATTCCTCATGGAGGAGGTGGCCCGGGTGTTGGCCCAATTGCCGTTGCACCTCATTTAGTAGAGTTACTGCCTTCGCATCCGGTGATGAACAACGGTCATGTAGGAATTACGGCAGTATCTGCTGCTCCCTGGGGAAGCGCTTCGGTGCTGCCTATCACTTACGGGTACATTAAAATGCTGGGGGCCGATGGACTGAAACGCGCTTCAGAAATCGCTATCCTGAATGCCAACTACATTGCGAATGCGTTGAAAGACAACTACGGAATTTTATATACCGGCGAGAATGGCCGTTGCGCCCACGAAATGATTTTGGAATGTCGCCACCTGAAAGCCACCTCGGGCATTACCGAAGGCGACATTGCCAAACGTTTGATGGATTATGGCTTCCACGCCCCTACCCTTTCGTTCCCGGTACACGGAACGCTGATGGTCGAACCAACCGAAAGCGAATCGAAACAGGAACTCGATCGGTTTATCGAAGCCATGACCGGCATTTTTAACGAAATACAAGCTGTGGCTTCGGGTGAAATGGATAAGGAAGACAATCCGCTGAAAAATGCGCCGCATACTTCGGATGTAGTTACCACCGACAACTGGAACCATCCGTACAGCCGCCAAACTGCAGTATTTCCGCTCGCATGGCTGAAAGAAAACAAATACTGGCCACCGGTAGCCCGTGTTGACGATGCCTTTGGCGACCGCAACCTGGTTTGCACCTGCGAACCAATTGAAAGCTATAAATAGAGCCACTATATATTCGTATCCTTCAGAATCACATCGTGTGCCCCGCCTTCGATGATGCTGGTAGAGGAAACGAGCGTGATTTTCGCATTCTTTTCAAGGTCGGGAAGGCTGAGTGCGCCGCAGCTGATCATGGTTGAAATGATTTTCCCAACAGTAATGTCCAAGTTGTCTTTTAGTTTTCCGGCGTATGGAACATAGCTGTCAACACCTTCCTCGAATTTAAGGCTTTCGTTTCCGCCCATATCGTAGCGTTGCCAGTTGCGCGCCCTGTTCGAACCCTCGCCCCAGTATTCTTTTACGTAACTGTTGCCGATTTTAAGCTTCTTGGTCGGGCTCTCGTCGAAACGTGCGAAGTATCGTCCCATCATGATAAAGTCTGCACCCATCGCCAGTGCCAGCACCATGTGGTAATCCTGCACAATACCGCCATCAGAGCAAATTGGGACATATACTCCGGTTTGTTTAAAGTATCCATCGCGGGCTTCGGCAACTTCAATCAGCGAGGTTGCCTGTCCGCGGCCAATCCCTTTTTGTTCGCGGGTAATACAAATTGAACCACCGCCAATACCAACCTTCACAAAATCAGCGCCTGCCTCAACAAGGTATAAAAAACCTTCTTTGTCAACCACATTGCCAGCGCCCACTTTAACTTTTCCGTTGTATTTTGTTTTAATGAATTCAATGGTTTCTTTCTGCCATTCTGAAAATCCATCGGAAGAGTCGATGCATAAAATATCGGCGCCAGCTTCAACCAATTGCGGAACCCTTTCTTTATAATCGCGGGTGTTGATGCCAGCGCCAACCAATAATTTTTTATTGGGATCGAGCAACTCGTTTGGGTTTTCTTTGTGTTCGTCATAATCTTTCCTGAAAACAAAGTATTGCAGGTTCTGATCTTTGTCGATAATCGGAAGCGTGTTGAGTTTGTGTTCCCAGATGATGTCGTTGGCTTCGGTCAGTGAAACACCCAACTGTCCGGTTACCAGTTTCGAAAACGGAGTCATAAACTCGCTGATACTTATACCAAGGTTATCTTTGGTTTCGCGGTAATCGCGGCTGGTAACAATGCCGAGAAGCTTTCCGTTCGACGTTCCGGTGTCGGTAATTCCTATTGTGGAATGGCCTGTTCTGGCTTTCAACGCAATCACATCAGCAAGTGTGTTGTTGGGTTTAAGGTTTGCATCACTGACAACAAACCCAGCCTTGAATTTTTTTACTTTCCTGACCATCTCAACTTGCGGTTCGATGGGCTGCGATCCGAAAATAAATGAAAGCCCTCCGTTTTTAGCCAATGCAATGGCCATTTTATGATCGGATACCGATTGCATAATGGCTGATACAAATGGAATATTCAGCTCCAATTCTGGAGTTGATCCTTTGTGGAACCTTACAAGCGGTGTTTTTAACGAAACATTGTCGGGATGACATTCTTTGGTTGTTAACCCAGGAATTAAAAGGTATTCATTAAATGTTCTGGAAACATGGTTGAAATATCGGGCCATATCGTTTTATTTAAATGAAGGATTGCGCAAATTTAATTAAAATTTATTCGCTTGTTCAATCAGGTTTTTGTAATAAAAAAAGCGGGTTGACAGCCCGCTTTTTTTATTATAGTTTCTATTAATAGAATTTTGATCGTCTGTCTTCAATATCAGCCAGCTTTTTAAGGCTTTCGAAAACTAGAGAGCCTGCCCTGTAATTGAGTGCTTGTGCAAGTCTTGTTTTTTCTCCCTGTACGTCGCCTTCGGCATTTGTTACAATGGCAGTTACCTTTGCCAGATAAACACCATTAATACCTTCTATAGGTGCTGAAATTTTGTTTTCAGGAAGACTTGCTACTGTTCCAACTATTGCCGGTTCAAAACCTGCAACCGGAATAGAGTAAGTGTCGAAGTTTAGGTTGGTAGCTTCATTTACAATGGTCGACAGTTTTGAAGCGACATTTTCGAGCCTGGTTTCTCCTGAAGCTGCTTCTTTCATTTTGGCTGCGAGCAACAGAGCTTTTTTCTCTTTCCGAACGGCGAGGTCAACAAGGATTTTGGCCTCTTCAAAGGTCGATACACCTTCCTCGGTTGCTTCTGTCAACATGCTGATCACGAATTTATTCCCAAACTCAAAAATTGACGAACCTTCGTTGTGTACCAAAATTTTACCTTTATCAGCAAGGAAAGCAGCGCGAACCAATTGTCTGGATGACTCAAGTCCGACTACCTCGCGGTCATTTTCTTTCAACGTGGCAATTTTCTTATTTAGTTTTTGTTCCAAAACAGATTTGTTAAAACTTTCTGTATTTGGATTTTCGCTTGCAAACTTGCTGGTTTCACCATATATTTTCTGATATGTGTCGGTGCTTGGTTCAACATTTCTTGAAAGAGTTGCAATTCTTACCTGATTGATTTCTTTGCCCTTCTTCGTTGGTTTGATGAGGTGCAATCCAAACTGGGTTCCTGCAATATAAAGTTTATTTACTTCACCGTTAAAAGCTGCAGCTTCAAATTCGGGAACCATCTGTTTGCGTTTAAACCATCCTAGATCGCCGCCTTTTGAGGCAGATCCCGGGTCGCCTGAATATTTTATTGCCAATTCGCTAAAGCTTGCCCCGTTTTCGATCAGTTTTTTAATACTGTCAACTAATGCTTGTGCTTGTGGCGCGCCGCCTACAGTTTGCGGGTTAATAAGTATATGGCTTGCCTCAACCGAGTCGGGTAAAAGTTTAAACTGATCTATTTTTGCCAGTTTGTAGGCGTTGTTTTCAAAATATGGCCCGTAAATGTCGCCTTGCTGAGCAGAGAAAGCCCATTCTGCCATTTCAGGAGCCAACTCTTCCTTTTTGAAAAAAGATGGGTCAAACCGTGTTTCAGAATTTACATTAATGTATTGTTCGTTGTCCTGAACTGTAGCAAATCCTGCTTTGCTTTCAGTAATCCATTTTTGGGTTGCAGCCTTATCAGCAGCCGATGGAAGTACATCAAAAGTGATGTATTCGATTTTACGGGTTTTTTCCTGTTTGTATTCTTCCTTGTGTTTGTTATAGTATTCTTTCAGTTCGCTGTCGGTAACCTTTACGGCACTATCACTAACCGAAGAATAATTTAAAGCGACAAACTGGAAATTTGCATTTTTGTTCCGTCCTTCCAAACTCTTTTTAGCTTCCTCGGAAGTGATATATAAACCTTTTGAAACCAGGTTGTTGTATTTTGTACGAAGTTTATCCTGCATTATTTGGTTTTCGATATACAACCAATAGGATTTTTGCTGTGGGGTAGCATTTATGTCAAGCGATTTTAGAAATTGAAGGATACTTGATTTATCGACTTCACCTGTTTGCTGATTTCTGAAAAGTTGTTGAATGATCGGATGGGGATTGTTTCCCTGGACCATATCAAATAATTCTTCTGAACCAACAGTGATGCCCAATTTTTCAGAAGCTTTTCCTAAAATATTTTCTTGAAGCATTCCTTGCCAGACTTGTTCCCGAATTTGTTCCCAGGTGTTTTCATCTATTTGGGTTTGCTGGGTATTCATTTTGTAAATTTCGGCAAGTTCCTCTACTTTCTTCTGAAATTGTGGATATTGAACTGATTCCCCATCAATTTCAGCAATTTTCATTTGACTGGGTTTCATTAAATTGCTGCCTGAACTCAGCATGTCGCCCAGAATAAATGCACCTAAGGCAAGACCGATCACGATCGCTACCATTAAACTTCCCCGATTCCTTATGTTCTGTAATGTGGCCATTGACTTTTTGTTATTATATAATAATTATCTATTAGAATTTTCGAGGTACGAAGATAATAATTTTCAATATTAAACCTCCGAATTCAATTTTTATTTTAGTTATTGTCCAATATATTAAGGTGTACCAGCTCGATTTTAGTATTGCTTGCTTTTAATATTTTGAAGCGGTACAGACCGATGTTAATCACGCTGTTGATTTTCGGAATACTTTGGTAATTGAACAGGATAAAGCCTGCCAGCGTCTCGAAATTTTCATTTTCTGGAAAATCGAGATTGAACTTGTCATTTATTTCATCAAGCTCAACACGGCCCGAGAATATGAACTCATCCGGCGCAATCTGTTTTTCAATCAGATAAACTGTATCATGTTCATCTTCAATTTCCCCGAATATTTCTTCCAGTATATCTTCGCTTGTCACCATTCCTGAAGTTCCGCCAAATTCATCGACAACAATGGCAATGCTGAGGCGGCGCTGAATAAATTTGCCCAATAGTTTACTGGCAGGCATTGTTTCAGGAACAATCAGCACTTTGCGCAAATTGGAATTGATAGAATCGGGGTTGGTGAAAATGACCGAATGGTGAATATAACCAACAATGTTGTCGATGTTATCGTCATAAAATATAATGCGGGAATATCCTGTTTCAATGAATTTCTGGTGTAATTCTTCTACTGTTGAATTGATGTCCATGGCAATCATTTCGGTGCGGGGAACCATTATCTCGCGCAATTTGACTTTCGAAAAATCGAGGGCATTACGAAACAGTTTAACTTCATTGTCAATTTCTTCTTTGTTCTGCGATACATTGTTGCTGTTTTCCGGCTCATTTACAAAATGGTCAAGATCGATCCGGCTGAAAACAATTTTCTCGTTCACATTTTTAATTTTTTCATTTAAAAATACTTTCAAAACTATTTTTGAAATACCCATAGTGAGCCTGGTAACCGGATAAATATAGAAAGTAAAAAAATGAGATCGGAATGGTAAAGAACTTGAGCAGGCCATTTGGATTGATCCTGAAAAATATTTTAGGCAGATACTCGGCTGTTGCCAGAATGATGATGGTTGAAATCAGGGTTTGGGCCAGAAGAACCAGCGAGTTTGTTGGCTGAGATAAAAGCGATTTCCATTCCGGAGAAATAAGGATGAGAAAAAGATGGTCAAAAATATGATAAAAAGCAGATCCATAGGAAGTTTTATTTATCATCAACATCAACGTACATTTGGCCTTTCAGGTTCTTTATCTTATAGGAAGAAAAGTCCTGATCGGATTCAAATCCGACTCCGGTATAAATCTGATCTTTCTGAATGATTTTAACAAATTGGTTGGAGTAAATTTTTCCCCTTTTCTGATCCCATACCAGATATTCTGTTTTCAAGGTGTCACCTTTCACATTGACGGCCACTACATTGTTCTTTACTTCCCACCGGTCGTCGGAATCAAAATTTTTAGCATAAAGCGCACTAATACTTGAAATGACATTCATGTTGGCATCGTATTTAATAATATTTACGCCTGACGGAAATTCGGTATAGGGTTCTTTTTCATTATCGTGCCTGAGAAGTTCCGGAGTTTGAAGTTTAAATCTAATAACTGTTGAATCGGAGTAAAGCATTTCATAGCCTTCGGCAGTAAGACTTGGCAATATTTCGGTAACGGAATAAATTTTAACCTTTTCAATATCGTTTGCACATGAAATGAGCAACCCGCTGATTGTAATGATCACGAAAGCAATATTCATCCTTTTAGCAGAATTGTAACTGCCTGGCAAGTAAAGGCTTTTTAAAATTTTTCTGAAACTCATTGTTGTAAAACAAGAAAATCAGAATTAATTAATTCGTATGTGATTTTCACTTCTGATTTATGGGGCAAAGCTATGAATAAAAAGGTAATAAAAGAAAAGCATTGCATTTCGGTTAAAAGGAAATGCAATGCTTTCTATTTGTCAGACAATAATTATGTTCCTATCTTTTCTCGCGGATACTTGTGCTTTCGCCAATCCAACCGCCAACTGAATAAGGTTGACCAACAGTTAAGCCGTTGAAGAAAATATCTTCTTTGGCAGGAAAGTATTGTGAATAAAGAGAGATTTTTTCGTTTGCTTCAGCCTCTACCGAAGGATCAGCCTTTTTGGCTTTTACGAAATAATCGACAGCAAGCAGGAATACCATTGAGCGTTCAAAATCATTTTCTCCAATAGATTTGCTGTTGTGCGCGTATAAATCTCCAAGCAAAATGTATGATTTTCCTGCATTGGAATTATTTTCAATCGATTTCTTTAAGTAAGTCTTTGCTGTTTGCGGACTACTTGTGAAATTCAAAGTTGCCATTTCGTAGTAGCATTTCGAAAGGTTCAAAGGATCTTTTTCAGCATCGATTGCCAATTTGTAATAATCCTGGGCTTTATCGTGCTGATCAGCTTTTATATACATACGGGCCATGTTATAAGCAGCTTCAGCTGATGGTTCGAGATGATAAAGTTTATCGGCTGCTTTTGCATACAATGGGCTTGCATCACATTTTTGGCGGTCAAGCAACCTGATCATTTTTTTCAGATCGTCGATATTGGTGGCAACCTGATCAAATTTTGGAGTGTAAATACTTATCAAGGCTTCACAGTCGGCTGCACCGCTCGATTGAAAAACCTGTTCGATATTATCACGCGCTATGATGAAATTGTTGTTTGCCGGATTTTTTGCAAGAGCATTGCTGATAATCTTTGACGCGAGGTCATAGTTTTCAATCACTTTTCCTTTTCCCAATTCGCCAAGGCCAAATAGTCCGCGGGTCGATTGCATCAACAGAATAAGAACAGGTGCTTCTGATTCAAGACCCTGAAGTTTAACTGATTCTTCAAGATAATTATAACCTTTCTTTAGTATCGGTTTCCTTTCATTATCAGTAATGTCTCCATTGTCAAGATGGTATTTTAAATAGTCAGTTCCCTGACGGCCTAAAATGTAACCTCTCTGATCAAAATATTTAATTCGACGATCGTAAACCTGCATTAGTGTATCGACATACGGATGTTTCAGTTTATGATCGCTTGTTCCTTCAATCAGACTTTGATAGATAGTAATACCATGCAAATAAATATTGATGGTTGATAAAGGATATGTTCTGTAAAGTTTTCTCCACATGCCAAGAGCCGATTTATAGTCCTTTTGGTCGTAGAATTGTTTCTGGAGTGTGTAAGAACTCATGAAATCCTTGTCTTTGGCAGCAATCAATTCTGCGGAGGTTTTTAATATCGCACCTGACTCACTAACTTCTGCTGCTTCAGGAATTGCACCATCGAAACTAAAATCGATCACATCTTTGGTGTTGTTTTCGATGTCAACTTTTCGGGAGTCGTCAATAAAAGTAAATTTCAGGAATTTAGATTTGTCCGGAACTTTTATTTCATAAACACCATTAAAGCTAGTCCTAAATACTTCGCTTGACCTGTGAGCTTCAACGGTTACCCCAGCTGCTACTTTGCCTTCACGATAAACAGTTCCCTTGACAACACGGTGTGCAACTGCTGAACAAGAAATCATCGCAGCAACTGCCAGTGTGAGGAAAATTGGTTTGAATTTTAACGGTTTCATTATAGTAATTTTTATAGGTTTCACTTTTTCTAATCAAATTTGCGCTTAATAAACCAATAGTCGTAAAAATTTAAATACAAACTGAATTTTGCATAATTGTTCTTTGCAAGGTCATAATCAGTTGTTCCTCTTTTGCCAAGTTCAAATGCAAAGTTTGCGGTCGATTTTGATTTCGGGAACGGTAGCCCAGCTCCAAAACTTATGCCAAACTCACTTATCTGATGATTGTTCAGTTTTAGGTAAGAATTTTCGTAATGAATCCCGGCCCTGTATTTCACTCTTTTTAAATAACTTCTGATTGAAAACGCTTCAGGAATGTATTCAAATCCGGCCGAAAATCTGTTCCGATCAGTTATTAACTGGCCTGTTACACCCAGAAAGGTGGCTTTGCTCCAGGCTGCATGGTAATAATCAGCATTAATTTCGAGTTTATTAATGTTGTTATATGATACCCCGATGCCAAACGTTGAAGGCATCCTGATTATATTCTTAGCTTCAACTTCATAAGTGGTATCAAGCTTGTCCTGAAATTTAGTTGTTCCAATTATTATTTCTTTATAGGTTAGAGATTGATAAAGAACAGTGAAGTCGGATTTGTTTTCAAATGTGATCCCCAATGTGAGATATTGGTTTTGCTTTAATTTGTAATCGTATTGAAGTCCATAAGAAAGGGTGAAGTCCCGGAGCCGTGTGCTTTCAGTTTTTGAAAGAGAAAAAACTGTCGGATCGGCAAATTCCAGTTTTGTATTTTTGTTTATCCGGCCAAAAATATAATTCAGATTTGCCCCAATTGAAAGACCTTTTACAGGACTGACTGACGCTCCGAAGAATGCTTTGGAGGTGGATCCTTCACCAAAATAACTGTTATAGGTATTTCCAACATTGCTAAGACTATCTGCAAATCCAACTTCGTAACCCATATCAGAAAAGGGTTGAATGCCCATTGCCCCTCCTAACCATTTTGTAACTGGCCAGCTCAATGAAAAGTAGCGGAAGTTGATGTCATCGGTTTTTGTATTTCCAAAATTGCTTTTGTAATTAGACAGCGTACCATCGAATCCGAATTCGAAAATAAATGACAAACTGTCGTTGGCTGTATAGGAAGCGGGGTTCGCCGAATTGATCTGAACGGCATGTCGGCTGCCCAGCGAAGCTCCTCCCATTGCTGCGGTGCGACCGTAGCCGTAATGATGCAGATCGCCCAATCCATATCTCGAAAAGGGAGAAGATGTGTTGTTGTTTTGCGCAAAGCCAGATAATCCGCAGATAATCAAAACCATCACGACTGATAGTGCATTATTTCTTTTTCGCATTGTGTTCCAGAATCCTGTTTAAACCTATGAGGGTTAAATTAAAGTGTACAAATATGGAATAATTTAATTTTTTATCAAAAAAATAAGAATCACCCCCGGTCATAATGATATGTAAATTTTGATAATTTCTGTTAAATAAGTCAATGGTTTGTGCAATCTCAAATAGAATCCCGTTCTGGACCCCAGCACGGATTGCATCAATTGTGTTTCTTCCAACCGGTTCAAAATCATCGCTGTAGTTAACCAGTGGCAGCTTTCCTGTAAAATGGTTCAGGGCTTTGAAACGCATTTCAAGTCCCGGTGAAATATTTCCGCCAATGAACTGGTTTTTTTCTGAAACCAAATCGTAGGTAATGGCTGTACCTGCATCAATAATCAGTAAATTCTGATCAGGAAAGAGTTCGTTGGCACCAACTGCCGCTGCAATTCTGTCTTTCCCAAGTGTCTCAGGCGTTTCGTATAAATTTTCGATCGGGAGCTCAGTTTGATGGTCAAGTTCAATAAACTGATCAAATTCTTCGGTTAAAAAACGCTTTAATTCTTCATCACATGGTTTTACTGAAGAAAGGATTGCCTTGTTTAATTGTGGATAATCCTCTTTCAGTTTCAACACATGATTGGCTGTTAAACGGTCAATCGGAACATTGAACATCAAATCATGCTGGTTGAACAAAGCGATCTTTGTCCGGCTATTCCCTATATCTATTACCAGGTTTATCAATGCTTAATCTTCTATGCGTTGACTGATATCCAAAGCGCTGACCGAATGGGTAAGGGCACCGATTGAAATATAATCGACACCAGTTGCTGCTACATCGTGCAAACGTTCGAATGTCATGTTTCCTGAAGCTTCCACTTTTGCTCGGCCTGCAATCAGTTCAACACCTTTGCGCATGGTTTCATTGTCCATATTGTCGAGCATGATAATGTCAGCACCAGCATCAATTGCCTCCTGAACCTGGGCAAGCGTGGTGGTCTCAACTTCAATCTTAATTCCAATATCTACGCTGCTGCGCACTGCCTTAACCGCCGCGGTGATTCCGCCGGCCACTTCAATGTGATTGTCCTTAATTATTGCCATGTCATGAAGTCCATGGCGGTGATTACTGGCGCCTCCGGCTTTTACAGCATATTTATCAAGCTTGTTAAAGCCTGGCAGTGTTTTTCGGGTATCCAGTATCACTGTCTGAAAATCTTTAACGGCATCGGCGTATTTGGCGGACATCGTTGCAATTCCTGATAAACGCTGCAAAAAGTTAAGTGCAGTCCGCTCACCGGTCAGCAGTGCACGGTACGATCCTTGAAACTCAACCAGCACGTCGCCATTTTTTACTGTTGCGCCTTCTTCTACCAGTTCATTCCAAATCAGGTCATGATCGAGTTTTTTAAAAACCATTTCGGCGATGGGAAGACCTGCAACTACACCATCTTCCTTTGCAACCATTTTGGCCTTGCGCCTTGCTCCTGCCGAAACAATATTGTTTGTTGTTATATCACCATCACCAATGTCTTCCATTAGTGCAAGGTCGATGAGTGTGTGTGCTGCTTTTCTTACGTTTTTGTTCATTTTATCAGTTGCGAATTTCCTGAAATATATACGTTTGACCTATTTGTTGAACCAAGTGGGCACATAACTTCGGATCTTCCAGTTTGTAGTCTTCCCGAATATGTCCCCCACGACTTTCTTCCCTGATTAACGCTGATTTGCAAATGAGGGTGCAAATATCAGCAATGTGTTTGATTTTTAAAAGATTGTATTCATTAATTTTTTGCGGTAATTGAAATCTTATTGCATTAAGTTCTTCTATTGCCTCGGTTAGTTTTACTGCCGACCGCACAATCCCGGCCTTTTTACTCATCAATGTGGCAATTTGGTTTTTTGTTTCAAGAAAAAGATTTTCATTTTCCTGATCAACATGAATGCTTTTAAATTCGGGTAAATCTGTTGGTCTATTTTTCCGTTGCATTGCTTTTTCGGCTGCACGTTTCCCGAAAACCAGACACTCGAGCAAGGAGTTGCTTGCCAGCCGGTTTGCTCCCATAACACCCGTTGAAGCCACTTCGCCGCAGGCAAATAGCCCTTTGATGTTGGTTTCGCCCTGCAAATCGGTTTGGATACCACCAACCATATAATGTGCAGCAGGCGAGATAGGCAACAGGTCGCGGGTAAAGTCGATATCATATTTTAACAAGGTTTGATGGATGTTTGAAAACCGTTTTTTTATTATTTCAGGATTGAGATGCTTTAAACTCAGGTAAAGGAAATCGGCCTGATGTGACTGTAATTCATTGTAAATGGCATAAGCTACCACATCTCGCGGGGCAAGTTCTGCAAGTGGATGAATGTGTCGCATAAACCTTTCTCCCTTCGGATTGAGCAGCCAGGCTCCTTCGCCGCGAACTGCTTCGCTGACCAGAAATGCTTCTTCACCGGGGATAAAGAGCGCTGTTGGATGGAACTGAATGAATTCGATATCAGATAGTTTAACACCTGCATGGTAGGCCAAAGCAATACCATCGCCGGTGGCAGTGTGTGGGTTGGTCGATCGGTCGTAAATGCGCGACAACCCACCTGTTGCAATGATGGTTGATTTCGATTTGAAAACGATATTTTTACCGCTCACAAAGTCGAATGCCTGAACTCCTGCACAAATCTGATTGCTGGCCAGAAGCTCGACCACGGTGGTATATTCAAATGCCTGTATATTATTTTGTTCCTGAACTTTTTTCAGCATAAACATTGTCAGACCCTTACCTGTTGCATCGCCACCTATATGCAGTATGCGGCGAAAGCTGTGGCCACCTTCCAGTCCAAGCACAAAATGTCCGTTTTCCTTATCAAACTCCATTCCGAGGCGAATCAGTTCCTTAACACATTCTTGACCTTCGCTGACCAGTATTTTTACAGCATCGAGGTCGCAAAGCCCACGGCCTGCAACCAGTGTGTCCTGAATATGGGATTCAAAGGAATCATTTTCATCAATCACAACAGCAATGCCACCCTGTGCATAATACGAATTGCTAATGTCGAGCTGCGATTTGGTAATGATGGCAACACTCCCCTTTTTTGAAGCATGATAAGCCGCAGTCAGGCCAGCCAAACCGCTCCCAACGATAATTGTGTCAAATTCTTTAACCTCAATTGAATTAGATTGTGCCATCTTAAGAAATTTTCTTTCGAGGGCGCAAAGGTATAAAAACTGATCAACAGCAGGATAGGATTCAGTATTTTTTAATTTCGCAGCTTATCTATTCGAGTACGAACGGAATAAACACTTCAATCAAAGTCTTTCTTTTCGAGCCGGGCAATGGTCAAAATGTCTTCAACCTGTTGGTTCATTCGTGCATTTTCCTTTTTTATCATTTCAGTATAAAACCTGATGCGCTCTGGATTGTCAATGATTTTTTGATTTGTAATATTATTTCATACAAGAAAAAAGATATGAGTGGCGATCGCGAAAAGATCGAAATCATCCGCAAAAAATCGGAAAGACCGGAAGGTGCAAATTTCGACTTCGAATTCGATCAGAAATTAATGGCTCCCGAAGCACCGGTTTTTATGCATGAATTTGACAACGAAGGATCAGATATAGACTTCGTGTAATCGCCATCCCGGCTTTTTTATGGGTGATTGAGCTGTATAATTGTTGCTTTGAATCATTTAGCGCAACCGATTGCATCGTTTACATTTAACTACTATGATTAATAACACGAATTGATCTAATTTTTAATTGCTAAATTTGACCTGCCTTTAAACTTAGATCTATCCATGCCTCAAAGTGAAAATAAAACTGATGAACGCTTAATATGGTGTCGTTTCCTGAAAGGCGACAATCAGGTTTTAAGCCTTATTTATTTGCAGCACTCCAATGCATTGTTCGATTATGGCTGTAGGTTCACTGTTGACAGGGATTTGGTCAAAGATTGTATTCAGGAAGTGTTTTGCACATTGATCCGAACCCGCAAAAATTTGTCGGAAACTGATAATGTTAGGCTTTACCTCTTGAAGTCACTAAAGCGAAAAATCATCAGGGAACTTAAAAATGCAAATAACCAATCGCGTTTACTCACTGATCAGGATTATCCTTTTGACCTTCGATAGTCTGAGAACCTGGACGATCAGTTGCACGAATTGAATGAAGAGAAAAGACAATTGCTCTCGGAGGCCATGCAATCATTGACCGAACGACAGAAAGAAGCCATCTATCTCAGGTTTAACCGTGGCCTCGAATACGAAGAAATATCCTTCCTGCTCAACCTCAATTATCAATCTTCACGCGCCCTGATCCACCGTGCTGTTGAGAAACTTCGCGAAATTATTCAGGTTCCCAACAAAAAAATCAACCAAATTTTGTTCTGTATCCTTCATCAATAAAGGGAACATGTTTTTGAACATGAAAAAAAGTTAGAAAGCCGCATCAACAAAAATCAACTCTTTGTCTTTTCCGTTTAGAAATTACAAATCCATGGAGAAGTACAGGGATTATACGGCGGTCGATTTTTTGAACGATGAAAGTTTTCTGAGATGGTTAACCAATCCGACCCAGACAGAAAATAATTTTTGGAACGGGTTTCTGAAAGCGCATCCATATAAAAAAGCTGAGATAAGGGAGGCAACACTTGTTTTCAATTTATTTCATTCAAGGGAAGAAAAACTTGGGTTAAACGAGACTTACGAAATCTGGAACCGTATTCAACAGGAAGCAAAAGTCTCAAAACGAACGCTTTTCCTGAAATACCTGAAATACGCTGCCATTTTCCTGCTTGTATTCCTTTCAGGCGGCATAAGCTACTATTTTATCGAGCAAACAGAAAAACCTGTCTATTTTGAATTGGCTGAAACCTTGCAAACAGGCAGCAGTGAAGCCCGCATCGTTTTGGCGGATGGATCGGAAGTATCGCTTGAAAAACAAATTTCAGAAATATCGTACAGCAAAAATGGCCGACAACTGATCGTCAACAACGATACCATCAATCAGCTAGCAGGAAACCAAAAAGAGCAGATCAATAAAGTGATCATCCCGTATGGCAAAAAGTCGATGATCATACTTTCAGATGGCACAAAAGTATGGCTGAATGCCGGAAGCCAGCTAATTTATCCTTCAGTATTTATTAATAAAACCCGGCAGGTGATGCTTATCGGAGAAGCCTATTTTGATGTGGCAAAAAATCCTGAGAAACCATTTATTGTTCGTGCTTCGGATATTCACGTTCATGTATTGGGAACCAGGTTTGATATTTCGGCTTATCCTGAAGATAAAATGATACAGACCGTACTTGAAGAGGGAAAGGTAAGCCTGAAATATTCAGGAAAAGGAATTCTTAACCGCGAATTTGTGGTTGATATGGTCCCGAATCAAAAGATTGAACTCGACAAATTGACTGGAGAAGCTAAAAGTCAGATGGTTGATGTAAGAAAGTATGTTTCGTGGAAAGAGGGGATGCTCGAATTTGATAAGGTAGATTTGATTAGGGCACTAAAACAGGTGGAACGGTATTACAGTATTAAAATAAGGTTGGCTGATCCGATGATTGGTTTGTATAAACTATCGGGCAAGCTCGATTTGAAAGATAGCCCGGAAGATGTGCTGAATGTAATCAGGCTGACGGTGCCGATCGACTGGCAGAAAAAGAGCAACGGTGATTTCGTGATTCTAAGTAAATAAACGACAATAAAGAACAAAAATAAAAAGATCCGGAGAATGTGGCTGCATTCCCCGGACCAAAATAAAAAGTGTATTTGATTATTGTGTTAAACCAAACATTTCAAAAGTATGAAAAAAAAGTTCTATGTACGAACTTTCCATGAGATTGGGAAGTTCAAAAAACTGTACCTTATTATGAGGCTATCTTTTATCATGTTGCTTGTCAGTTCGTTATCGGTGATTGGCAACTCTTATTCGCAGTCAACAAAGTTTTCTTTTCAGTTGTCGAATGCAACTGTAAAAGATGTATTTCAGGAAATCGAGCGTAACAGCGAGTTCATTATCGTTTATTCCGACGATATGATTGATGTTACCCGCAAAGTTTCGCTGAAAGTTGCAGATGCCTCTGTTGAAAAGATTCTGGACCAGATCCTGAAAGTTACCAACAACGGTTATGAAATTAAGGAAAGGCAAATTGTAATTACAAAGCTGAAGGATTTGCCATTGAATGTAATGACCGTTCAGAACGAACGTGTACTTAAAGGTTTGGTAAAAACATCTGATGGCAGTACCCTACCCGGTGCAACGGTTATCGAAAAAGGCACCAACAATGGAACCATTACCGATTTTGACGGTAATTTCACCTTGAATGTGAGCAAGGCAAACGCGGTAATCGTGTTTTCTTTTGTTGGGATGAGCACAATTGAAATGGATTATACTGGCCAGACAACTATGAATGTTGTAATGCGCGAAGATGCCATTGGACTGGAAGAAGTTGTAGCAATTGGGTACGGAGTACAGAAAAGGAAAGAAATCACTTCGTCGATCACCAATGTTCAGGCTGAAGATTTTAAACAGGGTGCAATAACAAGCTCCCCGATGCAGCTGGTTCAGGGTAAAGTGGCCGGGCTGGCAATTTCACGCCGTAACGGAGGCGATCCAACTTCGGGCGTATCTGTTCAGTTACGTGGTGTTTCTACTGTTTCCGGCAATCTTGAACCTTTGGTTATTGTTGATGGAGTTCCGGGAGGAAGCCTCAATTCAGTGTCCCCTGAAGATATTCAATCTATTGACGTGCTCCGCGATGGTTCGGCTGCTGCTATTTATGGTACACGTGGCACCAATGGTGTAATAATTATTACGACCAAGAAAGGTAGTTCAGGCCAGATGAAAATCGAATATTCGGCTTATGGAACTGTTGACCAAATGACAAAACGTCCGGAATTACTTTCGGCAAGCGAATATCGTGATGTTGCCAAAGAATTTAAGGCCTCGGGCAATAACGACAAAATTGGTAAAGCGAATGCCATGATCGATTATGGCGCAGATACCGATTGGTTTGAAGAACTGACCCGGACCCCAATCAGTCAGGTTCAGTATATTTCACTTTCAGGTGGAAATAAAACGACCACTTACATGGCTTCGCTCAATTACCGCGACATTGATGGGATCGTTGAACGTTCGTACCAGAAAATGCTGAACAGCCGCATGAGCCTGAATCATTCAGCCTTCGACGACAAGTTGAAACTGGCCTTTAATTTATCTGCAAGTACCCGTAAATTTAGTCCGGTCGATTATGAAATTTACCGTCAGGGAATGACCAGGAACCCAACGCTCCCTGTATTCAATACAAATGGTACTTACTATGAAACAAACGGTTGGGAAGATTACAACCCGGTTGGAATGGTTTTTCAAACTGACCGCGACAACCAGGCCACCGAACTTCTCGGCAATACACGGATTTCCTATGAATTCCTGCCGGGATTAACAGCATCTGTATTAGGCGCAGTTCAAAAGAACAACGAATTCAGGGGATACTACAGTTATAAAGGTTCGTCGCACAGTGCACAAAGTGGTTACAACGGACGTGCAAACCGCGAATATATGCAGTGGTATGACCAAACTCTTGAGACTACACTGAATTACAGCAAGCTTTTAAATGATGTCCACCGTGTTGATATTATGGGTGGATATTCTTATCAGGACTTTACCTACGAGCAATTCTTTGCTGGAAACAGCAATTTTATTACCGATCAATACACCTACAACAATTTAGGTGCAGGCGACTATCTTCCCCAGGGGAATGCAGTTATGTCAAGTTACAAGAACTCCAGTAAATTAGTCGCATTTATCGGAAGGGCCATTTACTCTTATCAGGACAAATACCTGATGACCGCGGGGTTACGCCATGAAGGTTCGTCAAAATTTGGTGATAACGAAAAATGGAGCCTTTTCCCTTCTGTTTCACTCGGTTGGAGAATCAGCGAAGAAGGTTTTATGGGCGATGTTGACTGGATTGATGATGCAAAAGTTCGGGTTGGATATGGTGTAACCGGTAATCAGGGAACTTCACCTTACGCTTCGCTGGTACGCATGCGCCCAGGCCCGCGTATGTTGTACAATGGCAAATGGATTCCCGGAACCGAACCCGCATCAAACCCTAATCCTGATTTGCGATGGGAAACCAAAACAGAGTGGAATGTTGGTTTAGACCTGACAGTTTTTGAAAACCGTCTTTCAGCCCACCTTGATGTATATAACCGTTTAACGAGCGACCTGATTTATACCTACAATGTTCCGACCCCTCCAAATATTTTCAATCAAACAACTACCAATGTCGGCGAAATAAGGAACAGCGGAATTGAATTGTCATTGAATGCCGTAGCTGTTAAATCGGGTGATTTTAAATGGTCTGTTGATTTTAACATCAGCCACAACAGCAACGAACTGGTATCATTGTCGAGCGATGCTTATCCTTTCAACTATCAGGATATCGGCAATATAGGTTCGCCCGGGTTGAATGCGACCCCATCATTCAGGTTGGAAGAAGGTAAACCAATCGGCAACATGTTCGGATATAAATTTGCAGGTTTTTCTCCTGAAGGAAAGTGGCTGGTTTATAATAAAGCTGGTGCTGCTATTCCTGTCAATGCGGCTACGTACGAAGATAAAGACATCATTGGCAATGGTTTGCCAAAAGTTTATATGGGACTTGGAAATACGCTGAAATATAAAAACTGGGACATGTCGGTATTCTTCCGTGGAGTATTTGGGTATGACATCCTGAATACACTGGGAATTTTCCACCAGAACGAATCTATGCTTCCTTTGAATGTGCTGCGTTCAAGTCGCGATATTAATTTGTTTGATTCACAGCAGTACACCAGTTTTTATGTGGAAAAAGGTGATTTCCTGAAACTGGACAATGTTACCCTTGGATATAACTTCAATGTGAAAGGAAGTAAAGTATTTCAGAAAGCCCGCATCTATGCTTCGGGCCTGAACTTGCACACCTTTACCGGATATTCTGGTATCGATCCTGAATTGGAAATCAATGGCCTGGAGCCGGGTACCGATTCCCGCAGGGCATATCCGCGAACAACTACTTATACTTTGGGTATCAACTTAATCTTCTAATACTTGAAAACAATGAAAAAACTATTTAAAATATATTTTACCATTTTACTGGTACTTGGTGCAGTTTCCTCTTGTACCGATTTGTCAGAGGATTTGTACAGTGAAATTCTTCAGGATAAATATTTCCAGACTCAGGAAGAAGTAATTTCGGCCATTGCTCCTGTTTATGGAAATATGCGCGTTTTCACCAACGATATGTGGGACCTTAACACACATTGTACCGACCAAACCCTTATCCCGACCCGCGCGTTGGGGCACTGGTACGATGGCGGGCACTGGCAACGTGTGCATGAACACACCTGGACTCCCGAAACTCCACAGATTAACGGAGCCTGGGGATTTAATTATACCCTGATCAATAATTCCAATAAAGTAATCTATCAGCTCGAAAGCCTTCAGGACATGGATGCTGATCTGAAAGCTCTTTTTGCTGCCGAACTGAAAATGATCCGTGGATTTGGCTATTACAACCTGATCGATTTCTTCGGAAATGTTCCGAAAGTAACATCTTGGGTGGTTGAGGACGAGACTCCTCCAACAACTCCACGGGCAGAAGTTTTCAATTTTATTGTAAACGACATTGAAACGAATGTTGAAAAACTATCTGACAAGGTTGACAATACAACTTACGGGCGTTTTAATAAATACGCCGGTTATGCCATGTTGGCCAAATTTTACCTGAATTCGCAGGAATGGACCGGAACCGCTAAATGGGACAAGGTGATCGAATATTGCGATAAGATTATCAGCTCGGGCAAATACTCCCTTTCGGCCAATATTTTCGACAATTTCCTGATTAAAAACGAGGGTTCAAAAGAGAACATCTTCGTGATACCTTACGACGAAGTTTACACGAATGCATGGGGGACAAATTTTACCCTTTTCTGGAGGGGAATGCATTATGCGCACCAATATACCTATGGAACCTCAATGGGCCCGTGGAACGGGTTCTGTGCATTGCCAGGCTTTATTCATTCGTTTGACGCTGATGATAAACGTGCAACAGGTTGGTTAAGAGGGCAACAGTATTCTTCAACCGGCGAGCCATTAAAAGGCTCACAGGAAAGCAACGGCAAACTTTTAAACCTGACTGTGGATTTTATCAATATCTACAATCCAACCGATGGTGTAACCTACAACCATCAGTTGGCGCTCGAATTCATGGGGGCCCGTTTCGCCAAATATCAGTATGGCCCAATCCAGGGCGTATCAATGGGCAACGACTTTGTAGTTTATCGCTATGCCGATATCCTGATGATGAAAGCCGAGGCATTAATGCGCAAAAATGGAGGCAATGCAACAGCGGCTGCTGTTGAGCTTGTCAATCAGGTTAGGGCTCGCTCTGTATCCAATCCGGCTAAACTATATACAACAGCCACCTTGACCACCGATGCCCTTTTAGCTGAGCGCGGGTGGGAGTTCAATGGTGAAGCAATGCGCCGTAACGACCTGATCCGCTTCGGTAAATTTATAAAAGGTACCTGGCAGTTTGCAAATCGTTCGGCTGAAACACCTGCCCGGAAACTTTTTCCGATCCCGCAGCCACAAATCGCTGCCAATCCTGACTTAACCCAAAACCCTGGATATTAATACAGAGGTTTATTGCGAATAATCCAGGCGGCTTTCCAGAGGGAAGGCCGCTTTTTTATAAATTAATCACGTATTTGAAAGAATGTTCCCGGCCTGATGGTGAAAACAAACGGAATAAATCATCAGGTTATGAAAGCAGTAAACTATTCAGAATTAAGGCAGAATTTAAAAGCGAACCTTGATGCGGTTACCGACAATTCGGAATTATTGGTTGTACATCGGTCAAAGGGTAAAAGTATTGTTATGATGACTCTCGATGAGTATAATTCATTACTGGAAACAGAACATCTTACCCGGAGCAAAAACAATCGGGATAGGCTCGATAAGGCAGTTGAAAACATCAGGACAAAAAGCAATCTGTTAAAAAAGAACCTGATTGAAGAATAAACGGTTCCCTTAAATCGGAGAAGCTACCTAAGATGTTTGAAAACCTGACAGGATTGGGTCCCTCCTCCTGATTTTTTTATATAAGAGTAAAAAACTTGTTATAAGTGTGTTTTTCACAGTTATATTTGCAGTATTCATTAACCGGATATTCAATACAAAATGAAACTTAAACTCTCCTTTTTCCTGATTTGCCTTATTTTTGCCGGAATATCTGGCGCAAAGGCACAATCCAAAACGCTGGTTGTTAGCACCAAAACAACAATTGCCACGATACAGCCAACAATGTGGGGATTGTTTTTTGAAGACATTAATTTTGCTGCCGATGGCGGAATTTATGCCGAATTGGTCAAAAACCGTTCGTTCGAATTCTATAAACCGCTGATGGGCTGGAAGAAAACCGGCGAAGAATATGTTGGTCAGTTCCAGATTATCAACCGCCCGGATGAAGGCAATCCGCGATTTTTGCGACTTGAATCACTTCAGGGAAAAGAACTGGGTTTGGTTAACGAAGGTTTTCGCGGAATGGGGGTGAAGGCTGGTGAGAATTACCTGTTTTCGATATTTGCCCGCCAAAGCGAAGGCGCTTCGGTCTTAAAAGTGGAATTACTTGATTCGTTGATGAAAGTTATTGGCAAAACTGAGGTGAAAAACTTTTCAGAAGAATGGGAAAAATACGAGGTAAAATTTGCCTGTTCGGCTAACGGCCCAAAAGCCAACCTGCGTGTAACACTTTCAGGAAAAGGGGTGCTCGAAATCGACATGGTTTCATTGTTTCCCGAAAATACGTGGAAGAACCGGAAGAATGGTTTGCGCGCCGATATGGTGCAAAAACTGGCCGACCTGAAACCCGGCTTTTTGCGCTTTCCCGGAGGTTGCATTGTTGAAGGCCATGAACTTGAAACCCGCTACCAGTGGAAGAAATCAGTTGGGAATGTAGAAGACCGCCAAATGATTGTCAATCGCTGGAATACCGAATTTGCCCATAGAAATGCACCCGATTATTTTCAGTCGTACGGACTGGGATTTTACGAATACTTTTTGCTTTCGGAAGACCTCGGCGCCGGGCCGTTGCCTATCCTGAACTGCGGAATGGCTTGTCAATTCAACTCTTCGGAGCTTACACCACTTGACGAACTCGATCCTTACATTCAGGATGTAATTGACCTGATTGAATTTGCCAATGGTGCAACCACTACCAAATGGGGGAAACTGCGTGCCGAAATGGGGCATCCGGCACCTTTTAACCTGAAAATGGTGGGCGTTGGAAACGAACAATGGGGAACGCAGTATGTCGATCGGTTAAAAATATTCCTGAAGGTTTTAAACGAAAAACATCCTGAAATCATTTTTGTCGGCGGATCAGGTCCTTCGCCCGATGGAAAAGATTTTGATTACTTGTGGGCCGAGATGCGCGAACTGGATGTGAAACTGGTGGACGAACATTATTACCGGGGCCCTGATTGGTTTTTGCAGAATGCTGCACGTTACGATTCGTACGACCGAAAGGGGCCGAAAGTATTTGCCGGTGAATATGCTGCCCACGATAAAGAGGGAAAAGATGCAGAATCGCGCAATACCTGGAAAAGCGCACTTGCCGAAGCAGCATTTATGACCGGACTGGAACGCAATGCCGATGTGGTGCACCTTGCATCGTACGCCCCGCTTTTCGGAAATGTGAATGCATGGCAGTGGCGCCCCGACCTTATTTGGTTCGATAACCAGAATGTAGTGGCAACTCCCAATTATTACGTTCAGAAAATGTTTTCGACCAATGCTGGAACAGATGTCGTTTTGGCTTTGGTTGACGGGAAAGCTTTAACGGGACAGGATAGTTTGTATGCCAGCGCAATTGTTGACTCAAAAACTTCAGAACTGGTGATAAAACTGGTGAATGTGGCAAAAAAACCTGCAAGCCTGAATTTGTCTCTGGAAGGGCGCAAAGTTTCGGGCAGCGAAATCAATCTTCAGGTTTTGGCCAATAGCGATTTAACTACATACAACCGTATAGGAAAACCAGAAGTGGTTACTCCCGTAGAGCGGAAACTGAAGATTTCAGGAAAGAAAATTGTTTTTAACCTGGATGCGTATTCGGTGACAGTTGCAAGGATTCCGTTGAAGAAATAAAATACCTTTCCTGAAAAGAGATGTTAATCTTTGATCAACCGATTGCAAAAGTTAGCATTGTTGCTAATTTTTGCAATGAATTCCTAAACCAATAATAAACATATAATGACCAAACACAATGAAACTTCGCGGAGGTTGTTTTTAAAACAAGCTGCTGCCTTATCATCAATGATGGCATTTCCTACTATTCTAACTAAAGCAATGTCGGGTGTTACTGCTCCAACTGCCGGATTGGCCGCAGCAAACGAACGCGTAAACCTGGCCTGCATCGGCATCGGAAACCAGGGCGGATCGGATATTAATTCGATGTACAATACCGGATTGTGCAACATCGTTGCGCTTTGCGACACCGATATGGGCGCTCCGCATACTTTGAAAGCACTCGAAAAATTTCCGGACATACCGCGTTTTCAGGATTTCAGGAAAATGTTCGATAAAATGAGTAATCAGATCGATGCCGTTTTAGTTGGCGTTCCCGATCATTCACATTTCCCGATCAGCATGTTGGCCATGTCGCTGGGGAAAGCTGTATTTGTAGAAAAACCGATGGCACGTACTTTCAACGAAGTTGAACTGATGATGAAAACTGCCGATAAATACAAAGTAGTTACCCAGATGGGCAACCAGGGACATTCGGAAGGCAATTATTTCCAGTTTAAAGCCTGGGCCGAAGCAGGAATTATTAAAGATGTAACTGCGATTACTGCCCACATGAATTCGGCACGCCGCTGGCACGGATGGGATACAAAAATGACCAAATTTCCCAATGCCGAACCAATCCCTGAAACATTGGACTGGGACACGTGGTTGATGGCTGTTAAACACCACGATTACAACAAAGATTTTATCAACGGACAATGGCGTTGCTGGTACGATTTCGGAATGGGCGCATTGGGCGACTGGGGCGCTCACATTATCGATACAGCCCACGAATTCCTGAATTTGGGCTTGCCTTACGAAATTGGCCCGGTGAAATTGGAAGGGCATAATCCGTTCTTTTTCCCGATGTCGTCAACCCTGTCGTTTAAATTCCCGAAACGTGGCAACATGCCTCCGCTTGAAATTATGTGGCACGATGGTGTAAACAATATTCCGCAGGTTCCTGAAGGTTATGGAGTTTCTGAACTTGACCCGAACATCCCGCCAACCAGTACCGGCAAAATACAACCTGCCAAACTGAACCCGGGCAAGATCATTTATAGCAAGGATCTGATTTTCAAAGGAGGATCGCACGGATCGACCTTATCGATTATTCCGGCTGAAAAGGCAAAGGATATGGAACCAAAATTACCTGAAGTGCAAAAGAGTCCGTCGAACCATTATGCGAACTTTCTGAAAGCAGTAAAAGGTGAAGAAAAAACCCGTTCGCCATTTGAAATCGCAGGTCCGTTGAGTCAGGTTTTCAACCTGGGCGTTTTGGCTCAGCAACTGAATACCAAAATTGTTTTCGACCGCGAAAAGAAACAGATTACCAACAATAAACTGGCAAATCAGATGTTGGTTGGCGCGCCACCTAGAAAAGGGTGGGAGCAATACTACAGCCTGTAAATTCGGGTGTACGACAAAAGTCCCTTTATTAGATTTTTCAACATACTCACCCCGGGTGCGCTTCGCTTACCCTGCCCCTCTCTACGAGTAGAGAGGGGAAAAGCTCTGCTTGCAGGGCTTGGGGTGAGTGAGAAAAACGTAAATAATTTTAATGGACAACCTATTCCGATACTCAAATAGCAAGCAGGTTTAAAAGGGAAAATTGTCGTACAGCCTGTAAATTCTGATTTTCAGCTATTGAAATTCATCGTTCATACCAACGCGGCTTTACGAAATTCATCTTTTAATGCCGGTAAATTTGGTTTATGATTGTATAACTCCAAGGTTAATTTACGGATACTTTCATCAATCCCTTCTATTTTTTTTGCATTTTTAAGCATCGATGCAATCTCGCCGTAAGTCCCTCTCGAACGTAATTTTGCATATTCCTCCTCTTCGCGTTTCCGTTCTTTATCGGTTTTTTCTTTCTGTTCCTTTTGTAGTTCGGCCCATTTTAGCTGTTCTGTTTTCCAAAGTTCTTTTTGGGATTTCATGGAAGTTTCAAATGATTCGCTTTCGTTCCTGATTTTTTACTCCGAATTTAGTTTGAGTGCGGTAATGCCGGTTACAATTCCTTCGTTGGTATTGTCCGATGCTTTTTTGATCACTTCCTGTTGCCGTTTTTCTTCCTGCACCTGTTTGGGCTCGGAAGTTTTTTGAGCCTGAATTTTTTTTATAACATCCTCGTATGCTGAGAGGATTTCATTTTTGGTGTTCTTTAAACTCATTTCAGTTGTCATATTGTTTCTGTATTAAAAATTTTAGGGCGAAGCGCATTTTAGCTAATAAAACCAGACTGTCCAATATATTGGAATCCTCATCAGGAAGGTCAATTTCAGCATAGGCATCATAGAAAGCCTCCAAACGGGAGACATTTTCGTTATCGCCTAATATGAGTATTTGAAACATAAGATATTTGAATATTTCAAACTCGTGAAGCGAATTGCGTCCGGGGAAGAATGAGTTGAGCTTATACTTTTCTGCATTTTCATCTTTCGTTAATGATTCGGGTAAAATGTGTTCCTCTTCCCATAAAATTTTGATTAAAGGGTAGTCAGGAAATTTATTCGAGTATTCTTCAAGTTTTTTTAAGTATTTATTTTGTTTTTTATCTTGAAGGATAAGTAGTTCAAGATAGTAAGATGCGGGAATATCCGGTGTTTGTTTCCTGAATCCTTCCAGCAATTTGCTGGCTTTCTTAGGTTTTTCCTGAATAAGTTTGGATATTTCAAGGAACATGGATCTGGCCGTATCCGAAATAATCGTTGATTCAGAATCAATTCCCAACATTTCATCGGGTAACTTACCATTATTAATTTCAATGTTCAGGTCATCAATGTATTCGTCAAGGTATTGGTGGAAAAGAGCAGGGTCAACAAATTCATTAAAAATGGATTTAGAGAGGTTGAAAAAGCGTTTGGTATCCGCCTCTTTAGGATTCTTCATCCGTGATCGCATATCCAGCAAAATTTTCTTTTTTTCATCGATGCTTAAACTTTTAAACTTATCTTCCTCAGTTTCCTCAGTTTCCTCATCGTCCAAATCGTTTCCCTCAAATTCATCTACATCTCCCAAAAGGTAATCGTAATTCCCCGGGCCGGCAATCTTTTCCAACTGGGCCATCACTTTATTAATTTTCACCTGATCGTCAAAAGGCCCACTCACATAAAATGGTTTGCCATCTTTGCCACATTCAATGTCAACCATATACATACACGCGGTAATGTTGCCGTTGGTGTGATTACGTGCAACAATCACATGGGCGACCCCATTTTCTTGCCAACCGGTATTCACCAAACATTCAAAAATTGGGGGTGAGCGTGCTTTTTTACGGATGTAATTTTCGGGGCTTAGCATTGGGATTACTTTCCCTGTGTTCTTTTTTGCCATTATTTTTTTGTGTGAACATACCCTCTTTCATCCAATCTCAAAAGGGATTATTGAGCTTCAGCTTCAGGCATATTGTAAATAAAGTTTTCGATTTCGCGCGGATAAATATTCTCCCCACCACGGATAATCATATCTTTAATGCGTCCGGTGATTCGGTAAAATCCGTCTGTTGTTTTTACTGCAATATCGCCCGAATGCAGCCAGCCTTCTTTGTCTATTACTTTGGCAGTCGCTTCCGGATTTTTGTAATAGCCTTTCATCAGGTTATAGCCACGGCAGCAAATTTCGCCCTGCTCTCCCACCGGACTGTCATTTCCGGTTTCCGGATTCACTATTTTAACTTCCACATTGGGGAATTCAAAACCAACTGTGGCAGCCCGAACTTCAGGAGAATTATGGGTTCGGGTGGCAGTCATTCCCGGCGAAGTTTCGGTCAGCCCGTAAACGATGATGATGTCTTTCATGTTCATTTTCTGCATCACCTGGTTCATCGTTTCAATGGGACAGAGAGATCCGGCCATAATTCCGGTACGCAGCGAACTTAAATCGAACATGCTGAACATCGGGTGGTTCAGTTCAGCAATAAACATTGTAGGAACTCCGTGTAAAGCGGTGCATTTTTCTTTTTCTACTGAAGCCAATACCATCAGCGGATCAAAATTTTCGACCATCACCATTGTCGCGCCATGAGTAATGACCGCGCAAAGCGCAAGAACGCAGCCGAAACAATGGAACAGTGGCACACAAACTAAAAGCCGCTCCTTATGGGTGAATTTCATACATTCGCCTGCAGCAAATCCGTTGTTCAGAATGTTGTGGTGGGTCAGCATCACGCCTTTTGGGAAGCCAGTTGTTCCTGAGGTATATTGCATATTCACAACATCATGACAGGTAATATTTTCTTTGGTCTGCTCCAGCTCGAAATCGTCGATGTGGCTGCCAAGCAACATGAGTTCAGCAGTGTTGTACATTCCACGGTGCTTTTGCGGCCCAATGAAAACAACGTTTTGAAGCATCGGAAATTTTTCGCTTTTCAGGTTACCACGCTGATTGTTTTTTAATTCAGGGACCAGGTCAAACAAAATGTTCACGTAATCATTGTCGCGAAATCCATCCACCATGCACAGGGTGTTAATGTCGGCATTCTCAAGCAGGTATTCCAGTTCCGAAGATTTATAACTGGTATTGATTGTGACCAGTATTGCTCCGATTTTTGCTGTGGCAAACATAAAGGTGAGCCAGTCGGGCACATTATTTGCCCAGATGCCTACTTTGTCTTCAGGCCTTACCCCGATGTACAGCAATCCTTTGGCAAGCTGGTCAACCCTTTCGTTAAACTGCGAATAAGTAAAACGTAAATTCCGGTCGGTATAAACCATGAATTCCCTGTCGGGAGCTTCAATGGCATACTTTTCAAGTAAATCGCCCAACGTATAATCAAGTAGTTGCATGAAATCAGATTTTCAGGAATGAAGGTTAAAATGGAGCATATACAACTGCAAGGATCCTGGCCGATTGGTTGTTGCCTGCATGTACATTGTGCAGTACAATTGAATCAAGATATATGCTGTCTCCTTTGTCCAGCTTATAAATTTCTTTTCCGTAGTTTATTTCAACCGAACCATCAAGCACATAAATAAATTCTTCGCCCTCGTGCGACGAAAGCATATAGTCTGATTGTTGTCCAGGCTCAATGTCAATAATAAATGGTTCCATGTTTCTTCCGGCTTTATCGAAAGCAAGAGAGAAAAAATTCAGATGTTCGCGTGATTCACTTGCTTGTGAGGTAAACCGCACCCCTTTGTGGTATTCGCCTGAACGTACTACCACCGGACCATAGGAATTACTGTCATCGAGGAAAGTACCAAGGCGAACACCCAGCGCACGTGCAATTTTAATAAGTGGAGCCAATGATGGTATATTCCTTTCTTGTTCGATCATCTGCACCATTGCGATTTCCATTCCGCTCCGCTCGGCCAGTTCTTCAAGGCTGACTTTTTTTATTTCGCGAATTTGTTTGATTTTTTCACCAACGGTCTTTTGGGCTGTCATAGCAAAGGTCTTTTTAGAGAGTGTTGCACAAATTTAGGTTTATTTTGGTCTCTCACAAATTGTTTTTCCGTTATGTATTGAACCCGTAACATTAGCAACATCAGTACCGAGATACAAACAATAGCCCTTACAGAATAAATGGTCGCCAACATCCCTTTGCTCGATAACAACGACAACAGGGGAGCCAGTAACATGCCCGTCCATATCAGGAATGATTCACCGTTCCTTTTGGTCTTCCATAAACGGCTCAGCACCGGAAAATAAGCAATCACCAAAATTCCCTGGGTTAAAGTCACAATCGAAATTTGCCTGGTCAGAATTTCGTGTATGTTTATGTATTCGGTCACATGTAAATTTTAGATGCAAGTATATCACAATAATTGAAATAAATATCATTTCTTTTTGATGTTTCAGTAGTACCTTTGATCTGTAAATTAGAACTCCAGCATCATGAAATCATTTATAGACGAAGACGAAATTGCCCGGATATTGGAACAAAATAAAAAGCCGGATCCGGCAAAAGTCCGTTTTGTGCTTGATAAAGCCAAAGAAATGAAAGGACTGGATTTGGAAGATGTGGCAGTGCTTTCAAACATCAGCGATCCAATGCAACTATTTGAACTTTTCGAGGAAGCGAATCACATCAAAGAAAAAATTTACGGGAAACGACTGGTTATTTTTGCGCCACTTTATATATCCAATCTTTGCGCCAACGAGTGTTCTTACTGCGCGTTCAGGGCAAAAAATAAATCAACCGCCCGCCGTTCGCTCACTCAGGATGAAATTAGGCGCGAAGCTGAAATCCTGGTAAAACAGGGGCACAAACGTATTTTGCTGGTTGCCGGCGAATCGTATCCGAAACAGGGTTTTCAATATGTAATTGACTCGGTTGCATCGGTGTATGAAGCCAAAGTTGGGAATGGTGAAATCCGTCGGGTAAATGTAAATGTGGCGCCCCTCGAAGTTGCTGAATTCAAATTACTGAAAGATGCCAAAATTGGGACTTACCAGCTTTTTCAGGAAACATATCACCACGAGGCTTACCACAATGTGCATACAGGCGGCAAAAAGAAGGATTACGATTACCGGGTGACCGCACTTCACCGGGCAATGGAAGCAGGCATTGACGATGTCGGGATCGGAGTTCTGTTTGGCTTGTACAATTTCCGTTTCGAATTGCTCGCCTTGATGCAGCATATCCGCGAACTCGAACGGGTTTTTGGGATTGGCCCTCATACCATCAGTGTACCAAGGCTCGAACCGGCAACCGGATCCGATATTGCTTCGCACCCGCCATTTGCTGTGGCCGATTTGGATTTCCGCAAGATTGTCGCTATTCTTCGGCTTGCAGTTCCATATACCGGCATCATCATGTCAACCCGCGAAACTGCCCAAATGCGGCGCGAAACGTTTGCGCTGGGCGTTTCTCAAATTTCTGCCGGAAGCCGCACCAATCCGGGCGGATATACCGATTCGCTTCACGAAGACGATGGCAGTCAATTCTGTCTGGGCGATCACCGTGAGCTAGATGAGGTGATCCGCGATGTGGCCGAAATGGGTTACATACCATCTTTCTGTACCGGCTGTTACCGGCTGGGCCGAACCGGGCAGGATTTTATGGACCGGGCCAAACCGGGAAACATCAAAAATCACTGCGGGCCGAATGCCATTTCAACTTTTATGGAATACCTGATGGATTACGCTTCTTACGAAACCCGTCTGATTGGCGAAGACCTTATTGACGATGTAATCGATTCGATGGACGGAATCGCCCGCGAACGAGCAGTTAAGTTGCTCGAAAAGGTTAAAAAAGGCAAACACGATATGTATTGCTGAAATCCTTATTTAGAATAATTCTAAATAATTGTTAACGTGCTTTGTCGTTAAAAGAAAACTTCATAACTTGCCAAAGAATTTAATATTAACAATTTAAAATTTGACAACATGAAAAGATTAGCAATGATTTTAGCAGTGGCTTTCACAATGGGTTTAGCTACTTCAGCAGTAACAGCTTCAACTGTTAAGGACGATGCAAAAAAGAAAGAATGCTGCAAAAAAGAATGC
>JANONW010000213.1:0-17407 GCA_031421065.1 Prolixibacteraceae bacterium
GAAACATTTCCGGCACCACCCAATCTGCTTTCCTGTTTGGTAACAGTTACAATCGGAATCGGAGCTTCGGGAGATATGCGGTCAACTTTGCCCCACAAATAGTTATCTACCATCGCATCGCCGATAACCAACACATTCAATTCCGAAAATTTACTGAATACCTGTTCTATATTGACTTTTTTCACTTTCTGTTTTTTTCTCGAAGCACAAAAGTAGTAAAATTAAGTGCGAAAAAAATGATAACGCGGGCTCAAATGGGGGTAGGGCTTTAAAACACCAATGGGAACAATCCTTTACGGAAAGTTCCCATTCATCTTTGGTCAACCCGAAGGTTTTCCTAAGTGCCAGACTACGGTTATTATAACTGGCTGATCCATCCGGTTTCTCCAACCATTTTTCCCAGCCTCTAGCTTTCCTGTATTGCTTTTTACAGCTTTACGTTCCAGCTGTTCGTTCGACATTTCCAAAGAAATAGCCTTCCCGAACGAAGTTCCATTAAAGCCACCTTTATTTCATCCGTTTTTTCAAACTTCTGACCGGTGAAAAACTACTTTCGATCCGAAGATCGTTTCGTTTTCAGTTCGACCTGAAAGAAACCGAAATTTCTTTTGTCTCACGCTTCTTTGAATCAACATTTAAATGAACTTTTGACAGTCCTTTCGTATATTGCTGAACCTTGCAATTTAATGCTGCGGTTCGAACTTCAGCTTTTCCTGAATGCGGATCCGGAAATCCGAGTGATCAGGTTTGGGGTTCAATTAAGTACCTTCTTCCTTTTCCATTCATTCGAAGCAGTTTTTTATCGCTCGTCTGATGGATAAATTTAATACATATTAGGCACTAAAATCAAGCTTTTTGACAGTTTTCATTCAACGCTGTTTAATCCAAAGTTATAAACAATTGTTGATAACTTATTGGTGCATATAAACTCTAATAGTTCAATTATTTAAACCAATAAGAGGTATTATAAATGATACTTATTAACAATTTTTGCATTTTGGGTTAAGCGATAATATATCCAATTTTTACTATTTCGGATTGATTTATTTGCAGAAAGTTGGCTGGTCATTTTTTAATGCAATTCTTAAACCTGCCTTTATTCTAAATTCAGCTGTATCGATTCCATATTTTTTTCAATGCGGCCATGAATCCTTCGTTCATCATTCTGCCCGCGCGTAAAGGAAAATCGTAGCCATCGGAATAGAAGATCCGGTCGTTTTCGGTGAAATGTTTATTCTCAGTTGCCATCTTTTCGTAATTTTTCGGACAAAAATAAATTTAGTTTTCAGGAAAGGCTCTATTTTAGTCGTTTATTTTAAAACAATAAAAACCTGTATTTCCGTGAAATTATTATCTCTGCTCATTTTGCTGTTTACAGCAAATATTATCAATGCAAATTCAGTTGAATTTCTGCCAATTCCGGCCAACGATATTGTCAGGCATACTTATTATACCCTTTCGTACAACGAAAATTATGAACAGGCGAACTGGGTTTATTACTCATTGACCGATAGCATGATTTTAAATTCTGGCCAGGAAAGGAGCAATAGTTTTAAAATGGACAAATCGGTTATTTCCATTTCAGCAAAATCTTCGGATTATACCAATAGCGGTTACGACCGGGGGCATTTATGCCCGGCTGGTGATATGGGTTTTAGCGCAATTGCAATGGAGGAAAGTTTCCTGATGTCGAACATTTCGCCTCAGTTTCCTGAATTTAACCGGGGTATTTGGAAGGAACTGGAATCAACGGTTCGGGATTGGGCTAAAAAAGAACGCCAGCTATATGTGGTTACCGGTCCGGTTTTTAGCGACAATAAAGGTACAATAGGCAAGGAAGAAGTGTTGGTCCCGGGTTATTATTTCAAAATAATTTATGACCCGGCTGACAAACCGAAAATGATCGCATTTGTGTTGCCGAATGAAAAGAGTGACCGCCCTTTGACTGATTTCGCAGTAACTGTTGATGATGCTGAAAAATTAACCGGATTTGATTTCTTTTCACAATTGGCGGATGATGTGGAAAACAAACTTGAAGGGGAGGTGCAATTTGCCGGCTGGTTTGCAGGATATGAACCCGCAGAGCCAATTGCAGCAAATTATAAAACAGAAACTGCAAAATCAGATATAAACTTTTACCTTATTCTTGTAGCTGTTTTACTGCTCGCAATTATTTTAGTGACCTTCAGGAGCAAAAAGAGAAGAAGACATTAGTACCCGGCAATTCGCTTTTCCTTTAAGCCGTAATCGGGGCGATTAGAATTATTCTATAATTTATTTATCGGAATTGTAAAAAAGAAATCTGAATACTTGTCTGGTTCTGATTGGGTCTTCAGGGTTAAAATAAAGATCGTTTATAATTTTGATAGACACCATCGGGCATTGTTTCAATCAGGTTACGGTATTTTATTTCACTTTTATGAAGGGCTTTTTCAGCATGTTTTCGCTCCGAAATGTCAACAGCAACGCCAACCATTCCAAGTATTTCACCCTTTTCGTTCTGAACAACCGAAGTCGAAAGCGAAATCGGGAAATTGGTTCCGTCTTTCTTTCTGTTCAGTATTTCACCCTGGCAATGGGTTTTATCCTTCTTTCGAATTCACCATCCAAAAAGAAAACACATTTAGATAATTCCAGAACAATTGAATCAATTCTTCGGGAACATTGAGCTTTGAAAGTACCTGTATGTAGCACTTGAGCCAAACTTCACGGGCTGCAGGAGTAATGGCAAATGGTGCGTGGCGTTTTGCAAGCATGGGTTTACCACGGTTCTCGTTAAAATACGGATGTCCGCCGCATATCTGGATGAAAAAATCTGATGATCTTTGTTTCGCTTTGTCCAAAGCTTCATCGATGCGTGGAAACAAATGTTTAATTTCGCTTTTGCTTAAAAGGTCGTAGTGTTCGCTCACCATTTTACGGATTCCTTCCTCTTTGAGTATTTTCAGAAATTCGGGAGATGGAATGGTGACTGCAGGCCTTTGTCCAAATTCATATTGATTGATCGGAAAATCCATGTTGTTTTTAGTTGAGTGTTAATGATAAATCTTTGGTCGATATAACAAAATAGAAGCCCTGAGGTTGTGATTGTTTTAATAAAGATCATCTGCAGTTTCGGAAAACTTAGAATTAAGGGAAAAATGGAAACTGTATTTTTCAACTAAAACGGGTACTGAAACTCATTGATTTCTGTAGCTGAGACTGAACTGCAACTGTTAACTTTTTCGTATTACCTTTGCGGCATATCAAAATCGTTGAACAGTGACTTTTCAGGAATTAAATTTAAATACCCCGCTGCTGAATGCCTTGAATGATTTGGGATTTGAAAATCCAACGCCCATTCAGGAAAAAGTATATCCGGCGGTGATGTCAGGCCGCGATTCGGTTGGAATTGCACAAACCGGAACCGGTAAAACCTTTGCTTATCTGATTCCGATTCTTCGTCAGCTTAAATATTCAGATCAAAAACACGCGCGGATTTTGATCGTTGTACCAACCCGTGAATTGGTTATACAGGTGGTTGGCGAAATTGAAAAGCTCGCGAAGTACATGACTGTAAGAGTGATCGGTGTTTATGGCGGAACCAATATCAATACACAGAAACAGTTGGTTTACAATGGGATGGATATTGTAGTTGCTACTCCAGGCCGGCTTGTTGATTTGGTTATGACTGGTGTTTTGCGCCTGAAATCCATTCAGAAACTGGTGATCGACGAAGTGGACGAAATGCTGAACCTCGGTTTTCGCCCCCAGTTGATGAGTTTTATGGACAGCCTGCCCGTGAGAAGACAAAACCTCATGTTTTCCGCTACTCTGACCGAAGACGTGGCAGCTATGATCGACAGCTATTTTTACGA
The DNA here is from genome assembly GCA_031421065.1 of Prolixibacteraceae bacterium. Lineage (GTDB taxonomy): Bacteria > Bacteroidota > Bacteroidia > Bacteroidales > Prolixibacteraceae > Aquipluma. Next base: position 3,858 of record JANONW010000213.1, read on the forward strand.
TCCGGAAACCATCGAAATTCAAAGTCAGGGAACTCCGCTTGAACAGATTTCGCAATATTATTATGCGGTACCTAATTTTTACACCAAGATAAGCCTGCTCGAAAATTTACTGACTGATGCTGATGAATTTCAGCGGGTGCTGGTTTTTGTTTCCAGCAAACAGTTTGCCGATCGGGTTTTCGAACTCCTCGATCCGGTTTTTCCAGAACAGATTTGCGTTTTACACTCCAATAAATCACAAAACTACCGGATCAATGCCCTTGAGCGATTCCGAAGTGGAACATCGCGCATGTTGATTGCGACAGATGTCGCCTCACGTGGACTGGACATTGCTGATATTTCGCATGTTATCAATTTCGATACGCCGGAAAATCCTGAAGATTATATCCATCGTACAGGTAGAACCGGCCGTGCAGAAAAAGCAGGGATTGCCATCACTTTTGTGAATGAAATTGAGACAAAATTCCTTGCTGAAATAGAAAAATTCATGAACCGGTCTTTGAAAGAAAAACCACTTCCGGCAGGATTGAAAGTTTCGAACATTTATACTGATGAGGAACGGCCAGTCATGTTTGACAAGGATTATCTCGGAAAATCAAATGCCATCAATGATTCGCAAGGCGCTTTTCATGAGAAAAAGAAAAAAAACAGAAAGGTAAACCTTGGAGGTCCCGGTGAGCGGAAACCACGAAAAACCAAGCCTGTAAACCGCGGTGTAATGAAAAAGAGGGCGGCAAAAGGGAAATGATTTATTCCAGTAACCGAATGATTTTCAAAGCATTTTGATGGTTTGAAAAAGCATCTTCCAGAATAAGCTTTCGATTTTCTATTTCTTCCGAAGTAAAATCCTGCTGAAACAATTCATTCACCCGATCAATCATTTCTTTCGGTGTATCTGCCAGATGGCAAAGGTGTTCCAGTCCGGTTTTATGGATCATCGGCGTATTTGCAATACAAAACCTTCCTTCGAAAAGGGAAGCAAGCAATTTCAGCTTTAACCCGGTATCCTGAAATGTCGGTAACAAACTGATGTGAGCATCCTGAATCAAAGCTTCCATTTGTTCATTTTCAGGATTTGAAATCAACTGAATATTTGGGTATTGACTGATTTTTTTAACCAGACGCGCACCTGGGTTTTTGCCTGCAATAATTACCGGATGGTTTATTTTGCTGAAAACATTTGCCAGAAGATATTCAATCGCCTGTATGTTTTCTGATACCGATAGATTTCCATGAAACAGGATGTATTTGCCCCTGCCTAATTTTGATTTGATTTCGCTGAACGGATGAAATGCAGGAATGAAATGAGATTGGCCGTAATTGTGATCGAAATAATAGTTGTCGTTCGGCGAAATACTGAGTAAATGAGAAGCTTTATTCAGTATCGTTTCATACCTTTTAAGCTTGCATGCTTCCAATCTGAAAAATAACTTTCTGAAAAGATTTCGTTCAGCTTTGTACAAATCCAGGTAATATTCGTGCTCAACATTATGGGTTCGTACCAAGCGAAGTTGGTTGTCAAGTAACAGATGATCAAGATAAAAGCAGGTATGCAAACCTTCAAAAAGAATCGGAGAATCGTTAGCTGATAAATTAATCAATAATTGATCGTTAACGCGTGTAACCACAATGTATGGTTTAGTTGATAGTTGGTAGCGAATTCCCTTTTTTCTTTGGTAATAATACACGTTCGTACAGTATTTTTCGAGCTCGGCCGCCTGTGGCCGATCGTATTCAAAACAATGAAGATAAACTGAAACACCACATTCTGAAAGCGCTTTTATTTTGTAGAAAATATCAATTACGCCGCCGTAATCGGGAGGATATGGAATATTAATTGCTACCAGTTGAATTGCTTGTTTCACCATTTAGAATTTGTTTCTAAATATAGAAAATAAAAAACCACGAACCGACACCCGGTCCATGGTTTTCTAATTTTCTGTGCCTCTGCCTTTTTTCTATTCCGTCAGTTTCACCCCGCCATACCGACTGTTTACTGAAACCGACCCACCACCGGTACCTACATTTCCATCGAGTGAAAACCGCTGGCCATCTTTGATTTTATTCCCTTTGTAGCGATCGGCAGGATAATTCACATCGCAATAACTGCATTCTGCTTTAAGCTGGTAGTTCAAATTGTTTAGTCCAATACTGATGCCTCCGTAGCTGTTTGTAATTCTGATTTTTTCGAGTTTCGCGTCAACTTTGCTGATTCGTACCGATCCGTAGCCAGTGTCAAGGTCAAAACTTCCGGTTAATAACCCAATTTTATAGTTGGTGTATTTTGAAACAGATTTCAGGTTGTCAACTTCATCGATATTGATTCCGTCATATTTAGAATCCAGTGTCAGATTCCCGGTTTTGCGCAGGTTGACGGTTGTATATTTCGTGTCAAGCACAAGCCGGGCAATATCTCCTGCATACAATTTGGAATATTTGAATTCCATATTGGCATCGTTAATCGTTTCAGGTACTGTGTTTCCACCTATTCCTGACCAATAACCTGCAAAGACAGAAGGAATATTGAAAGTATAACTAAAACCAACCGCATAAAAGTTATTTTTGGTGAAACTTTGAATGTTTTTGAATCTTAAAATTACAAAAACGGATGACACATCATCATCATACATCGAGAAATCTGGCCATTACGGTAATTCTGAACGGTATAATCACGATCGCTCAGTTTGTAGGGGGAATTATTTCAGGAAGTCTGGCATTGATCTCAGATGCCCTGCACAACCTTAGCGATGTAGTTTCAGTCATTCTGGCCTATGTGGCGTATCGCATCGGGATGAAACCACAAACGCTTCAGTCAACTTTTGGTTTCAAAAGGGCCGAGATATTGGCTGCATTTATCAACGCGATTACCCTGATTGCCATATCGGTTTATTTATTGGTTGAAGCCGGGAAACGGTTTCTAAACCCGAAAGAAGTTGAATATATCTGGATGTTGGGTTTGGGTTTCCTGGGTTTTGTGGCAAACGGGCTTTCGGTGCTGATACTTCATCAGAACAAAGAAGAAAACCTGAACATCAAGGCTGCCTATTTGCATCTGATTGGCGATGCACTGACTTCGGTAGCAGTTATGGTTGGCGCGGTATTTATCTGGCTGTTTGATATTTACTGGATTGACCCATTGGTAACTGTGCTGATAAGCGTTTATATTTTCGTCCATACTTTTAAAATCCTGAAGGAAAGTGTCGGGATACTGATGCAGTTTGCTCCTGCAAAAATCGACCAGCAAGAGCTTGTTCTTGTACTTCAGGAAATAGATCAGGTTTGCAGTGTTCATCACATCCATTTGTGGCAATTGTCCGACCATCAAATTTATTTCGAAGCGCACCTGGTTTTGAACAGTAACTTTCCTGTTTCGGAAACACAGTCGATTACCGAAAATGCAAAACATCTGCTAAACAGTCGCTTCGGTATCAGTCACGCTACTTTTCAGTATGAATTTACTTCGTGTGAGAATTGTGAATGCTAAAATAAGCACCTGGAACAATTACCCTGCTGAACCGCATTTTGTCGGTAACGATATTGTACTATATTTGATTTTCAGGATTTGCAAACCAGGATTCGTCAAATTTGGTGATCAAAACCTGACCTAACTATTTCAACCTGTTGACTATGAAACGAGTATGTTCGTTAATGACGAAATTGGATGGAAGTTTCACATACGAGTTCCATCAGGCAACTAAAAAGCAAATTATAAACTGATGAAATACATTCTTATCCTTGTCGTGATTGTGTTGTTCGCACAAAAATCGGATGCCCAATTCAGTAAATATTTCGACGATAAAACTTTACGGCTCGATTATTACCATTGTGGAAATGCCGGAACCGAAAATTTTTTCTTCGATGAACTGATTGAGGAACCTTTCTGGGCTGGTTCGAAAACCAATCTGATCGACACCAAAGGCTACGGAAATCATTTTGTAGAAGTACGCACGGCTGAAACCAAAGAACTGATTTATTCGCGCGGCTATTGCACTCTTTTTGGCGAATGGCAAACCACTCCCGAAGCAAAAACAACTGAACGCTGTTATCCTGAATCGGTGGTGATGCCTTTTCCTCGTGAGAAAGTGGTGGTTTCGATCACAAGCCGGAATAGGGAAGGGGTATTTGAAAAAAAGTTTGAATATTCGGTTGACCCGAAAAGTTATCTCATTAAAAAGCAACACAAAAATCTACCTGTTTTTGATGTGGTCAATTCGGGCGATCCGGCTGAAAAGGTTGATATTGTGCTTCTTCCTGAAGGATACACTGAAGATCAGAAAGAACTCTTTATGGAAGATTGCCGAAAATTTGCTGATGGGTTTTTTGGTTACGCACCATATTCCCAGAATAAAAATAAATTCAATATCCGTGGAGTTTGGGCGGCATCAAAACAAGAAGGGACAGACATTCCCGGGGATAATGTCTGGAATGAAACCTGCATAAATGCTTCCTTTTACACTTTCGACTCCGAACGCTATCTGATGGTAAACGATTTTCAGGTAATTCGCGATGTGGCCGGAAATGCGCCTTACGATTATATTTACATTCTGGCTAATACCGACAAATATGGTGGTGGCGCCATTTATAATTTCTACGGAATTAGTGCCGCCCATCATGTTGACAGAACTGGAAAGATTTACATCCACGAATTCGGACATTTGTTTGCCGGGTTGGGCGATGAATACATCGGTGGCGTTAAGTATTCTGATTTTTATAAAACCAATATTGAACCCTGGGAATCCAACCTGACTACTCTGGTTGATTTTGATAAGAAATGGAAAAATATGCTGCCCGAAGGATCGCCTATTCCAACTCCGGAAAAACAGTGGAAAAAGGAAAAACTGGGTGTTTATGAAGGTGGTGGCTATGTTTCGAAAGGCGTTTACCGTCCCTGGATCAATTGCCTGATGAACAACCTGCATACCATCGATATGTTCTGTCCGGTTTGCAGCAAGTCAATTCAGGAAATGATTGATTTTGATTGTAAGTAAACACCGATACTAATATATATCCAGAGTTTAGTATAGGGGGGCCTCGAGTTCTCACGATGGGGTGAGTGAATTATTATATGCGACAATAAAATGTTTCACTTACTTAAGCGGATTTTTTCTTATTTTTAAACCAAATTAAAAGCCTGATATCATGAACGCACCAAAAAACTATCCTTTATCGCGCCGTAGTTTTATCAAAGTTTCGGCAGCCACAACGGCCGGAGTCTCCATTCTGTCGTTTGGCAGTTGCCATACAGAAAAAATGCCATTGCCCATGAAACGCAAATTTGGCAACTTCGATTTTGAGGTTGCCACACTTGCCCTTGGAGGCCAGGCCTCGCTGCAATGGACGCCTGCTGATGTCGATCCCGTTCCAATTATCCTCAAAGCGTTCAAATTGGGGATCAATTATTTCGATACATCGAACCTATATGCCGACAGCCAATTGAATTATAACAAAGCTTTTAAAACGCTGAACCTGATTTCCGGTGAAGAAAACTACGATGAAAAGCTACGGAAATCGATATGGCTCACAAGTAAAACCTGTATGCGTTGGGGAAAACCGGGATGGCCGGAAAGGGAAAATGTCAATAACTGGTCGAACGGGATGCCGGAGGTACAGTGTGCGGTTGACGATTTGAAACGTACACTCACGCAGGTTTTTGGCGACAATCAGGGCGGATATCCTGAAGGCACTTATCTGGATATGATTCTGATACATACTTTACACAATACGGCTGAAATTGATGTTTTGTATGAAGGGCTGGAAACACCGCTCGACCCCAATGGGAATTTTGGCGCTTTGGTGGCGCTTCGTGATTTCCGCGATGGTACCAACCTGACAGGCATGAACCCTAAAAATGAAAAACTGATCCGGCACATCGGATTTTCAGGACATGCCAACCCACCTGCAATGATCGAAATGATCCAGCGCGACGAATACGGAATTCTGGAAGGCATGCTTGTCGCGATCAATGCCAACGATAAAACCAAATACAACATGCAGCACAATGTTATTCCCGTTGCTGCTGCCAAAGGCATGGGTATTATTGCCATGAAAGTATTTGCCGATGCGGCCTTGTACCACAAGGAACCACGCTGGTCGAACATTCCGGAGGATGTGTTCCGGAATGTGGGGACCCCCGAATTGCCCAGCCGTCCGTTGGTTGAATATTCACTGACCACTCCGGGAATTCATACTGCCATCATTGGTATCGGGCAAATTGATGAAGATCCTATGAAATGCCAGTTGGTTCAGAACTTTTATGCTGCCCAAATCGAACCCAACGGGATGCCTGAAAATGAAAGGACCAGAATTGAAGAACAGGCAACGCTGGTTAAAGCCAACTCCAATTATTTCCAGATTGATAAGGTTGGTTTAACTGCTCCCGGAAACCTCCGGAAAGCAGGAACCAAAATTTTATGGGACACCGCTTTTGCAGGCGATGCGGCCGTCAAATCGTATGAAATTTTGGTTAATGGCGTAAAAGCCGGTGAAATTGAGCACAAACCTCAAACCCTGAGAAGTAAACCGTTTGTTTTTGAAACTTCATTAAAAGCGGACGATAAAGTGGTGGTTGTTACGATTGATAAAAATGGCGACAGGGCGGAAGCGATGTTGGCATAGGATATATTCAGACCTCCAAGACCTATGGTTGATTATCAGCATTTAAAATCGGGCAGCAATGAACCTATAGCTATTTACATCGGTTCGGATTACAATAATTAGTTAAAAAATAACTCCCAAATATGAAAACAATTCACTCAATATTGGTTTTGTCCTTCGTTTTCTCAGTTTTCATTTCTTGTGGAAATCCGCAAAAAAAGCAGTCAAATGTTGAAAGTACTTTGTCCGTTTTTTCAGGAATAAAGACGGGGGCCGAGCAAACCGAAAAATACCTACCTTTATTAAAAGGCAAACAAGTTGCCGTAGTTGCCAACCAAACTTCTGTGATAGGAAAAGTTTCGCTGATTGACAGTTTGAAAACACTGGGCGTAAAAATTGTAAAGATTTTTGGGCCTGAGCATGGTTTTCGCGGAACGGCCAGCGCAGGGGCAATTGTCGCCGATAGTATCGATACCAAAACTGGAATCCCAGAAATATCACTTTACGGCAAAAAAAGTAAACCTTCGAAGGAAGATTTGGCCGATGTTGATATAGTGATCTTTGACATTCAGGATGTGGGAGCGCGATTTTATACTTATATCAATTTGCTGGCGAGAGTGATGGAATCCTGCTCCGAAAATAATAAGGAACTGATAATTCTTGACCGGCCAAATCCAACCGGTTTTAGTGTTGACGGGCCAATTCTGGATATGAAACTGAAATCGGGAATTGGCATGTTTCCTATCCCGATTACCCACGGAATGACGGTTGGCGAACTGGCCTGCATGTACAATGGCGAAGGATGGCTGGCAAATAAGGTTCAATGTAAGTTTGATGTAATACAGGTTGCCAATTATTCGCACGACATGGAATATATACTGCCGGTTGCTCCATCGCCCAATCTGAATACCCAACAATCCATTCTTTTGTACCCATCACTTTGCTTGTTCGAAGGAACAATTATCAGTCAGGGCAGGGGCACTCATTTTCCATTTACCATCCTTGGAAATCCTGATCTGAAAGGGAAATATGATTTTTCGTTTACGCCCGTCAGTATTAAAGGAATGAGTGAAACACCGCTTCACCAGAACAAAGTCTGCCATGGACTTGATTTACGTAAATACGATACCGGCGAATTTGCCAAAACCGGCCAAATTAATATCAAATGGCTGATAGATATGTATAATGCCTATCCTCACAAAGAAAAATTCTTCGATTTTAAGCAAAGCAATCAGATGGGAAACTTCGACAAACTGGCCGGAACAACTCAGTTGAAAGAACAAATCATTGCCGGAAAATCTGAAAAAGAGATTCGCGAATCGTGGGAACCCGGCTTATCTGATTTCAAAAAGCTGCGTAAAAACTACTTATTATACCAGTAAAAATTCAGGATTAGAGCTCCCAAATATGTTATACAAAATAATACCATTATTTTGTATTTGTAATGTGCTGATAGCCAATTGTTAAAAAATGATAAAGTTTCTGAAAAATTAAATTGGTATTACATGTTACAAAAGCACCGATTTTTTAAAAATAAGTTTTAATTTTAGTCCCACAATTTATAGCTAATCATTTGATGTGATTTCATGTAGAACATTAAGCGATTAGTGTACATATAGTTTAAATATTTTGTACGACAACTTGATGGGATATAAATTTTAAGAACAGATGCAAATGCAATTATTCAATACTAAATATTTTTTTAACCAATACTAAATGAAATGAAAGCAATCCTACTAACGTGTTTATTAGGGCTGGGGATGTTGTTTTCGCATACCTCGGCAGCACAAACACTTGCCGTGAAAGGACAGGTGGTTGATGCCAGTACAAGCGAAACAATACCAGGAGCAACTGTATTGGTAAAGGGTACAACAAAAGGTGCTTTGACTGACAGTCAGGGGGCTTATTCTATCCAGGTGTCAGGTGGTCAGACACTTGTGTTCTCGTCTGTTGGTTCCAGGACAAAAGAAGTTGTTGTTGATAAAGCAACGGTTATTAATGTTAGGCTTGAGACCGATTTTCAGCAGGTACAGGAAGTTGTTGTTACCGCACTGGGTATGAAAGAAGACAAGAAAAATCTGGGGGTAGCGGTTACTGAAGTTAAGGGCGCTGAAATTGCCCAGAGCCAGCGCAGTAACTTTGTTGACGCCCTGCAGGGACGTGTCGCAGGTATTTCTGTAAACCAGTCATCTGGTTTGCCTGGAGCTTCTTCTTCGGTTGTAATCCGCGGTATCAGCTCACTTTCTGGCAGCAATGAACCAATTTACATTGTTGATGGCATGCCATATAATAACCGAACTTTCTCAACAAACAGTTTCTCGACTGCAAGTGTTATTGCTACGTCGCTCGAAAACAGGAGTGTCGACTTCTCGAACCGTGCTTCGGACATTAACCCTGAAGACATTGAATCTGTTACTATCCTGAAAGGTCCTGAAGCTACTTCGCTTTATGGTGTCGAAGCATCGAACGGTGCTATTATAATTACTACAAAACGCGGTAAGGCAGGCGATATAAAAGTGAATTACAGCAACAATTTTTCTGTCGTACAGATTACAAAATATCCTGAAATACAGAGGAAATACGGCCAAGGCTTGAATGGTATCACAGATAATACTGTTTATTCATATTTTGGCGAGCCTTACAAAGCAGATTCTGTTATGTACGATAACATTACACCATTCTTTCAAACAGGGTTTTCGCAGAAGCATAATGTCTCGCTCGATGGCGGTAGCGACAAAACCCAATATCGTTTATCTGCAACATTCAATAATTCAGAAGGTGTTGTTCCTGGTTCAGCTCAAACAAAATTCAATGTGCAAAATTCAATAAAAGGTGAATTGTCGAAATATTTCGATTTTGACTTTACCCTTGGATATACAAACGACCATGTTGACAGGGTATTGAAAAGCTCGGGCGGACCGATGATCGGATTGCTTGTATGGCCCTCGGGCGACGATGCAGAAATTTTTTGAACCCTGATGGTACAAGAAGGCAATTGACCGGAACCGCCGATGCCTATGAAAACCCGTATTTTAATATTACCAAAAATAAACAGTGGAATAAAACCTCGCGTGTTACCAGTGTTTCGGTACTAAACTTTAAACCTACCGATTGGCTAACTTTCAGGGGAAAATTTGGTTTGGATATATATTCCGACCAAAACTATTTGTTGCGCCATCCGGAGTCGAACCTTGCCCGTAGCTATGGCGGTATTATTGATGATGCTGTTGCAAACAACCGCTCGTTGACTTATGAATATTTTGCCATGGCGAATAAACAGTTCGGCGATTTTAAGGTTGATTTCAAAATAGGTAGTACTGTATATGATTATTACTACAAATCAGTTGCAGGTTCGGGGGAATCCTTCCTTGATCCTAACTTTGCCGCATTAAACAATATTCCTCCCGATAAACAACGTAACCGATCCAGGATAGAGCAAAAACGTATTATTGGTGCTGTCAGTATACTGACACTTAATTATAAAAGCATCATGAATGTCCAGCTTACCGGACGTAGCGACCGGTCGTCGACTTTGCCGACCGATAATAATTCATTTTTCTATCCAGGAGCTAATTTTGCTTTAGTATTATCAGAAATACCAGCTTTAAAAGAAGTTAAATGGTTGACATTTGCTAAACTTAGGGGCGCTTACGCCATTGCCCGTAAAGACCCACCTCCTTATGGCGTTTATCCTGCACTCGAATCGCAGACAACAACAGGCGGAGGTTATGCTTACGGTTTTACAGGCCCTAACCCTCTTTTAAGACCTGAAAAAACTACTTCTTATGAAGGAGGCGTTGAATTCAAGGTATTTAATAACCGTCTTGGAATGGATGCAACATACTACAAGAAAGAATCCGTCGACCAGATTATAAGTAACTTGCGTTTAAGTTATGGTACCGGTTATGTATTGTCGGTAATGAATGGCGGTACAATGTGGAACAGCGGTGTCGAACTCCAATTTACAGGCGTTCCGGTAATCGGCAATAATTTTCGTTGGGAAATTAACGCTAACTTTAACCAAATGTCAAGCAAACTTACTTATTTGCCGGCCGGCTTGCTCGAGTTTTATAATTCAGACACCTGGTTCTATGGCAACGTCAGGAACGGTGCGATCGTTGGAGAGTCAACATCTACACTTTCCGGTTTGCCTTATGCGCGCAACATAAACGGCGATATATTGGTTAACCCACAAACTGGGACTCCAATCCGCAAAGGCACTTTTGGCTCTATCGGCGATCGGAACCCTGACTTTGCTATTGGTATCAGCAATAGGGTTGTTTACAAGAACTTTGAACTTTCGTTCCTTCTCGACACCAGAAAAGGTGGGGATGTGTTCAATGGCACAGAACATTTTCTTGTATCAAGGGGCTTGGCCACAAGCACTCTCGATCGTGAGACTCCTGTTGTAATAAAAGGTGTAATGAAAGATGGCCTTGAAAACAGTGCGGACCCTACTTGGAACAACATACAAATTTTACCATACACCAGGGGGACTTCATATTATACAACACCAAACACTGGTTTGATGAACGAGGAAGATTTCGTCGAAAAAAATATAAATTGGGTGAGGTTGAAAGACGTAACCCTGTCGTATAGGTTTTCAAAATCATTCCTCGACAAACATATCAGGTCAATCAAAAACCTTTCTGTTTTTGCTACAGGCACTGATTTGTTTATCCTAACTAACTATAGAGGGCTCGACCCGGTAATTTTAGGCAATAATGCAGCCGTTTTAGGTTCGGGTTCGTCCGATGCGAGTTTCGATGGACCTATGAGGAACAATTTCGCGGTCAGCAGGGCGTCTAAATTTGTGGTGAGCCTGCTCGATGGTACTGTTTTCGGTGTTAATGACCCACGTATCGGTATAATGCTCCCTCCATCACTTAATATTATCAATGCTGTGGCTGGGGCAAAATATGTTGGTGTTGAGCCTAACATGGGCGCTACTCCAATAGCCGCGAACGATAGGCCATATAATTTCTATGGTATCAATAGTGTCTCAGCTTCACCTACCGGAACAATCGGGATGTATTTGTTTACCAATAATGTCAGGTGGCCTTTGATGACATATTCACAGCTCCAGTTTATGAAATCTGAAGCCGCTTACAGGAAAGGCGACAAAACGACCGCTTTGGCAGCATATTCACTGGGGGTTTCGTCGGCTGTTGACTTTACAAACACATATATTGGTGCTACAACTTTCGGGACTGTTGCCGCTATTCCGCCTGCTGCCAAAACTACTTTCCTTGCAGGTGCCGTACCTGCAACAATAGATGGATTGACAATGTCTAAGATCATGTGCCAGAAATATTTACACATGTGGACATGGGCACCGATCGAAACATGGTCGGATATGAGAAGGTATCATTACACTGACACTTATCCGGGCGAAACTACCCAAGTTTACGCCGGCTTGGTCATTCCTGCCCTTGCATCAGAAAATACCGGTAAACTTATTTACAGGGTACGCCCACGCTATAATTCCGAATATGTATGGAACGCGGCTGCACTTGATAAGGTTGGTGGTTTGGCTACTGATTACCATACGAAGGAAACATGGTTTTCTATCAAGGAATAGTCATATAAATGCAAAAATAAGTTTATTATGAAAGCAAAAACATTAATTATATTACCACTTTTGGCATTATTACTCTTTGTATCGTGCGAAAAAAGTGAGATGCCCGACAGGGTAGATGAAGCTATTGGTGCAAAGGTCTTGTTCTTCAACTTATCATCAGATGCCCCTGAAATGAACCTTTATTTTAACGACAGCCGTGTAACGACCCAATTGTCAAATGTTGCCAATAAATTAAGGGGGGTACCATTCCGTAGTTCGTATCCGGGCTCGATAACTATTGTCCCTACAACAACAACTACCCCAACATCACTTATAGGAGCCGAGTATTTCGTTACCAAAGGCGGGGTTACAAATATTGTAGCCAAGGATACGGCTTTCTTTAAGGGACATACCACATTTTTTACTGCCAGCTTCGATTTCAACCCAAATAAATATTATTCGATTTTTGCGGTTGAACCAAGGGCAAGTATGACACCGGTAATTATGGAGGAGAATATTGTTCCATTTATAACCAACAACAAAACCAGAATGAGAACGGTAAACATGATATCAGGTGCGATTGCCAGTAAAATAGATTTTTGGCTTATCCATCAACCTGCTTCCGGAAGGCCCGCAATGCCGGCATATAAACTTTCGGCTGATGTTCTCTATAAAGGCGCAACTGCTTTTGCTGATACTATTTCGGCAGGCACATATAAATGGATGGTTGTTAAAGCGGGTGCAGTGCCAACAACCAATACCCCTCCAACTGCTTTGGGCACACCGTTTAACCTGAATTTTGCCACGGCTGATATTATTATCAACAAGGCAACCGGAAATACAAGTTTATCACAAAGGACTACTTATTCGTTCCTTCTTTTTGGAAGTGTTGGGGGTGCCGGTACTGCCGCGCCATTTGGCAACATATTCAGGAACCGGCTGAATTAAAAATCAAGTAAATTAAGACTATGGAATCAAAAAAAATGAGGCTCTTTTTTCTTTCTTTCCTTTGCTTTTTTCTGATTCACGCGCAGGCCCAGACTTTCCGTTTTGCCCATGTTATCGGTACGCATGTCGGCGGAAGCACAGGTGCAGAAGACCTTTTGAGAACTATTGACGACATAAACCGGCAAACTGATATCGATTTTGTGATCCTTTCAGGAGATGTTACTGAATTTGGCTCCGAAGATGAACTCCTCGAAGCCAAATCCATTATCAGCAAGCTCAGTAAACCATGTTGCCAAAACCGGTGCTGAAATCTGGGATTCAGGAGAATATTCCTGCCGCGAATCGATTGGTATTTCAATGGATGGAAAACTGGCCTATATCAAAAAATACAAACTTTCCAACGCGTTGATCAATGCAATTCAGCCTGTTGGCGAAAATCGGGTGTTGG
>JANONW010000214.1:0-2037 GCA_031421065.1 Prolixibacteraceae bacterium
GCCCAGCTCGCCCATGCGGGCTTTGTTCCAGGCCAGGCCGAGCCGCAGCGCGAGCGACAGCGAGCGCTGGCCGGGCCGCGGCGTGCCCAGCACCTGCAGCGCTTCGCGGTACTGTTCGGCGGCATCCTTGGGCAACCCGGCCTGAGTGGTACGCCCGGAACGAAAGCTCAGGCACGACACCAGCAGGGTCGGGTCGGCATGCGGCCCGCTGCGCAGCACGGGCAAGGCCGCGTCGTAGGCAGCTTGGGCCACTGCCGCGTCGGGCGTGATGATCAGGTCCGAGGCGCGCATGCAGTCGCCCAGCGCACGCAGCCCTGCGGCTTCGGGGCCGGCAGCGTCCGTGGCCTTTCGGGCGCTGTCGAGCACGGCCAGCATCCGATCGGGTTCGTCGATCTCGCTGTACAGGCCGGCCAGGGCCAGTTGCAGCCGCGCCTGCAACAACGGGGCGTCCTTGAACTGGCGCAGTGCCTGGGCTTCACCCAGCACCAGCAGCTCCTTGGCCGTCACGGCCTTGCCGGGGGTGCTGGTCAGCAGGAAGCTGAGAAACTCATCGGTCGCCTCTGCAGCATCGCGTTCGCGCACGGCCCGCTGCGCCTGCGCCACCGCTTCGACCCGCGCGGTTTGTGCAGCGTCGCGCTGGGCTCGGGCCTCCAGGGCCTGCCACGTCGTGCCCACCACACCGGCCAGCAGCGCCAGCAAGGTGGTCGACGCCGCGCCCACCACCAGCCGGTTGCGGCGCACGAACTTGGTGGCACGGTAGCCCACGGTGTCGGCCACCGCGCTGACGGGTTCGTTGCGCAGGTGGCGCATCACGTCGTCGGCCAATGCCTGGGCGCTGGCGTAGCGGCGGCCGGGTTCATCGGCCAGGGCGCGCAGCACGATCTGATCCAGCTCGCCCTGCAGCCGCCGGGCCAGACGCAGCGGTGGCAGGCCGCGTGCGGTGGCCAGCGCTGCGGCGGTGTCGCCTTCTGCGGCCAGGCGGCTGGGCCGCTTGATGTCGGGCAAGGTGGCCGCCTGCATCCAGGCCGTGATGTCGCTGGCCCACGGCAGCCCGCTGGGGTGGCGGCCGGTGAGCAACTGGCACAGCAACACGCCCAGCGCCCACACGTCGGTGGCGGTGGACACCGGCTCGCCGCGCACCTGTTCGGGCGCAGCCCAGGCCGGCGTGTAGGCACGCTGGCCGGTGCGTGTGATGGGCGAAGCAGCAGGCGCGGCGCCGCTATCGCTTTGTTCGCCTTCGTCCAGCAGCCGCGCAATGCCGAAGTCCAGCAGCTTGACCTGGCCCTGCCCGTCCACCATCACGTTGCCGGGCTTGAGGTCGCGGTGCACCACCAGCTGCGCATGCGCGGCGGCCACGGCTTGCACCACGTCCACGAACAAGCGCAGGCGCGCTTCTACATCCAGCTGGCGTTCGTCACACCAGCGGTCGATGGGCTCGCCGCGCACCAGTTCCAGCACCAGATAGGGCTGGCCGCCATCACCGCTGCTGGCGACACCGGCATCGAGCAAGCGCGCGATGTGCGGGTGCTCCAGCCGCGCCAGGATGCGGCCCTCGCGCTCGAAGCGCTGGCTGGCCTGCGTGCCGTGCAGGCGGCCGTGCATCAGCTTGATGGCGGCCTGGCCCTCGTGGCGGCCGTCGCTGCGCCGCGCCAGCCAGACGCTGGCCATGCCGCCTTCGCCCAGCGGGGCCTCGATGGTCCAGGGGCCCAGGTGCTGCCCCGCCGCAGGGTGGGCCGCCTGGGGCAACGCAGAACCCGTCAGAAACTTGTCGCGGCCGGCCGCTTCGTGCCGATTAAGCAGCCCCTGCAGCACGCCAGCATCTTCGGGCGCGCGGGCCTGCAAGGCAGCCAGCCAGGCCGCTTGTTCGGAGACCGGCAGGTCCAGCGCTTCGTCCTGCAAGGGGCTCAGGGGGGCCCTGGTGGCGGCGTGGGGGGTGGGGTGCGCGAGCGGGGGTGTTGGGGGTGACATCAAGTCGCCTTGGGTGACTTCATCGTAAGCGGCGGGACGCATCGGATCGCGATGCGAAAGCCCTGCACA
>JANONW010000215.1:0-2687 GCA_031421065.1 Prolixibacteraceae bacterium
GTCGCCACCGCTGATCATCGAGCGTTGCCACATCGACCAGATCATCGACGGCGACACCATCGCGCTGTCGCCACCGCTGATCATCGAGCGTTGCCACATCGACCAGATCATCGACACCCTGCGCGGCGCCATTCGCCGCGCGGTCTGAGAGGCTCGGCGTCCGCTCTTCATTCAGCACCTGCCTGGCGAGCGCCTGCCCGATGCCCTTGCTCGCTACCGACCTGGAATTCACCAGAAACGCCTACTACGCCGCCACGGCGGGGCCGGTGCCGGCCTATCCCCGGCTGACGGCGGACACGGTGTGCGACGTGGCCGTGGTGGGCGGCGGCCTGGCTGGATTGAGCGCGGCAATTGAACTGCGCCAGCGCGGCTTTGATGTCGTGCTGCTGGAAGCGCAGCAGGTGGGTTTTGGCGCCAGCGGCCGCAATGGCGGCCAGGCCATCCACGGGCTGGCTTGTGAACAAGACGTGATCGAAGCGCAGCTTGGCCTTGATGAGGCCAAGCGTATCTGGGCCCTGTCGCTGGAAGCGCTGGACCTGCTGCGTAGTCGCATCCGCGACCATGCCATCGACTGCGACTGGCAGAGCGGTTACCTGGGCCTGGCCACCAGTGCGCGCAAGGGCCGTGCGTTGGCAGCTTGGGCCGGGCGCATGGAGTCGGTCTATGGCTACTCGCTGCAGCGCATCGCAGCGGCCGACATTGAAAACTGGATCGCCAGCCCGCGTTTCCATAGCGGCATCCACGACCCGCATTGCGGCCACCTGCACCCGCTGAAGTACACCCGTGGCCTGGCGCGTGCGGCGGCCGCAGCCGGGGTGCGCATCTTCGAGCACAGCCCCGCGCTGGCGCTGCTGCAAGGCGAACGCCCTGTGCTGCGCACCTGCAGCGGACAGGTGACTGCCGAGCGGGTGCTGCTGGCCGGCAACGTTTACCTGCATGATCTTGTGCCGACGCTGGCGCAGCGCATCAAGCCGGTGGGCACGTACATGGCGTGCAGCGAGGCGCTCAGCCCGGCTCTGTGTGCATCGCTGATCCCCAGCCGGGCTGCAGTCTGCGACACCAACTTCGTGCTCGACTATTTCCGCACCACGCCCGACCACCGCCTGCTCTACGGCGGCCGCGTCAGCTACAGCAGCGTCACGCCGGCCCGCCTTGCGGACAGCATGCGCCAGCGTTTGGTACACACCTTCCCGCAACTGGCGCAGGCCAAGGTGGAATACGCCTGGGGCGGCTTCGTTGACATCACGATGAACCGCGCGCCCGACTTCGGCCGCCTGCCTGCCGTCACACGGGGCGGTGCGCAGAACGTCTATTACCTGCAAGGCTTTTCTGGCCACGGCCTGGCGCTGACCGGCTTGGCCGGCCGCCTGGTGGCTGAGGCGATGGCCGGCGACGCCAGCCGCTTCGATGTCTTCGCCCGCTTGCAGCACCGCGCCTTCCCTGGCGGCGACTGGCTGCGCACGCCAGCACTGGTGCTGGGCATGGCCTGGTGCAGGTTGCGCGACAGGCTTGGCGATATGCTTGGATAAGCCGCGACATGACTGCTTCGACCCCACGCCCACCCCTGGTCCTGGTCACCAGCTGCAACCGCATGCTGGGTGAACACGCCTTCCACATCGCCGGCCGCAAGTACGTCGATGCGGTGCGCCTGGCCGGGGCCCTGCCGCTGATTGCGCCGCCCTTCGAAGCGTCCGAACTCGGCAGCCTGCTCGACGCAGCGCACGGCCTGCTGCTGACGGGTTCACCGTCCAACGTTCACCCAGTGCTTTTCGGCGAGGCCGTACACGACCCCTCGCTGCCGCTGGACCCCGAGCGCGACGCCTGGACGCTGCCGTTGATCCGCCTGGCGCTGGCACGCGGCATCCCGCTGTTGGCGATCTGCCGCGGCACCCAGGATGTGAATGTGGCGCTCGGTGGCACGCTGCACCAGGCGGTGCAGGAAGTGGCGGGTTATCACGACCACCGCTCGGCCAAGGACCAGCCAGCGGCCGTGCAGTACGGCCTGGCGCACAGCGTGGACGTGGTGGCGGGCGGCTTGTTGGCGGGCATCGTCGGTCGAGCCGGTTTCGAAGTGAACTCTGTGCACGGCCAGGGCTTGAAGACGCTGGCCCCGGGGTTGCGCGTTGAGGCCGTGGCGCCGGACGGCTTGATCGAGGCCTGTTCAATGCCCAGCGCGCCGGGTTTCAACCTCTGCCTGCAATGGCACCCCGAATGGCAGGCTGCCAGCAACCCTGTGTCGCTGTTGATCCTGTCCGCATTCGGCGCCGCCGTGCGCAGCTACCGGGACCGTGTGCGGGGGCCTCTGCCCAGCGTCACTGCTTGAACCGCAGGCAGGAACGCGGCAGTCGCTGAACGGCTGCCGACCCCCACAGACCACAGGTGCACCATGACGGCCAGAGAACAGTTCACATTCAGCGACCTCGAGCAATGGCTCGACACCAACCGCGTCACCGAGATCGAATGCCTCGTGCCCGACCTCACCGGCGTGGCACGCGGCAAGATCCTGCCGCGCCAGAAGTTCACCGAAGACCGCGGCATGCGGCTGCCAGAAGCCGTGGTGGCGATGGGCGTGACGGGCGAGTTCCCCGAAGAAGGCCCCTACTACGACGTCATCAAGCCGACCGACCGCGACATGCACCTGCGCCCCGACCCCAGCACGGTGCGCATCGTGCCCTGGGCGACGGACC
>JANONW010000216.1:0-1520 GCA_031421065.1 Prolixibacteraceae bacterium
AAGAATGCCAAAACAGAAGACTCATAAGGGAATGAAACGCCGGTTCAAGGTTACAGCGTCAGGCAAAGTGACGCATCGTAATGCGAATCGCGGCCACTTTCTCAGCCACAAAGGTGGCAAGCGTACGCGTCAAATGCGAAATGACAACATGGTTATTGGGGCGGAAGCGAAGTTGATTGCGGCCGCGATGGCTCCGGGATTGTGAAGCGACGAGGATCGTCGCCCGACGATGTTCGTCGCCCGACGATGTTCGTCGCCCGCGGATTGCTTTGTAAGCGGTCAGTCGGAAAATTATGTAAATTTGTTCTGATAGTTTGGTCTGAAGGTCCGGTCAAATGCGTGTTCGCCTCGGGAAAGCCCGTCACCGTTCAAAAAAGCGTCTGTTCAAGGAAGCACGTGGCAATGTGGGAGGTCGCAGCAAGTTGCTGCGGACGGTCAAGGAAACCCTCGTCCGAGCCCGCGCGTTTGCGACTCGCGACCGTCGTACCCGCAAGCGTGAATTTCGCGCCCTGTGGATTACTCGCATATCCGCCGCTGTGCGTGAACAGGGAGTGTCCTATTCCGTATTTATGAATGGTCTGCTGTTGGCCAACGTAGGGCTGAATCGCAAGCAGTTGAGTGAACTGGCAATCTCCAATCCTGAAGTGTTCAGTGAGATCGTAGAAATATCCAAAAAAGCTCGCAGTGCAGTCTCTGCTGCCTGATCGAACGTCAGCACAATTGAATTTCTGAATCGGGCGAGTTTGCTTATGGCAGGCTTCGCCCGTTTTCATTGATCCGCTAATGCCGCGTGGAGTACTGCATGGACATTCTGAACGCCTTCAACGAATTTGAAACCTCCGCCTTGCAGGCCGTTACCGCCGCCACGGATGCAGACGCCCTGGAAAAAGTCCGCGTCGAATTCATGGGTCAGAAGAATGGCCGAGTTCGCGACCTGCAGAAGCTCGTTGGAACTGCGACGCCCGAACAGAAGCCAGCGGTCGGGAAGCGTTTCAATGAAGTCCGCACCAGTGTCGCAGCGGCACTGGATGCCCGGGCTGAACAACTGAAGACGCAGACCACAAAAGCTGTGTCAGATTTCGACGTGACGCTGCCGGGCGAACGACCTCGCATCGGGCATCTGCATCCAATCACACAGGTGATGACTGAGTTCCGTGAATTGATGGGACGCTTTGGATTCACCGTCGTCGATGGCCCTGAGATCGAAGACGAACGTCATAACTTTGAAGCGTTGAATATCCCGGAAGATCATCCGGCCCGCGATCCGCTGGATAATTTCTACGTCGCCTGTGCATCCGTCGCCGCCGGTCGACCGGTCCTCTTGCGAAGCCAGACTTCAACCGTACAGATCCGGACGATGGAGAATACTCAGCCACCTGTGCGAATCGTGTCGCTGGGCCGCGTGTATCGCCCGGACCCGATTGATGCGACTCATTCCTGCATGTTTCATCAGATGGAAGGTCTGATGGTCGATCGTCATGTCACCATGGCACAGCTCAAGACGGTCCTCAGTCTGTTCG
>JANONW010000217.1:0-1826 GCA_031421065.1 Prolixibacteraceae bacterium
AAAAATAACATAACCAATAGTTGAAACATAAACCAGGCTTATAAAAACGTCATTGAGCGAACTAAACCAGCCCAACTTTTGGTTATGGCTTGAAGGAAGCCAATCAGATTGGTAGTGCAGTTCGAATAAAGCATTTTTGATGTATCGGTAGGAACTTATCCAGCGCCTCAGCCCATCTAAAATATATTCTCCAGGCGCGGAAAATAGTTCCCCTATGGGTAATGTATGTGCGCTTAAAATCGCGTTCAATAATGGCGCATCCGGACAAAAATAATTGGCAGACCAGAAATTGAGGCTGTCATAACTCACCAGCGCCATGCCACCCAGCAATACAACACCAACCCATATTTTTTTTGATTCCGCAGAAAGATATAGCGCAGAAGCCAGCATTACGGGAATGAAAAAAAATGTTTTTCCATGACTTGAAAACATGTAAGAAGTAATCAGGAAAAAAATTGCCACTAAAAATATCCATGCCCGATTAGCTCTAGGCTGATATTGTTTGACAACGTATGGCAACATACAAATTATCGTTAGGCCTAAAAGCAATGGCTGTTCAGACCGACTTAACACCATTAGGAATGGCAGAACCCCCAAACCAATGAAAGAAATCAGCCCTGCAATAATGTACGGCGAACTAATCTTGGCCTTCAGCTTTTGCAACATAAACCATGCCAAAATGCCTAGCCAAATTATGAATCCCAACATCCCGGTGATTCTTATGGAAATCGGATTAGTTGCGTTTCCATAAATCATCCAGTCGATTAACGCACTCGGATACCATGTCCATGGAATATGCAAAGAAAGGGCTGGGCCACACTGAGGGAAAAGAGATATCCGCTCAAAACCATCAAGCCATACCTGCACTCGCGTTAGCTTGATCACTATTTCGTCCGTGTAGATTGGAACAAATAATGAAAGGGTAATAGTTGCACAAAATAGGCCAATAACCACCCAGCTCGCTGAAATATTAAAAAGTGTATTACGCATCGATTGATTCATTACCCAGGATATTGCTGACCTTTGCTATTAAACACTAAATTTGCTCTAGCGCCATCTTCACCTCATATCTCAAAATCCACGATTGAAGTCGGGTTCGAGCAAAACTGGTTTGCAGCATAGTTGAAGGATGCCGCATAATGAGTGCGTTAAGAAATACGGAATACAAGGCAAGTCTTAAGGTATCAGTCGCATGGCGTCAAATTCAAATATTGAGTATTCGCCTGTAGGATATAATGAATATTATGAAATCTGTTTTAAGTAAAATCCCTCGAGGGGTGATATATCACAAGATACTTGAAAGTCTCAGGTATGTCCTGAATTCCTTATATATGCCCCTCGACGATCAGAGTGTAATCAATAAATTTGAGGGTAAGTTTGCAGAGTATTGCGGTCGTAAATATTGTGTGGCTTTCCCATTTGCAAGAACTGCAATTTATTTCACGTTAAAAAACCTCAATCTACCAGGTGGCAGCGAGGTGATTTTGCCGCCCGTAACAATCAAGGGGATAGTTGATGCAGTTTTAGCGTTGGATCTTGTTCCTGTTTATGTTGATTGGGATTTTGACACGCTAAATTTTCAATTGGATGAACTCCATCACAAGGCCAGCCTTAAAACAAAAGCTGTGATCATCACCACCTTGTTTGGGTTAGTTCCTGACATGAAGTTGCTAGTCGATTTTTTCAGAAGTAAAGAAATATTCATTATTGAGGACTTTTCCCAGTGCCTGAATGGCAGTTTCGACGGAAAACGTATCGGCACATTTGGGGATGTCGGGATATATAGCTGTTCCTCAATAAAGACACTGGATACCCTGGGTGGTGGT
>JANONW010000218.1:0-17797 GCA_031421065.1 Prolixibacteraceae bacterium
TGGCCCGGTACTCGAAAATGAATCCATCACAAGTGTAAGCGCCATGAAAAATGAACCTAAAAGCCCACCTTTGTCAACTTGCCGATCAGATTTATTTACTATCCAGCTTGGTAAAACTATTTCGAACATTCCGAAGAACGAGAAGGCAAACAGCATAAAAACGGCAAAGAAGATAATGTTTGGCACCCAATGTGTGCTGAGCCAGTTGGCTATTCCCGGACCAAAAATTACAGACACAAGCGTACCAATAACCGTATAAATCAGAATAATTGAAAATCCGTAAAAGATAGCGTTTAAACGCGATTTAAATTTTGATTCTCCTGAATTCATAAAAAATGAAACAGTCATCGGAATCATCGGGAAAACGCATGGTGTAAGAATTGCAGCCAATCCTGCCAAAAACGAAAAGAACAGGAACCACAATAAATTTCCGGATTCTTTGTCCTGATTTGGAGTTTCGGAGGGGATAGGCGAGGTTACTAAATTATCGGATGAACCGGAACCTTCAGGATTCAGGCTAAATATAAAGTCAGCCTCAGTAGGAGGGGTGCAGGTTTCGTTGTTGCACGACATAAATTCAACAAAACCTTTTATATCAACCTTGTCAGAATTTTTTAACCTAATTTTTTGGGTCAGCACTGCTTTCTGGCTAAAATAGCCGAGCTTCATGTTGAAAATCTTATCAAAGTATTCGGTGGGCAATGGATCTCTGGTAAGTTCCCCAACAATATCAAACAAGGCAGAATCGGCAAAATTTATCGAAGTTCTGATGGGTCCTCCATCCGGAAGTTCTGTGTCATACAAATGCCATTCGTCTTCTATATCGGCTATGAAAATTAATGTTGCCTCCAATCCGTCCTGTTTCGATTCAAATGACCATTTTACAGGTTCAAGAATCTGCGCGAATAATTGATATCCAACAAAAAGAAAGAAGCCAATAAATAGTGTGACCCGTTTCATTTATAAAATTTTAGTTAATTACAAGCGACAAAAATACACAATGGATTTTACCTATTTATGAAAGCGGCCATTGAAAAACTCTATACATTGATCGAGAACTCCTAATTAGCCATAAAAATAAAAGATCCCGGCATTTGCATACCGGGATCTTTTTAGGGAGGTTAGAATACAATCTCTTCCTGATTTTCATCGAAAAAATGATACTCGGTGAGGGTGTATGAGCTCATTTCCCCCACTTTAATAATTTTTAGAAATTTGAAAGCCCATTGAAGTTTTAAAGACCAGAACCCTTTGTTCAGGAATGCGGCCAAATAAGGATGAGTCTTGATAATGACTTTCTTTTTATTGAGTTCTTTAAAAATATAATTGACTTTATTTTCCAGTTCATCAACCAGCAAAACGGTTGGTGTTACTTTTCCCGTTCCTTTGCAGGTAGGGCAAACTTCAGCTGTTTCAACGTGTTCTTCAGGACGGACACGCTGACGGGTAATCTGCAAAAGGCAGAATTTGCTCAATGGCAGTATGTTGTGTTTGGTACGGTCAACAGCCATTGATCCTTTCATCCGCTCAAATACTTTATGGCGGTTTTCGGCTTGGTGCATGTCAATAAAATCGACTACAATAATGCCACCCATATCTCTCAATCTCAGTTGCCGTGCTATTTCTTCGGCAGCGGCCAGGTTTACTTCAAGAGCGTTTGTTTCCTGGTCAGTTCCGGCTTTCGAACGGTTTCCACTGTTCACATCTATTACATGAAATGCTTCAGTGTGTTCGACTATCAGGTATGCTCCATTTTTGAAGGATACTGTTTTCCCAAAAGATGCTTTTAATTGTTTGTCGATCCCGTAATAGTCAAATATCGATTGATTTCCTTTGTAAAGTTTTACGATATTTTTCTTTTCAGGGGCTATTGTACTCAGATATTCAGTAATTTCTTCACAAGCAGTAGCATCATTCACAATAATGCTATTGAAGTTGGGATGATAGATATCCCTTAATAAAGAGGTTGTCCTGTCCATTTCTCCAATAACAAGAGCCGGAGCGTTCACCTTTTTTAATTTCTGAAATGTTGTCTCGAATTTGGTTACCAGCCTTTTAAGTTCCTGGTCAAGTTCGGCAACTCGTTTTTCTTCAGCAGCAGTACGTACTATTACACCGAATTTTCTGGGCCGGATGCTTTGAATCAGCTTTTTGAGCCTGTTTTTTTCCTCATTTGATTCAATTTTCTGCGAAATACTTACTTTTTCGCTGAAAGGCATCAACACCATGTTACGGCCTGCAATAGACAGTTCTGAAGTTAACCGGGGCCCTTTTGTCGAGATAGGCTCTTTTGCTACCTGCACCAAAATGTTTTGTCCGGTTTTAAGAATATCTGATATCTTTCCATCTTTATCAATGTCAGGTTCTGACTGGATTTTAGAAATGGAAAAGATTTTGTTGCTTTTTGATGTGGCTATTTTCAGAAACTTGTTCAGTGTTGAAAATTGTGGCCCCATATCAAGGTAATGCAGAAAGGCATCTTTCTCGTATCCAACGTCAATGAATGCAGCGTTCAGACTGGGCATTATTTTTTTTACACGTCCAAGATATATATCTCCAACTGCAAATTTAGCCCCTGTCATTTCCCTGTTAAGTTCGACTAACCGTTTATCTTCCAATAAAGCGATAACAACCTCAGAGGGAGAGACATCTACAATTATATCGCTACTCACTACGTTTTTTCATTTTTTTAAAGTTTAAAACTACCAGACTTAAAAACAGATTAAACCTAAAGCGCTAACGTGCTTTAGGTTTAATCTTGATAATGTCTTTTTAAGCTATCGCTTAAAAAGAAAAGACTATTTTTTCTTTTTATGTCTGTTTTTCCTTAGTCTTTTTTTCCGCTTGTGCGTAGCCATTTTGTGTCGTTTCCTCTTTTTTCCGCTTGGCATAATAATTTATTTTACTTGTTCCTTAACTTGAGCTACAAATGTTTTCGCTGGCTTGAATGAAGGGATGAAATGCTCAGGAATAATAATTGTAGTGTTTCTCGAAATATTACGTGCAGTTTTCTCTGCCCTTCTCTTTACAATAAAACTACCGAAACCGCGAAGATACACATTTCTTCCTTCGGTTAAGGAACCCTTTACTGTTTCCATGAAAGCTTCTACTGCTTTCTGTACCGTTACTTTTTCAATACCGGTATTCGTACTTACCTCGTTTACGATATCTGCTTTTGTCATCTCTTAAAATATTTAATTATCAACAATTTATATTTCTGGAACAATTGGTGTGCAAAAATATAAATTATTTAAAAATTAGGAACATTATATTTCGATTATTTTTACAATTCTTTAAGATTTTAAAGTAGTTTGATAAAATATGGATATTTTCAACTCACTGATACACCATTGGTATTCTTTGTACAAGCGTGATTTGCCATGGCGGGACACGCGTAGCCCATACTTTATATGGCTTTCGGAAATCATACTTCAGCAGACCAGAATAGAGCAGGGAATGGCTTGTTACATGTCATTTACCGAGGAATTCCCGACAATTTCAGACCTTGCCAATGCATCAGAAGACAAGATTTTGAAACTTTGGCAAGGATTGGGCTATTATTCAAGGGCCAGAAACCTTCATTTTACAGCCAAATATATTGCTGAGCATTTTAATGGGAAATTTCCGGTGATTGAAACTACATCAGCGATAGGTATTGAGGCACTTCTATCAATGCCGGAAGTTAACCGGTTAATTGCAGCTGAAAATTCGGTCGTTGAGAAAGTTGAAGACTGGAAAATTCACCTGCTGACCCACCAGAAAATAAATTACCGTATTATTAAGGTCTGTTGATTTCAGGAAAAAGAAATGCCAATTGAATTGATTAGGGTGAATAAAAAAGATATTTTTAACTTTGCTGTTCCAAAATTGCTTGAAACATATTTGATAAGAAATAAAAAAAATGGATGATTCGTGTGATAAAGGTGCATTTAAAATATTTTTTTGGTCAATTTAGGATTTTATTGATTACAGAAACAAAATTTTAAATATTTTATTGTAAATTTATTTCAATTTAACTTTAATAACTTACTCAATATGACAATTAACAAAGTGATTTTGGTTGGAAACGTGGGACGTGACCCTGAAACCAGGCATTTAGACAAAGGTGTTGCAGTATCAAGATTTTCGTTGGCGACCACCGAGAATTACACCTCGAAAACAGGTGAAAAAGTAAGTAATACCGAATGGCACAATATTGTTGCCTGGAGAGGTCTGGCCGAAGTGGTTGAAAAGTATGTAAAAAAAGGTAGCCAACTGTACATCGAAGGACGGCTAAGGACTAATTCGTACGAAAAGGATGGTGTAAAACATTATGCCACCGAGATAAGTGCCGACACCCTCAAATTGCTTGGAAAGCGCGAAGGACAAGCCGAAGGAGTTGCTCCGCAGGCGCAAGCCGAACAATTACAGAGTGTTAACGAACCGGATTTCAGTCAACCGGAAGAAGACGATTTGCCATTTTAATAACTTAAATAATAATAATTGGAAACAGACCCTTTACCCATGTTGGGTGCAATTGCCTGGAATGTTGAATTTCTCCCTTTTACTACAGGTGTTGCGATCAGCCTGGTGATTGTTGTGATCATGTTAATTTGTTCTGCATTGATCTCCGGGTCGGAAGTTGCTTACTTTTCATTAAGTCCTTATGCAAAACAAAAAATTGCCGGACGATCGACAAGAAAAAATATCCATACACTTAAAAATCTGGAATCTCCGAACCAATTATTGGCTACCATACTGGTAGCCAATAATTTTGTTAATGTAGGTATTGTCATTTTATCCAGTTTTACTATCGATTCACTGGTTGATTTTACGAACGGACCAATCATTGGATTTGTATTTCAGGTCATCATTATTTCCTTCGTCCTTTTAATTGTTGGCGAAATTATTCCGAAAGTTTACGCCACAAAACATCCAATGAAATTTGCGGGATTTATTTCCGTTCCGCTTCATTATCTGATAAAAGTGTTCAAACCGTTCAATTCACTGCTGATCTATTCAACATCGTTTGTCAACAAGCGCATTCATTCATACAATCAGCATATATCGGTTGACGAACTGTCTCAGGCTCTTGAGCTTACTTCGCAGATTGAATTAAGTGAGGACAAAGATATACTGAAAGGAATCGTTAAATTCGGAAACAAAAGTGTGGCAGAAATTATGCATTCGAGGGTCGATGTTGTTTCGGCCGACATCAAAGACAGTTATGCAAAAATACTCAATATAATTACGGAATCAGGTTTTTCGAGGATCCCGGTTTATTCCGATTCTTTCGATAACATAAAAGGGGTTCTTTACATTAAGGATATACTACCTCATATTCACAAAGGGACTTCATTCCGCTGGCAAAGCATCATCAGGCCACCTTTTTATGTTCCTGAAACAAAAAAAATAGATGATTTGTTGGAGGAATTCCAAAAGTACAAAGTCCACATGGCAATTGTGGTCGATGAATATGGCGGCACCTCCGGAATTGTCACACTGGAAGATATCCTGGAAGAAATTGTTGGCGAAATTACCGATGAATTTGACGATGAAGAAAAATATTACACAAAGATCAGCGAAAGTAAATACCTGTTTGACGGCAAAACTTTGCTCAACGATTTTTACAAGGTGATCGGATCGGACGAAGCCTTATTTGAGGATGTAAAAGGGGATGCTGATACACTGGCCGGGCTCATTCTGGAATTAAAAGGTGAATTTCCGGTAAAGCATGATATCATTAATTGCAAAAATTTCGTTTTCTCTATCGAAGCAGTTGACAACCGCCGCATTAAACAAATCAAAGTTGAAATAAATGCTCCAGGGCAACAATTGAAATGAGAAAAATCCTGTTCGTTTTATCTTCATTATTCCTCCTGCCTGCCATTTCGTGCAAAAGAGATTATATTCCTAAACCCAGAGGATATTTCAGGATTAGCTTTCAGGAAAAGGCATATATAAAAACTGATCCGATAGCGCTTCCCTACCAGTTTGAAATTCCAATATACGGAAAAATCGTGGCCGATAACGAACGGTTGGCTGAACCTTTCTGGGTTAATCTGGAAATTCCCCGACACAAAGCCGAAGTGCACCTGAGTTACAAAAATGTGGAAAATAACTTGTGGAAACTAACCGAAGAATCGCGCGAACTGGCTTATAAACACAGTTTTAAAGCTGATGCAATTGACGAGCGTATTTTTGTTAATCCTGAAAAAAAAGTTTACGGAACCATTTATATGATTGACGGAAATACAGCTTCGCCGCTTCAATTTTACCTGACCGACAGCACAAAACATTTTTTGCGTGGCGCTCTTTATATCCGCGAAATTCCCAACATCGACTCCCTTCGTCCGGTAATCGATTTTCTGACACCCGACGTTATCCATTTAATTGAAACCACCGAATGGACCCGCTAAATGCCGCTATTTAAAACCATATCAGTTACAAACGGTTTGCTGGCGGTTTGGCAAATTACCGAGTCTTCCGGCGAATTACATTCTTTTTTTACTCCTGAAGAATTTAATGAAACCATCTTTCATGACATTCAGTTTGAAAAGCGTAAAGTTGAATGGCTTGCAATACGTGTTTTGCTCAAACAAATGATCGGCAACGGTTTCGAAATTTATTATACTGAAGTTGGAAAACCGATGATCAAACATCCACTTTACAAGCATATCGGCATCAGCCATTCACGCGATTTTGCGGCAGTCTATATTCATCAGCACCATGCAGTTGGAATTGATATTGAAAGTATGGCCCGAAACTACGCGACGGTTAAAAAGCGGTATCTTTCTGAACCCGAACTGCAACAAGTTAGCGAAAGTCCCATGCTCCAATGTATCTATTGGTGCGCCAAGGAAGCTGTTTTTAAACTGGTTGATAACGAAGGGGTTGATTTTAGGAAACAAATTCATGTGCTTCCCTTTCTTCCTGGATCGGATATTTTCTTTGTCAGGTACGTTTTCGATAATCAGGAAAAAACTTTGCAGCTTCAGTATGAAACATTTAACCAACATGGTATGGTATGGGTTTGCGGCGATCCTGCAATTTAACCAGTTCAAAATTCAATTTTTATAATCATTTTACTGATTTAAATGTTTAGTTGATTAGTTAAAACAAAAAACTACCAGCCCGGGTTGCCGAAGTGGTCATTCATTTTAAAAACACCCCTCATCATCTATTTGGAAATCAGGCCGGCACCGGACCTGTAAACAACCAGCTCGTCCTTCGCATTCAGCCTGACGAGGGGATTCTGCTAAAAATAGGCATGAAAGTTCCGGGTGCCGGATTCCGGGTACAAACTGTAAACATGGATTTTCATTACGATCAGCTATCGGATGTGTACCTTCCAACTGCTTATGGGCGTTTGCTGCTCGATTGTATGCAGGGCGATGCCACTTTGTATGCCCGTGGCGATGCGGTCGAAAAAGCATGGGAATATGTGCAGCCTATTCTGAATGCATGGAAAAATAATCCTGACATTCCGATTTATGGCTATCCGGCCGGAACATGGGGCCCCGATGTGGTTGATGAATTGGTTGAAAATGGAACATGGCGCTACCCATGTAAAAATTTGGCACACGACGGCGAATATTGTGAACTGTAAATGATTGGATTTAAAGCAGATAATCCATCGGCTGACTTGGAGCCAGCCGATGAGTCGTGAAATATCATTTTAGTCGCATAAAAACTTCCTGGCTAACCTTAAAGACAGCTCCATGCCGCACTCCCTTCGGAAAAGAAACCAGCTCGGAAACATCTTCCCAATCGACCATATTTTTTGAGCGGACCGCCCCATATTTGTGTTCGGTATATTTATCGAAATACACATACACGTATTCACCAACTTCCAACGCAGTTGGCCCTTCAGCCCAGTATTTGCCGGTTATCGGTTCCGAAACTTTCACCGGATAATGTCCTGATACTTTATCCGCAATCGTAACCCGGATATTTTTCTCAGGTGGATTGGGATTCTCATTTTTCAGGAACATGTAAAACTTATTGTTCTTTGGAAGAATATTCGCGTCAATCACACTAAAATCAGGATTAAAAAACATCCCTGTAGGGCTGAACGATTTAAAATCTTTGGTTTGCGTGCAATACATCCGGTGGTTCAAGCCCTTTTCACGTTCCGAAGATGCTACATCAGAATGACGATCTGGAATTGTAGTTGCCCAGAAAATAATGTATTCGCCACTTGCCGGATCGTAGGCCATTTCTGGAGCCCAACTGTTTTTTGCAGTCGGTTCGTGTTCCATCACCGGAATACCTTTTTGTTCCGACCAGTTGATCAAATCGGGTGACGAGGCATAACCAATTTGCTTGTCCCACCAGCCACAGGTCCAAACCATGTGGAACAGTCCGTCTTTTCCCTGAAGGATAAACGGGTCGCGCATCAGTTTGTCGTTTCCTACTGTTGGCGCCAGGTATGATTTTCCATCTTTCATAGGAATCCACTTCAAACCATCGGTACTGTATGCTAAATGCAGGCCATCCTGTCCATTGTCCACAAAATACGAAAACAGATAAATCTCTTTCTGCGCCGTGCTGGCCATCGAAAAGAGACAGAAAATGAAAGTCAAATATTTAGTCATGATTTTATTTTTTTATAGTTTGCCCAGGCAAAAGTCGCTTTTGCAGGCGATTTGGCGAAAGCATACAAACCGAAATACGGACGACAAGCCAGAAAAACTGCTGCCCAATCACCTTTGGGGGTTTGAACCAAATCGGCATGACCCGTGCAAGTCACCGGATTCGGACGATCGGCAGGCAAATCACGTTGGGTCAGGATCGGATTTCCGGAGAAACTTTCGTATGGGCCCCAAATGTTTTTGCTCCTGAAAATAACTTCCGAATGATCTTCGGCAGTACCTCCTTCTGCAGCCATCAGGAAATAGCAACCGTCTTTTTTGTAAATATGCGGACCTTCGATCCAAATAGGTTTTTTAGAAATATCTGATCCTCCATTTATTACAATCTTGCGCTCACCGGTTGGTTTTTGTGTTTCCAGCTCGAATTCCTGAAGGCGAATTGTACGGTGACCATCATACAATGGTTTATTATCAGGTAGAAAGTTCCTTTGTTATACTCGATGGCAGGGGCAAAAATCCCTTCTGAAATTCCCTGATCGGTCAGGTTAAGTTGTGACGGACGATTCAGTACATGCCCGATTTGCTTCCAGTGAACCAGATCGGTACTATGAAAAATCGGTACTCCAGGGAAGTAGGAAAATGTTGAATTCACCAGGTAATAATCGTTCCCGACCCTGCAAATGCTTGGATCGGGATAAAACCCCGGCAGTATCGGATTTTCAACCTGCGCTGAAAGCGAGCTGTTGAATAAGCGACCAAAGGCAATAATTGCAACGAAAATGATTTTTCTAAACTTCATAAGTTCCATGTTTTTTACACAATTTGATAAATGTTCAAGTATTATTTTAACTGATAGGTCAACGGAATTGTCCAAACTCTCAATTGAAAGTGTTTGAACATTTTGTCTGTCGATATTTTGTCGGTTTGTCGGTCTTTTTACAATGAGGCATAACTGGATCATATCACCAAAGATATAGTACTTTTCTGATTAATTATTGATAACCATTGATTTTTACTTCAAACCTCATAAAATGCGCCCCGCTCAAATTCCAGCACTTCCAGATCTTTGATATTATTTCCATCGAGCACAAACCTGACAGCCGTGCAAACCTGGTGAATGCCTTTGTTTCCGGCCGATCCGGGATTGATGTGCAGCAAGTGGTATTTCGGATCGTAAATTACTTTCAGGATATGTGAATGTCCGGAAATGAAAAGTTTGGGCGTTTTCCGTTCTAAAAGTGTCCTGATCCGTTGTTCATATTTTCCGGGATAGCCTCCGATATGTGTCATAAAAACATCTACTTCCTCGCAAAAAAACCGCTGATCGACAGGAAACATGCGCCGTACAATGTGATCGTCGATATTGCCGTAAACTGCCCGGAAGGGTTTGAAAGCTGAAAGTTGGTCGGCAGTTTCGGCATTGCCAATGTCGCCGGCATGCCATATTTCGTCAACCGATTCAAAGAATTTAAAAATGCGATTGCTCAATGTGCAGTGTGTATCCGATAATAATCCAATTCGTTTCATCCTGCAATTTTACGATTTATTTGCCCAATTACTTTCGGATGAAATGTCTAACTTTATATAAAATATAAAACCTCCTTTCAATGAAACAATTGGCAATACTTCATCTCCTTTTTGTTGTCTTAGATTAAAAACAAACTCGTCAGCGCCAAATGGTCAGTATTCGCTTCAGGGGGAAATACATACTTCGGTACCACTGAATACTGAAAAGGTGGAACAAATTATTCAGGCAAAACAGTATGGAAAAGAGTTGAAATGAGTTTAAGCTGATTAGCACCACTATTATTCATCAGCCGGAGCAGCAAATCAAACTGATATTTTCAGACCCAATTGACAACCTGCAGGACATGGAAGGATTGGTTGAGTTAAAAGGCACCGGATCATCAGAAATCGCAGTGGATGGCAATCAACTGACTGTCTAAGCTGGAAGTTTATAATTATCAGCTTCAATCTATTGGAACAGGAGCATCAGATCAGGAGGGATTTTGCACGATGCAGGTATCACAAAAACCGTTTATGCTGGTAGCTGAACAGAACGGGCAAAAATCGTATCTGAAACTGAACGGCTCCAACGCCTTGTCAAAGGGCAAATCATTCAGGAACAAATACAAAACATAGATAAAAAGCGTTTGCTCACCTTTCGGACAGCCACTTCCGCAGATGCCGAAACTGGGGCATGGAAAGCAATTATATCCATTGGAGGTGCTGAATTCACGAAATTCACGCATCGAAACCATTAGGCCCAACCGGCTGAAAATCAATAATAAA
The DNA here is from genome assembly GCA_031421065.1 of Prolixibacteraceae bacterium. GTDB lineage: Bacteria > Bacteroidota > Bacteroidia > Bacteroidales > Prolixibacteraceae > Aquipluma. The sequence goes on from JANONW010000218.1 coordinate 10,866, forward strand.
CCGGGTTCCATCAGCAGTGCGTTCAGCAAACTGGAGTGGGGGCGCTACCTGATTGTGGCTCAGTCATCGTCGGGGCGCACGACCAGCCAAACTGTTTACAACCGGCCTGATTATTATTATGAAGACCAATCTGCCAGTCAGGCAACGATGCTGAGTTTTACTTCCAACGTGAAGCTTTGGGCGTAAAAATTGAATGTTCCGAACATTTCAGCATTATTTCTGCCAAAGGAACAAGTTTGAATTTTACTGAGATCGGTGAAAAAAGCGTTGAATTCAGGATAAAAACTTCGGAATTATCCGGATTTGGAACCATTACTTTTATAGCTGCCTCGGGCAACGAATCGACCAAATACGAAATCAACATTCCGGTAAAATCGAAAGAATTGCCCGTTTCAAGGAACTTTTCCAAGCTCCTGAAAGCCGGAGAAGAAGCCAGCCATTCGCTGGTTCCGTTAGGAGTAAAAGGAACCAATAAAGCGGTGGTGACCGTTAGCGGACTTCCTTCGGTTAACCTGAATTAGAGGTTAAATTACCTGATCCATTATCCGCATGGATTACTTCTCGTAAGGCAAACTGAAATTGGAATAAAAACTGACTATGAATCAGTTTATGGCCTAATTGTAGATGAATTCATATTGTTATATGAAATTGCGACAGAAATGGTTATTGTCCATACAGTTTGGGATTGCAGACAGAATCCTGACGATTTAAAGATAAAGCAGAAAGAGTTAAGTTGTTGATCCTGAAACGAAAATATCTAGTACGCACCTTATTTGCCGCTCTTGCATTGATGGGTATTCTTATTCTGTCAGTCCCTCTTTCGGCCATTGTGATCGACATTAGTACCAATCAGGTGCGGGCATACATTGGCAATTCACCAGCCAATAATTTGGGCACATGCAACAATCAGGTCGACATGATCAGCCCGCCACGCAGTACCGGCAGTATTCTGAAACCGTTTTTGTACGCGGCCATGCTTTCTGATGGCGAAATGCTTCCCAACGCACTGCTTCCCGACATTCCGGTTTATCTTTCAGGATATGCCCCGAAGAATTTCGAAGCTCCATCTCTCATTCCTTCCGATGGAAACAGTGAGTTGACCCGGCAGGAAAGCATTGTCCTGAAAGCAAAACGGTGGCCATTCCTGAAAAAGGACTCAAAACGGAACCGTGTCCTTATTGCCAGTCCATTAAAATCGTTCAGTATCATTCAGGACAAAACAAAAACTTAAATGTTTTGCATGCAGTGAGGATTGAAAAATGGTTTGTTTTGCCTCCGGCCATGGAATTTTATTTCAGGAAATACAATCCTTCATATTTGTCGGCACCTATCAATGCGATTTCAGGAAAAGGCGAACAGCAGGTGATGGAATTTATTTATCCGGGAGCCAATGATAAAATCTATATCCCACGTTCAGTAGAAGGGAAACCCGGAAATGTCGTGTTCGAAGTTGCGCACCGTGAAACAACGGTAAAAATATTCTGGCACCTCGACAATCAATACATCGGAACGACCAGCTACATCCATCAGAAAGCATTGAATCCCAGCATCGGTCAGCACCTGATTACCCTTACCGATGAACATGGCAATACCCTCAAACGTTTATTTACAATACTAAATTAAAGCGTATTATTTCGTAATTTTGCACAAAACCACCAACTATGAAAAGGGTAATAATTGTCCGACATGCAAAATCAGTTCCGTATGGTTACAACGATGATTTTAACCGTGGCCTGACTGACAGGGGAATTGAAGATGCCAGCAAAATAAGTAAAAAGCTGCAGGAAATTGGAATTACTGCTGATTTGGTAATTGCCAGTCCGGCCACCCGAACGATGCGCACAGCCAGCATTTTCTGCCAGAATCTCGGATGTGATGTGAAATCAATCAGGCAGGAATCCACTTTTTATGAAGGGATAACAATTCATGATTTTATCGATCTGGTTCAGCAATTTCCAGAAGATGTTCAGACCGTTTTTGTTTTTGGGCACAATCCAACAGTTTATTACCTGGTTTACAATCTGGTAAAATATTTCAATGCCGATATGCCTACCTGCTCGACCGTTGTGCTCGATTTTGACGTTAAAACTTGGAAAGACGTATCGGCCCGGGGAGGGAAATTGGCCTTTCAGTTTGTCCCAAAATCAATGTAAATCCAATACTAAACATAGAAACGCACTGATTTGATCGTTGAAAAATGAACCCGGACGCTTGGTGTTCCAAATTTTGTAAATAAAAACCTTAGCGGTTATAACAAGAAAAATGAAGCTACGAAGGATATTGATACTGACCTCACGTTTTTTTTGTGTCTTACTTTTATTTGTTGTTCTGTATTTTTTCGCAGCATTCGTCTTGTCTAACATTCCAATCAATTCAGACTTTACTCAATGCGAAAAAGACGGTATTGAAATTTATATTTTGACAAATGGCGTGCATACCGATCTGGTCATGCCGATAAGGAACAGATACAAAGATTGGCCTGCCGTGATACCTGTTGGCCACACTATCTCCAAAAACTCGCTGATGAATTATATTGCTTTTGGTTGGGGCGATAAAAAATTTTATTTGGAAACCCCGCTTTGGGCAGATCTGAAATTCAGCACGGCGTTTAACGCGCTCTTCTTGCCCAGCGCCTCGGCTATGCATGTTACATTTTATGAATATATGTCGGCAAAAGAATATAGTAAAAAGATACGCATCAGCGCCGAACAATACAAAAGCATGGTGCAGTACATCGAGGATAGTTTTCAAAAGGACAACGAAGGTGAATTTATACTCATCAAAAATCTTAGTTATGGTAGCGATGATTGTTTTTATGAGGCAAAAGGAACATTTACTCTATTTTACACTTGCAATACATGGACAAATGAGGGATTAAAACAGAGCGGATTAAGAGCATCTCTTTGGACACCATTTGAAAGCACAATACTTGGTCACTATAATGATAAATGCGAGTCATGTGCCATACCGGGGTTGTAGCAAGGCGCGACGAACACGGTTTGTAAAGTTTAATATTTTGTGATACTTTAGTTTTGAATAAACCGGCACTAGTTTACACGCAAACCGTTAAAACAGGGCATAAGATGAACAAAAACTTTTTTTTGAAATGGCATTTTATCCAATAAGTTCTGAGCTCAATTTAATTTTAACAACCTATGCATATATTTTATACTCCTGACATTTCAGGAAACACATACACACTTAACGAAACCGAATCAAAACATTGTGTCAGGGTTTTAAGGCTCGAAAAGGGCGATCAAATTACCCTTGTAGATGGGCGTGGTGGATTCTATACAGCCGAGATTACCTATCCAAATCCCAAACGTTGCATGGTAGATGTAATTAAATCAGAGCTTAACTTTGGCCTCCGGAATTTTCAGGTTCACATTGCCATTGCTCCCACAAAAAGCATCGAACGAATCGAATGGTTTCTGGGAAAAGCTACTGAAATCGGCCTCAACCAGGTTGTTCCACTGCTTTGCCAGCACTCGGAAAGAAAGGAAATCAAACACGAACGGTTGGAAAAAGTAATGGTTTCGGCCATGAAACAATCGATGAAAGCTTACTTGCCACAACTTGATCCGTTGACAAAATTTACTGATTTTATTTCTCAGCCTTTCGATGGACAAAAATTTATTGCCCATTGCGACGATCAGCACCGCAATTTGCTGAAGGATATAGTTGTCCCGAATCAGAATTACCTGATTTTAATTGGTCCTGAAGGTGATTTTTCTTCCGAAGAAATAGATATGGCAATAAAAGCAGGTTTTCATCCGGTGAGCCTTGGCGACAGCCGCCTCCGCACCGAAACTGCAGGCGTAGTGGCGTGTCACACTTTCAATTTATTAAACGACTGATTATTTCAGCCATTTATCAAGCCACTGTTTAAAAACCCGTTGCCATAAAATACCATTTTGGGGCTGCAATACCCAGTGGTTTTCTTCAGGAAAAATAAGCATTTGAGCCGGAACACCGCGCAAAACAGCCGCATTGAATGCTGACATTCCCTGTGATGCAAGAATGCGGTAATCTTTTTCACCGTGAATGACCAGAATCGGAGTATCCCATTTGCCAACAAATAAGTGCGGCGAATTTGCATACGATCTTTGTGCAACAGCATTGGATTTATCCCAGTATGGCCCGCCCAAATCCCAGTTTACAAACCACATTTCTTCTGTTTCCAAATACTGTTGTTCAAGATTGAACATCCCATCGTGTGCGATGAATGCTTTGAACCTTTTATTGTGATGTCCGGCAAGCCAATAGGCAGAGAATCCTCCATAGCTGGCACCCACGCAGCCCAGTTTGTCCTTGTCAACAAAAGGTTCTTTCGCTACTTCATCGATTGCAGATAAGTAATCTTTCATGTTTTGACCGCCATAATCACCGCTGATCTGTTCGAGCCATTCATTTCCGAAACCAGGCAATCCGCGTCGGTTTGGAGCAACAATAATATACCCATTGGCTGCCATCTGCTGAAAATTCCACCGGAATGACCAAAACTGGCTCACTGTTCCCTGTGGTCCGCCCTGACAATAAAGAATTGTTGGGTATTTTTTATTCGGATCGAAATGTGGTGGATAGATTACCCAGGTGAGCATTTGTTTATTGTCGGTAGTTTTTATCCAGCGTTCTTCCACTTTTCCCATAGTGAGTTGATCCAGAAGCGGTTTATTCTGGAAGGTTAGTTCCAATTCGGTACCCGTTACCGGTTCGATTGAATAAATCTCGTCGGGCTTACTTATCGAATGTTTAACACCGATAAGCTTATCTTTTGCTTCTGCCACAAACGCATAATCGTGCACACCATTGGTGACCGGTGTAATTTTACGGTCAGCAATATCCAGGCGGTATATCTGGGTAAGCGCATGCCAGCAACTTACAAAATAAATGGATTTGCTGTCGGCACTCCATGCCAGAGCATTCGAATTCTGATCGAAATCAACTGATTGATCTGTTTTTTCGCCTGTCTCCAGATTCAGGAGGAACAACCTGCTTTTATCTGATTCATATCCATCTCGTTCCTGACTTTCCCAGGCAAGCCATCTTCCATCGGGCGAAAAAACCGGATTCTTGTCGTAACCCATCATGCCCAAGGTTTTATTCTCTGTCTGCTTTGTTTCCAGATTGTAGAAATAAATATCAGAATTGGTAGAAAGTGAATATTCCTTGCCTGTCTTTTTGCGGCAGGTGTAAGCTATTGTTTTTCCATCAGGGCTCCACGCAAGCTGTTCAACACCACCAAAAGGCTTCATCGGACTTTCATAAGGCTCACCATCCAACAGATCTACCACATTGCCAATTTTACCGTCTTTATATTCGGCCACAAACGGATGGGGAACAGTTTGTACCCATTCGTCCCAGTGTTTGTACATCAGGTCGGTTTCCAAACGGGCATTGGCTTTCGGCAAATCAGGAAATAAATCATGAATATCCTGCTCCATTTTCACATCTGCCGTATATAAAATTTTTGTTCCATCCGGAGAATATTTAAACCCGGTAATTTCACCTTTTAATTCTGAAATTTGAACAGGCTCAGAACCGTCAATATTCATTTCCCAAATTTGCATGTCACCCGATTTTGCCGATAGGAACCCGATTTTCTTTCCATCGGGCCTCCATACTGCCGAAGATTCCTTTTCGGGCGTTGAAGTAATTTTAACTAGTCCTCCACCTGAACCCGAAACAGTATATAAATCGCGGTACGACTTATTCTCTTCAATGTTGAAATATGTAACCGAGTATAAAACGGTTGTTCCATCAGGCGAAACCACAGGTTCGCCAATCCGGCCAAAACTCCACAATACTTCAGGAGTCATAATATCCGAAGTAAGTTCTGGATCTTCGGGTTGATAATTTTCTGTCATTTCTTTGGTAGTTTTCGGATTTGAACAGGAGAATAAAATGGCTCCTATGGCAAGTAAATATGTAAATTTCATAATGTTAGCTGATTTTAAAGTTCTTGGGTAAAGTTGCAATAGCAGCGGTGAAAGTAAAAATTGTAGGGCAATTAAAAAATGAAAAGCACCTGCTTTTCGAAAAAACAGATGCTTTTACAATAAAAACACGAATTAATTGACTCAATTTTAATATTTGTATTCTCCGGTGTACTCGAAATCAGCGCCATCAAATTCTTTGGCAATCACTTTAAACTGTGTGCTGGTTTTTCCCACGATTTTCAATGCGCTTAAATCAAATGTCACCACTGCCGACATTGGGATATTATCCGGATCGTTGTTGTTATTATGCCTTAACTCCAGAATTACAGGTTCAGTAGTAATTGCACCCGGCTGTTTGACCAGATTAATAAAATGAATTTTACTTCCCCCACGGTAGCGCAGTTCGAAGTTTAACAGGTTGTTCTTGATCCATCTGTCCTTTACATGAATCGGATCATTTCCGATACTGTCTTCAATTGCAGGAGTAATGTCAAGAATTCCTTTGAAAAGGATTTTCCTTAAAGAATTAATCTTTACATAGTAATGCTCGTCATGGTTATCATTTTTCTTGTTCCCGAGAATAGTGAAATTCACCAAAACCCGATCATTGTTTTTTACCTGATGCCACCAATAATCAGTGCTAACTGGAAATAGAACTTCATTATCGTCCATTACAATCTGCTGCACTCCGGCATTAGCATCCTTTTGAACCAATCCATAACCCACCCATGCATCGCTGAGTGAATATCCGTCGTCGTTAAGGTCGCAGCCTGGTAATAAGCTGACCATGATTCCAATCATTAAATAGAATACTAACTTTTTCATTTCCTGATTTTTTATAAATAATTACTAAGTACATGACAAAAATTTGAATACATCTATATCAGGTTGAAAACTAGAGTTTAGCAGAACTGTTGCAATGTATGTTAATCCATATTTGAAAATACTCTTGGCCTTATTGCCATGCTTTTTGATCTGAATCGGTTTAACGTA
>JANONW010000219.1:0-1626 GCA_031421065.1 Prolixibacteraceae bacterium
TACACGCGGGTTGCCTTGGCAGTTCAAACCTATGCAAGCGAGTGTACGCATACATCCGGGCGAGTTGGTGGAAGTGATGTACGAGGTCAGGAACAACTCTGATCGTGAAGTGGCGGGCCAGGCGATACCGAGTTACAGCCCGCAACTGCTCGCGCAGCACTTGAAAAAACTGGAGTGTTTTTGCTTTACTAAACAGGTGCTGAAACCAAATGAGGTGCGCCAAATGCCAGTGCAATTCATGATCGAACCGAGCTTGCCGAGTAATGTGAATGTCATGACCATTTCATATACATTTTTTGAGTTGAATAGTGACTCGGCTGATACGGGTAGTAAGGCGAAACCAATTTGAAAGACGAAACCAAACTACAACGTAAGGCAACGTTCTTCCAGGCTATGAAAGCGGTATCATGGGCTTTTTTCGGTATACGCAAAAAAAGTGATCATGATCATGATGCGGCGACGCTGACACTGGGGCAGGTGATTGCTGCGGGCATTGTTGGTGCAGCAATATTTGTAACATGCATATTAATGATGGTCAAGCTGGTAACAAGCTAGAGATTAATTAAACTATAGGCAGGAGAGAGGACATGAGCCACGAATCAAGTCAAGCAGATAATTATTACATTCCACCGCCATCAACCTATCCAATGATAGGCTCGATAGCGCTGTTCTTCCTAGGGTTTGGTGCGGCATTTTCCGTCAATAGTCTTCCAATCGGGAAAGGGCTGCTGGCAATTGGTTTTTCTATTCTTTTCTACATGATTTTTGTCTGGTTCCGTACCGTGGCACAAGAGAGTGAAGCCGGCAAGTTTAATAAGCAGGTGGATATGTCATTCCGCTGGGGAATGAGCTGGTTTATTTTTACCGAGGTTATGTTTTTTGCTGCATTCTTTGGCGCACTGTATTATATGCGGGTTCTATCAGTTCCTTGGCTAGCGGATCTCGAGCATAAAATATTATGGCCGGATTTTACGGGCGGCTGGCCTACAGCTGGTCCCGGTGCAAGTGAAAAGTTTACTCCAATGGGCCCATGGGGGCTGCCGGCAATTAACACGGCATTGTTGCTGACTTCGGGTGTAACCTGCACTTGGGCACATTGGGCGCTTAAACTTAACAAGCGCGGCCAGTTAAATTTATCATTGTTTCTGACGATAGCACTGGGGATTACTTTCCTAGCCTGTCAGATTTATGAATACGGCCATGCTTACTCTGAGCTCAATCTTAAGTTAACGAGCGGAGCCTATGGCGCATCATTTTACATGTTAACCGGCTTTCATGGGTTCCATGTAACAGTAGGCACTATCATGCTGATAGTAATTCTTTGCCGCTGTCTATCCGGGCATTTTACGCCTGAACACCACTTTGGATTTGAGGGTGTAGCGTGGTATTGGCACTTCGTTGACGTAGTCTGGCTAGGACTATTTATCTTTGTTTATTTAGTGTAGACGTACGATTAGCAACAGTCTTCATTTCTAGACTGTTGCTAACGTATGCAACAACTACGAACACCCTTTAGCTTTTAGTTCAAAGGGGATAAATCTTGAAATTGGAAGTTAGCGGTTGAGGTAGAAACCCAGCATCATCAGGGCGAATAGAATAATGGATAAACCGATGCGTAGAGTGAGG
>JANONW010000220.1:0-11868 GCA_031421065.1 Prolixibacteraceae bacterium
AGTTCTTCAATCAGGAAGGTCATTGTTTCTTTTGCTCCTGAAGCAATACCGCAGGTTGCCATCGAAACTTTGATCTGCACAAGATTTTCTGGATTATCACTATTTTCCCTGAGTTTGATTTTAGACTGAACTTCAGATTGAAGTTTCTTTAAGTCAGCCAGGTTTTTTATTTTGTTCATCGTCTAGTTTATTAGTGATATTTTAATGATATTGTGCATTATTCGCTAAAGGTCAATAGTTTGAATCTAATAATCTCAAAGATTTGTCATCATTCACTAATTTGGATTTGTTCTAAATTCCCTTCAAGCATTTCTTTTAAAAATAATCTGACTTCTGGATTGTTAATCGGAACATTTTCAAGTGTTTGCCTGATTTCCAGGGTATCCAGTTCAAATACTCCGGAAGGGGTTTTATGTTTAAAGACATAGTTGATTTCTTCGGACGAACAAATCAAAAGTATTAAAGTACCAACCAAATCGCCCATAACAGGCCGGTCGAAATGATTCAGCCCAAATATTGCGGTCACTCTTGTTCCTTTTCCCAACTCCGATTCAATTCGGAACGATCCTCCTGTCATTTCAACGTTCTGTTTGAGAAGCGATAGCCCCAAGCCAACTTTTCGTGTAGTGCGCGAAGTATAAAACGGATCAATGGCGCACTGCAACACTTCTTTGCCCATGCCGGTTCCATTGTCAGTTATGGAAATAATTAATTGATTATCATCAGGCAGTTCGGTAATATCAATTCCGATCAGTATTGCTTTTGCCCGGATTGAGTTCTGGACAATATCGAGAATATGCAGGGAAAGGTCTTTCATGAGAAAAGTTGCCAAGATATTTAAATTGAGCTAAAGAACTTATAAAAGTACAAATTCTCACACCAATGAATTCTAATAGCCATACGTTTATGCTTCGAAAAGATTTATATCCTATCTTTTAGATGGATATATGATTGCTGCGGAAATACATTCTTATATGCCGGACGAATAATTCTGCCTGCATCGAATGTTAATTCCTCTAAACGGTGCGAGCACCATCCGGCAATACGCGACATAGCGAATAACGGTGTATATAAAGGCTCTTTGATTCCGATACAGTTATATACGAAACCTGAATAGAAATCGACGTTTGCACAAACACGCTTCGTCACTTTATCGCCTTTGAAATCATAAAATATTTGAGGGGCAAGGTTTTCAATCAGTTCATACAGTTCGAATTCTTCCAATCGGCCTTTTTCTTTGGCCAATTCCCGGGCTTGTCTTTTTAACAGTATCGCGCGAGGGTCAGAAACTGTATATACAGCGTGACCAATACCATAAATTTTCCCTGAACCATCATAAGCCTTTTTGTTCAGCATTTTTATTAGGTAGTCGGTAACTTCCTGCTTGTTGTCCCATTGTTTTACATTTTCCTTGATGTTATCCATCATGCAAAGTACTTCATGGTTGGCCCCTCCATGTAATGGCCCTTTTAAAGAAGCAATAGCAGAGGCAACTGCCGAGTAGGTATCTGTTTGAGTTGAACTGGTAACGCGTATCGTAAAAGTTGAATTGTTTCCTCCTCCATGGTCGGCATGTAATATTAATGCAAGATCGAGAATATCTGCTTCGAGCCGGGTGTATTTGCCTTCTCCTTTCATCAATAAAAGAAAGTTTTCCGCAGTACTCAAAGCTGGATTAGGATGACGGATCGACAATGTTTTACGCTGATAAAAATGGCGCATTGAATGATACGAATAAGCTATAATAGTTGGAAACTTAGCGATCAGACTCAACGATTGGTTCACTAGATTCTCTGTTGAAGTCTCTTCTGCATTTTTATCTAAGTTATACAATGCTAAAACCGAACGAGCCAGCATGTTCATAACATTCTGACCTTTGTTTGCCAGAATCATGCTATTTGTAAAATCATCAGGCAATTCACGCAACGAACCCATGTGTTGCATAAAACCGGCAAGTTCCTGTTTGTTGGGAAGTTTACCAGAAACCAACAAATACACCACTTCGTCAAATCCATGTCGTTTTTGGTCTATTGCCCCCTGTACAATTTCCTCAACATCAATACCGCGGTAAATAAGTTTACCATCAATTGGTGCAATGGCATCGCCCTCCATTTTATATCCAATTACATCGCCTACGTTGGTAAGCCCAACCAAAACCCCCGAATGGTCAGCATTACGTAAACCGCGCTTTACGCTGTATTTCTCAAATAACTCAGGCTCTATCTTTGAAGATTTTACAACTGACTCTGAAAGGTGTTTAACAATGAAAGTTGAATTCGACTTATTCATATCTTTTAAATTTTAAATTTAGCATTAAACAAACAATTCTTGCCATTTTTTGAGAAAATTTTGGGCAGCCTTTTTTTTATTGATATGGTGTTATCCGAAGATAATCGTCTAAACTTCCATCTTTTAATAGCGTTTCGATTATTTCTTTACCCATTGGGTGAAGCTCATCGCAATAAAATTGACTGGCTTCTTTCTTAAAGAAATCTGTAAGTATCTCAGCCCCTTTATCATATCCTTTTGATTTTACCTCTGGCTGTTCATTTACCCTTAACAGGTATGATGGTATAAATGTGCCATCAATTTTGATTGACGAAACTGAATAGCCCAATAATGGACATCTTGCTGGTTCGAGGTGATTCGGCTTGAACTTTGTACTGCCCCTTCGGGCAATGTATTCACGGGCAATCCATTCGGGCATAAAACCAACCTTATATGCACCAATATGCTGGTTAGGAATAAGTTTATATCGGGTCGAAGGTGTATTTATCATTTGTTCGAGCAAAATGTTTGCCTGATTTACCATTTTGCCGGTTGCAAATGGCCAGTATGATCCAACCCCTTCACCCGAAAGTCCTTCTGTATCGGTAATGCTTGGGTTAGAATATCCCCTTGGCGCTACAAGCCTCCATAACCAAGCCAGCGACATGGGCAATACGTGCAACATGCCAACAATTCCGTAGTTTGGATTATCCTTTGTTGACGGGGGGGTACGAATGCCAAAACTTCGTACATCAACCTCTACCGGCTGGGCAATCGTATTTTTATAAAACCGGCGGGGCATAATAACTCTAGGATTAGGACAACTTTTCCCAGGTTCGTCTTCGGTATGTTCCCAAATTAAACAAGACGAGTTCACTTTCCCTTGAAGGTTTATAAAAATTAAAGGTTCAGGAGGATGAATGGTTAACTTTTCGAGTTGAGGCTCGGTACCATACTCTTTTATATGGTCAACCCTCAAAAACCAACCTTGCTCTGCATCGGTTATTACCAGCTTTTTTGAATTTTGCTGTAAGATAGGGGGGCACAACGCCATATCATCGGTTATAGGTTGGAGCTCGCAGGTATCCGACAGGTCAATTATTATTTTTTCTTGTGTGATGACGTTTTGTCCAATTTGGACACGGCCATCTGGCCGACGGTGTATCTCCCCAATCATTTCACTTTTTCCACCGCCACTTGCACCTTCGTGCATTATTACTAATTCATTATCATAGGGGGTGATCAGTTTTACAGTAGCGCCATGCAACGTTACCCATCCTTCTCTTTCACCAATGTTCAACAAAATGCCATAAGCTCCTTTTTTTGCACTTGGGCCAGGGTAAAGATTGAACGAAAACAATTCGTGAAGGTTTTCAAGACGGTTATGAACAACAATCTGCTTGCCGTCAAAATGGGTATGCCTGAAAGTCGGAGCCAGGTAAATAATGGCTATTGGGCAAAAGTTTTCCGGGATTTCCGCCTTTGGGATAAAACCTTGTAAATCGGCCAAACCTCCTGCGAAAAAACCTGCATTGGCGGGGGCAATTAAAAGTGAAGGATACCCATACTCATCCCCTCCAGCCATAAAAGGCATAACAATCAATTCTTTCTGGTTTCCTAACCATTCGAAGGTCAAGTTCCTCAATGGCTCGAAATCTTCGTTGAACCGCTCAGAGTATCTAACTTTATCGGTATCGCCATCATCGGCAATTACCATACAATCAGGGTCTCGCCTTCGCATGTAAATATCGGCATAGTTGACTGCAAGGCCATTTTTGCATTTTGTTACGGTTGCCTCAACAACTTTGCCTAATCCTTCAACATCATAAGCAACTTCGAATACTTCGCTACTGTCTCCCATTGCCAACGACAAAATATGGCTTCTCGATTCAGGAAAAATAATCTTTTTCCCCTCCAACAACTCCCTGACCTCTGCACGAAGTTGTAATAATCCTGTTACTTCATTCATTTCTATTGATTTTATTATTATTAATTTGAAGCCCTTCTCAATCGGTCATTAATACTGATACCAATCCCTACATCTGGAACATATTCTACTACTATACAATCAAAATTCATTTTATCCAGTAGAAAAAGTTTATCATAGAGGTTATAGGCTGCTTCTGATAAATCGCCACTCTGGGAAAGGCTTGCTTTAAACATATCATCATCAGGTTCCTTCAATGTATCCGGGTAAAGAGTCAAAACTGCCAAATTAAGCCCAGACAAACCTGAAATTGTTTGCCGGATGTTTTCAGATGCAATTAGCCTTGTTACAGGTGAATAATGATTTGGGAACATCCCTGGCGCAACTATCATGTTATGTTTTTTTGTAAACACTTTCCCTGTAACCTGTTTGATTCTATCAATACCTAATGCCCCATGCCTCAATATTATTGGTGTTTCATCAACAAACCCAACAATGGTCGATTCTATGCCTTTGCTACACTGTCCACCATCAAGAATATATTTAATCCTTTCCCCTATTTGAAAATGAACATGTTCTGCTGTTGTAGGGCTAAGCCTGTTTGAAAGGTTTGCACTTGGAGCTGCCAGCGGAAAGTCGAGCATTGAAAGAAGCCTTAATGTAAGTTCGTGTGCAGGAACCCTTATTGCAACGGTTTTCAGTCCTGCTGTTGCCTTATCTGGGACTTTATCGTTTTTTGGCAAAACCAAAGTAAGTGGCCCCGGCCAAAATTTCTCAGCAAGCTTTATTGCTGTTTCAGGAATATGGGTGGCCAAACCTTCCATTTTTTCCAGTGAAGAAATGTGTAAAATCAATGGATTGTTTGCCGGCCTGCCTTTAACCATGTAAATTTTCCCGATAGTATCATTTTTAAGCCCGTTACCAGCCAAACCATAAACGGTTTCGGTTGGTATTGCCACCAGCTCGTCATTCCGCAATAATTCCGCAGCTTTTTCGATGTTAGTACCTATCTTGGCCATGTTTAAAGATATTTCTCCATATACTTTTCAAACCCAACTTCCCTGATTATATTTTAATATACACCGGAATAATTTAATTTTATTTACCATGCAAATAGATAAAAAAAAATCTAATTTTTCATTAAAAAGTAAATGGCATTTACTTTTTAATGAAAAATTTAAAGTACACTTAACTATGGAGTCTCTTGTATTTACCGATTTTAAATTGTCCTTTTTAACGGAACGTTATATCGGAAAGGTTAAGGGATGTATTGGCCAAAGATATCGGAGTAACATCGAGTTTATTATCACAAGGGTGAAAATCATCGAAGAAATGGACAGGAGATTTGTTTTGTGATCAATGGTGAAGTTTCAGTTGTACTTGAAGAATCTGCAAACATAATTGACATTAACGGGAGCATTTATTTCTATTCACATGATTTAAAGTACTTTCAAAATAATTTTGATGAAAGGACATTTGTTTTGTGGGTGATTTCCCCTTTAAAAAACGGAATAGGAAGCAGCTTATGAAATGCGGGCCATTCTTCCATCCTCCCGCAACAACGCCTTTCTTATTTCGCCGAAAGTTGGATTCTCCAATTCAAAGATCGTGAATGTTTTTCCCAGATCGTCCGGATAATGGGCATCAGAGAATTTCACCAAAGTAATGGTTGGACTGATCCTGAATTTTTCCCTAACAACCGTTTCATTAGCGCCTTTCGAAATCTGAAGCGCCTCCACTTTTAGCTCGGGGGGGAAAACTCCCAGTTGACTGAAAAGGCTGTTCCGTGGCCGGTCGATATGGGCTGGGATAAAAATTCCAGATAATTCGTGTACTTTCTGCTCCACTTCTTCGATGCTTACATCCAGCGACGCCCCCAAATAATTAAGCAACTCTTCCAGAATATTTTCGTTTTCATCAACCAACGCCTGATAGCCAAATAGTACAGGGTTATTTGGAATGATGGTCAGGTGCTGATCGAGGTAATCCTGAAAATCGTTCAATGCATCAAAATTTTCGAACAAACCCAGACAATGAACCTCTTCACGGGTTGACATTTCGCATCCGGGAATAACCGTCAATCCTAACCTTCGACCCAGTTTCCAAACCAACTCGCATTGTTTGGTCGAGTTGTGATCTGTGATCCCGATGATATCCAATCCCCGTTTGCTGGCAAGCGACACGATTCGTGCAGGACTCATTTCCAGATCGCCACAAGGCGACAAAACCGTGTGGATATGAAGATCAGTCCTGAACATTTGCATCATTTACTGGATTAAGAGTCGATACAGTTTACCCACAATTTCGAATGTGGATAAGCTGGTTCCCAACACAGGAATATTTTCATCGTCGGAATGTCTCACTGTATTTTCCTGCGGTTCAAGTTTATTCACAAGAATAATGGCAGCCAGATCCTTCAGTGAAGCAATGGCCAGTACATTTTGATGCACCTGCAAGGTAATCCAAACTTCGCCTTCACGGGCATTTCCCATTACATCGCTCAACAGGTCGGAAACATATCCGCCCGAAATTTCACGATCCAAACCTTTTAGGCCCGAATACACTTTTAAGTCAAGTTTTTCAACAATTTCAGAAACCTTCATTTCGTCTTCCCCTTTTATTACAATCTGCTTTAAATCTATCTGTTCCCCATTTTTTTTGCACATTCAAGAGTGCTTTTCTGGCTGTAATCTTTCCCTCGTCTTCCCACATCTGTTGCAGGAAAATGCAATCAGACATTTTCGCCTTGTTGTTCACCATGTCTTCGGCCAGGGCATGGCAATTGGGCGCTCCGCAAGCTCCACAATCGATACCTGGCAAAGAACATACTATTCTTTGTGCCCTGGTCATTTTGTCCATCGCTTTGACCCGGTCTTTGCCAAAGATAAAAAGCGGTTTGGGGCTGATGGAATCGATGACCATCTTTTGTTTCAGTTCTTCAATATCAATCCTGATGGTCGATTCTGAAATATCTTTTGCTGATGGATAGCGTTTTGCCCGTCGCTCAAGTTTTTCAACGGTCAGAAATCTGTTTCCGGTAAGTAAAATACCACCTGCACAGCTTTGGCCGCAAGCTCGAAGTTCCAGAAAATCAACTCCCTTCACCTGATCGTTTTCGAGCCTTTCCAGAAACCGTATTACATTGTGAATCCCGTCAATGGCAATACTTCTTGAACCAAAATGGCGGGACTCTCCCCGTGTCAGGCTCCACAAAATACCTTCCTCCGAAAGGTTTTCCCGCTGAACTGAATTATCTTCGGTTTCAACTTCCGTAATTACTTTCATCACCTCATTGTAAAGGTGGTTCATATTAACAATGCCATCCACGATCGACTCGCGCTCGCCTTCCGGACTTTTTACTGAAGCAATTTTAGCAATACAGGGAGTAGCATAAAAGAGTCCAATTTCGTCGCGGTTCGCTCCTTCCAACATCAGCATTTCAATGGCAAAATGAGCGGCAAGGTCGTGCGGCACTTTCCGTAGAATGAGATTTTCGATTAGCGATGGGTACCGTCCCTGTATAAGCCGAACAATAGCGGGACAGTATGTGGAGATGGCTGGTTTTGGATTTTCTTTGTTCCCTAAATATTCGTTTACTGAATCAATCAGCAGTTGCATTGGTTGTTCGACCTCAAAAACATGGGTAAACCCAACTTTTTTCAAGCCGCCGTATATCTGTGTTTCGTTGTATTTCTCCGGAAACTGTCCGATCATGACGGACGGAAAAAGGATCACACGGTATTTGAAAGCTTTTATTTTCACCAGATCATCCTGTTCAACATAGAAAGCACTGGTTGGACAGGCCCGATGGCACTGGCCACAGTCAACACAGCGTTCGTAGTCAATTACTGCCAGCCCATTGACTACACGAATTGCTTCAGCCGGACAAGCGATCATACAATGAGTACAACCGATGCATTTATTTTCATCAACGTGCAACGCATGATAATTGGGCAATCCGCTCATGAGAAATAATTTACCATTTTAACCTTTGTGCCTTTTCCCACTTCTGATTCTATATTTAATTCGTCTGTATTTTTTTTGATATTGGGCAAGCCCATTCCCGCGCCAAAACCCATCTCGCGAACCTCTTTGCTTGCGGTTGAAAACCCGGCCTGCATGGCCAACTCAATGTCGGCGATACCCGGCCCTTCATCGGTAACCCAAATCGTCATTTTGTTCTCTTCTATTTCAACATCAATGGTTCCCCGATAGGCATGTGCCACCACATTCACTTCTGCCTCGTACAATGCAATCACAATATTTTTAATTGTTTTTCCATCAATATCCAATTGCTTCAATACCTTTTTCACTTCGCTCGACGGATGCCCCGCGTGAGTAAAATCGCCTCCTTGTATGGGAAAAAATAGTTTCACAAAGCCTCCCCCCAGTAGCCTCCCCCAAACCCCCTCCACAAGAGGGGGCTTAAAGAACCGTCACCCGAATATTTTCTTATTTGAATATTGAAAGCCTCCCCCTGCCCCCTCCAAAAGAGGGGGAGAAAAAAATCACACTGATGAAAGGCTTTCTGGTTTCTCATACTTTGCTTCTTGGTCGTTAACTGGAAATAGTAGATGGTAAATAGTTTAATTGTAAATCTAATATACGGGTTTTAGTCCGGCCTGAAATAAAAGGCCGCTCGATTTAAAGAGCGAATAAGGCGATTCGAGGATGCACATTCCTTTCTCCTTGGCCAGTTCGAGCATTTGCGGGTTTGTTTTTTTGTTGCGCACAAATACAATGGCATGGATGTCTGCCATTTCGGCCGTACGGATAGCCTGAATGTTCACCAATCCGGTCAACAATATCAGATTGTCAGAATCAAGTGTGAGCACATCACTCATCAGGTCGGAACTGAATGCCATTTCCACCTCTTCTTCCAGCATTTCGGCACCACATGATATCGTAGCATTCAGGATTACAGCGATCTCTTTTAGCTTCATTTTTGTTTTTAAAGGGGTTTGCGGCAAATTTCAGAAAAAATAACCAATAAGTGATGATTTTAGTTAGGTCCCGGTCTTATTTAAAATGGTTATAGAGAAGGATTTTATAAAGTAAAAAATGAAACACTGGGTACAATTGAAGCGGTTTCAGAAATTGTAAAATAAAATTGAATATTCAGGATTAGATTCGTAATTTAAGATCGTAATTTACGCACCATGATTTACGAAGAAAAATCTTACAATCAGGGATTCATTGATGATCCCGAATTGCATCAAAAAATTATTGATGCTTTGCCAATTCCTATTTTTTACCGCGACATGAAAGGCATTTACATGGCTTGTAATCTGGCACAGGAAAAACTGTTGGGTTTGCCCAAATCTCAAATTATCGGAAAAACGGTTTTCGATATTCAACCATTCGAAATTGCCGAAATCTATGCAAAACGCGATCAGGAATTGCTCGATAGCCCGGGAGACCAGAATTATGAAGCGAAATTCCGCGATTCATCGGGCGTAATGCACGATGTTGTTTTCAACAAAGCGGTTATTCGTAGTAATGATGGTGAAATTATAGGCATTGTAGGATCGGTATTCGACATCACAGAACGCAAAAAAACGGAACGCAAACTGGAAAAAGCCCGCGAGGCAACCGTTATCGCATCAGCCATGATGCATAAAATCAGGGCTGGGATTATTATCGTTGACAGTGAATTAAAAGTGATTGATTCGAACGAAGCATTTGCAAAGCTTTTTGGAACTGAGATTGAAGAACTTTATGAAACAATTCCCGGACTGCATGGCGCCGAACTGAAAGAACTGGTTCCGGATGTTATCTTCAAGATGTTTTCCTCGGCCATGATTTCAGGAGAAAATATGATCGAGCGTGACCTGAAGATCCAGAATAAACTGTTACATATTTCGGTGATCACTATTTACAAACACAGGGTAGTGGGGGCATTACTGCGCGATATGTCTGCTCCGTCGCTTGTTCGCGAAGAAATCATTAGCCGTGCACAACGCGTAAACCGGCAAAATCTGGAAACAGTACAGAAAATCGCGTTCCTATTAGGCGATAACGCCTCGCTGACTGAGGAATTGCTTAATTCGATCATAGAATCATACCAATACGGAGAGGATGGGTAACGATTATCACATAGAAGTAGATGTCCATCAGCTCAACCGGCATGGACAGGTTGTTTGCGGCGATGTTTTCCATTCGCGCCTGATAAAAGCGGAAGGGCGCAGCATTCTGGTACTTTCGGATGGGATTGGGCATGGGGTAAAAGCCAATGTCTTGGCTACCTTAACCGCATCGATGGCGCTGAACTACGCCTCGTTCCATACAAAACCCGAAGTTGCTGCCAATATCTTTATGCGCGCACTGCCCAAAAGCAGGGATGGAAAAGAAAGTTATGCCACTTTTACCATTTTAGAGATTGAAGATGCCGGCCAGGTGTGGATTATAAATTATGACAATCCCCGCTCGATAATTTTCAGGAGAGGGCAGGTATTTAATCCGAAAGAGTTTCAGATTCCAATCAGGGGCGAAGAAAATGCAGGCAAAATTTTGCGGGTCAGGGAGTTTTCGCCCATGCTCGAAGACCGGATTATTTTTATGACCGATGGTATTAATCAGTCAGGATTGGGAAGCAAACGGTTTCCAACCGGTTGGGGCTTAGATAATATTGAAAAATTCGCTGAAAGTCAGATCGAACGCGAATATGAGATCTCGGCCACTAAACTGGCGCGAAAAATATTGAACCAGGCTTCGATGAACGATGGGTTCGAAATGAGCGACGATGCCAGTTGCGGGGTAGTTTACTTCAGGAAGCCCCGCGAATTTATGCTGATTACCGGACCACCGTTCTATAAAATTAAGGATGCCGATTTTGTGAAGAAAATTCAAAATTTTCCGGGCAAGAAAATTATATGCGGCGGAACAACTGCCGAGATTATTGCCCGCGAACTGGGTTTGGAAATTGATATCCAGCATCGTTTTTCGGAGAAAACATTGCCCCCGGCAGCCAAAATGGAAGGGTTCGAAATTGTAACGGAAGGGATTCTGACACTGGGACGAGTGGAGGAAATCCTGGAAAATTATTCAAGCGAAATGCGTTTGGGCGATAGTCCTCCAGAAGAAGTGGTAAAACTTTTGACACAGCACGATGATATCCATATTATTGTCGGGACCCGTATCAACTGGGCACATCAAGATCCTGACCAGCCTATCGAACTTGAAATCCGCAAGTCAGTAGTCAGACGTATTGTGAGATTGCTCGAAACCCGTTTTTTCAAAAAAGTGACGGTGGAATTGGTGTAAAAAAAGCCCCATCCCCAGCCCTTCCCCAAAAATGGGAAGGGAGTTTTGGCAATGCAAGGAACATCATCTGTTGGATTTTTCTGTCACAGAGTGACGAAATATTTATAGACTTTGGCAAAGAGTGGTGGTAACCGACTGCGCAAAAAGGCTGAACAAAACCCGAAGATTTCTTTCGGACGGAATTGAATTGGTATTATGAATTGAGTAATTTCATCGTTTTGATTCTTGATACGCGAGCAGCACTTAAACTCATTAAAATGAAGACGCTTAGTACATGACAAAAATTTGAATACATCTATATCAGGTTGAAAACTAGAGTTTAGCAGAACTGTTGCAATGTATGTTAATCCATATTTGAAAATACTCTTGGCCTTATTGCCATGCTTTTTGATCTGAATCGGTTTAACGTA
>JANONW010000221.1:0-1957 GCA_031421065.1 Prolixibacteraceae bacterium
AGCCCAATTTAATTGATAAATATTATCAAAAAATTACATAAACATTTTTGCCAGTTTGTATTTTGTTCTTAAAGGCCCCAATTGTTTTTGTACTTTTTCGAGGTATTTACCTGCGGTTGAATCACCAAGTAAACCAGTTACAAATTTGGTTAAATCGGTATTTTTCAAACCAATTTTCGAAAGCTTATCCTGATCATTTCCCTTACCACCCATTATACCCATAACTTCTGATACAAAGCTTTTATTATTTGTGGCAAGTTTACTAAGATTATCTGCCGAAATCCCAAGATCTTTTCCTGCCAGATTAAATTGGGAGAAACTATTAATAAAGCAAGCAGTATTGAAAAGTAAAGATGTTTGTTAAGAAATATTTTTCGGTGACTTGAAATGAAAATTGCGGGCAATAAACCTAGCATTAAAAACGTGATGTTGTATTTATTTAAAAAGCCAAATGCAAAAGTTATCGCTGCCAGACACAACCACAGGGCTGTTCAATTCTAAGCTGAAAACATATTTTTAAAAATCAGGAATGTTGACAAAATAGATTTATTTTGGATGTGTCTAATAACCAATAAAATAAAGAGCTATGATATCAACATTCCTCGATGACCTGAAAGATCACCGGCGCGCGCAAGGGCTAAGGTACGAATTAAAACATATAATTCTTTTTTCGATCATGGCAATTTTAAGCAACGCCAAATCGTACCGCCAAATATCAAGTTTCATAAAAGTGCGCTATAAAACCTTGGACAAAGATTTTTGCCTTAACTGGAAACGCCCCCCGTCCTACTCCACGGTGCGGAATATCATACAAGGGGCCGACCGCAACGGACTTGAACATTGTTTTCGATCTTATTCACAAAGCCTCTGCAAGCAGGGCAACAGCACTGCAGAAACGAGCATTGCCGTGGACGGGAAGGTGCTCAGGGGGAGCTATGATCATTTTGAAGACAAGAAGGCGGTACAGGTTTTAAGTTTTTTTGAGACGCGCCAGAGGCTGATTTTAGCGCATGAAGTAATCGAAGAAAAAACAAATGAGATACCGGTTTTTCAAAGGCTGATAACCGAATTGCAACTTGAAGGTATTGTTTATACTTTGGACGCCCTGCATTGTCAAAAAAAACTTTTGACATAGCCGGGGAAAGCGGCAAGAAGCTGATAATACAACTGAAAGACAACCAGAAAGGGCTTTTGCAAAACTGTAATGACATTACGCGTTTTTGCCCTGTCAATGGCACATATGAAAATACAAGTGAAAAGAACAGGAACCGGATTGAGGACAGGACGGTTACAGTTTTTTACAATCAAAGCGGTTTCATCGAAGATAAGTTCTGGGCAGGAGCGGTCAAAACAGTAATATCGGTGGAGCGTAAATCTCAAATATACAGCGCAAAGGAAAAGGAATATAAAACCAGGCAAGAACAAGCCCTGTACTTGTCCAACTATGAAGTAAATGCAAAAAACGCATACCGGCACATCAGGGAACATTGGTTTATTGAAAATTCAGACCACCATGTAAGGGATGTAACATTAAGGGAGGATTATTCCAGGATCAGGGTAAAACCTGAAAACATGTCCATACTCAGGAGCTTTGCTTTAAATATCTTCAGAAGAAATAAAATCGACAATATAAATGATGAGTCATACCAAAACAGCCTAAATCATGATAGACTATATTGTTATCAACAATTTATTTAGAATTGAACAGCCCTGCGGACTTTCCTAAGTCCGTGAATTTTAGTTTCTTTTTGTGACGCTGACAAGTCTGAAGACGTTGTCAGGTCGGAGGAAAAACTCTTCAAAAATCAGGAGAAAGGATTCTCCTGCTCCCAAACGAAAAAACGGATTGACCAAAAGTCAATCCGTTTTTGCTTACTCCCCTCCTTTGGAGGGGTCGGGGGAGGCTTTAAATCCCGCTAAAATCAACCCCTTCAAACACAATTGAAGGTGTTAACAA
>JANONW010000222.1:0-1637 GCA_031421065.1 Prolixibacteraceae bacterium
TGTATCGCCCCGGCCCGATGGATCTGATTCCGGATTTCAGTCGCCGCAAACTGGGGCTGGAACAAGTGCATTACCTCGATCCCAAACTGGAACCAATTTTGTCGCCGACCTATGGCGTGATGGTGTATCAGGAACAGGTGATGCAGATTGCCCAGGTGATAGGCGGATACAGCCTGGGTGCAGCCGATTTGTTGCGTCGTGCGATGGGCAAGAAAAAGCTGGAAGAAATGGCCGAACAGCGCGGCGCTTTTGTTAAAGGCGCGGTCGAGCGCGGCATGAAAGAGCGCGATGCTGAACAGTTGTTTGACCAGATGGAAAAATTTGCTGGTTACGGTTTCAACAAATCGCATGCTGCCGCGTATGCCTTGGTTGCGTACCAAACCGCTTACCTGAAGGCGCATTATCCGGCGGCGTTCATGGCCGCCACGCTGTCATCGGATATGGACAATACCGATAAGGTATTTACGTTCTATCAAGACACCCTGCTGCAAAAAGTGCGCATCCTGCCGCCGGATATTAATTCATCCGGCTACCGTTTTACGCCGGTAGATGAGCACACTGTTGCGTATGGTTTGGGTGCGATAAAGGGCACCGGCGAAGCCGCCATTAACAACATAAATGAAGCGCGCAAAGTGGGTGGAGCGTTCCGTGATTTGTTCGATTTTTGTCATCGGGTGGATAAACGCGTTGTCAATCGCCGTGCCATCGAAGCGCTGATACGCGGCGGGGCATTTGATGCGATCTCCAGTCAGCGCCATCAGCTGCTGGCTTCGGTCGATGCGGCACTGGGCAGTGCCGAGCAACAGGCGCGCGCGATTAACCAGAACAGTTTGTTCGGCGATGATGAGAGTGCTGCCATGCCGGTCATTCTGGCGAATGTGACGCCGTGGAAAATGCGCGAACAATTGCAGCAGGAAAAACTGGCGCTGGGTTTTTACATCAGCGGCCACCCTTACCACGAGTTCGCCACGGAGTTAGCCAATTTCGTCAAGGCGCGTCTGGCAGATATCACGCCGCCAGCGGCTCCACAAAATGGCCAGCAAAATAGTCAGAATGGTTACACCAAACGCACTGGAACCGCGATCGTGCTGGCTGGCATGGTGGCTGCTGTGCGCATTCAACAAACACGCCGTGGGCGCATGGGCGTGGTGACGCTGGACGATGGCACAGCGCAAGTGGAGATGACCGTGTTCAACGAAATTTTTGAAGCCAGTCGGCCGTGGATACGCGAAGACGAACTGCTGGTCGTGCGCGGCAAAGTCAGCCTGGATGACTATTCCGGCAACATGCGCGTGACCGCAGAAGAATTGTTTGACTTCGCATCGGCGCGCTCTATTTTTGCAAAACGGCTGGAGTTAGCGATCAGTGAGCGCAACAAAGTGAGCGTGAGCCAGCTAAAAGAATTGCTGCAACCCTATAGTGGCGGGAAATGTCCGATTGTTATTGATTACAGTAATCTGCTCGGCAGCGTGCCGCTGGCTTTGAGTGATGAGTGGGCAGTGACGTTGCATGACGACCTGTTACATGCGCTGTATAAAATGCTGGGCGAGGAAAAGGTTCGGGTCGTTTATTCTTGATGGGGAGGCACCCAGCCCTCTCCCTTGAGGGAGAGGCCACTTAATGACACCGATTAATAA